>JAIPFM010000222.1 GCA_021736645.1 Phycisphaerae bacterium | reverse complement strand
CTTCGAGCGGCCCTTTTTCCGCCTGCCTGCATCCGGCTGTATCGACGATAAAACAAACATCGCCTGCTTCGCCGTCTTTGTCAGGCGAAAAAATTGCTCGCTCTCGGGCCTACGCCGGAATACTCCGACAGGCTCCTAGAAACTGCTGTTCAGGAATTAAAACCATGAGACACATGCCAATCACGATTCCCACCCGGACTCCCATCAAGGCATGGGGTGTTCTGTGGACGCTTTTATTCCTCCTGTGCGAGGGCCTGTACGCGCAAGGCCTGAGCGATCTGGCTCACCCCATGACCGGACGCAGTATGCGAGAGACCTCCACCCACAAGATCGACGCCAATGGACAGTTTGATCCAAACGGCCAGCCGGATCCCAACAGCAACTACGACAACAAATCCCTGTTGCCCGGTCAGACCCGGGTCCTGATGGATGTCACGGGCTCCGGCGAGATCACACATATCTGGATGACCTTCCTCGGCCCGGCGCCCCACACCTGGGCCAAGAACGGCTCCGCCAATCACCAGGAGATGCTCCTGCGTATGGTCTGGGATGGGCATGTGGGCGTGGAGGCCCCGGTGGGCGATTTCTTTGCGAACAGCTTTGGCAGGCGGAGCGAGGTGATCAGCCTGCCTGTGGTGGTCGAGGATGCGGACTCGTACAACTGCTTCTGGCACATGCCATTTCGAAAATCCGCCAGGATCGAGATTGTCAACCAGAGCCAAAAGCCGGTCAGCCTGCTCTACTACAACATCGACTGGATCAAGAAAGAAATCCCAAAAGACACACCGTACTTTTACGCTCGCTACCACCAGGCCTACCCCACGGAGCACGGCAAGGACTATGTGGTCCTGGATACGCAGGGCAAGGGACACTATGTGGGCACCGTGCTGAGTGTGCGAACGCGCAGTCCGTCCTGGTTCGGCGAAGGGGATGAGAAGATCTACATTGACGGCGAAGCCAGGCCGTCGATCTGGGGCACAGGCACGGAAGATTATTTCCTCAGCGCCTGGGGCCTCAAGGTCGCTGGCACACCCTATTTCGGCGTACCCTACTTTGACCAGTGGGGTATTGTGGGCGGCCACACCAGTGCCTACCGCTGGCACATCAGTGACCCGATCGTGTTCAACACGGGCATCAAGGTGACATTCGAACACTACGGCTGGATCTCCTCGGATGAGAATCCCACGCAAAAGGTGCATTCCTGGAACGAACGCGAGGACGACTATGCCAGCGTGGCCTTCTGGTACCAGACCGGGCGGCCCACCTTCACCCCGTCCATGCCGGATGCCAGTCAGAGGGCTTTGCCCAACCTGGATCTCATCTTCCCGGGTCGCAAGGTCACGGAAGCCCACTATCACGGCCAGGGCAATGTCACGGTGCAGACCCTGCCCTGCTACCCTGATGGTCACCTGCTGTATACCCCTTCCACGGAACAGAATGCCTGGATCGAAATCCCCTTTGAGGTCCAGACCAAGGAACCGCGCAGACTCCTGCTGGCCATGACCCGATCCTATGACTTCGGCCAATACCAGGCCTTTCTCAATGGGATTAAGCTGGGCCCGGTGATGGATCTGTACCATCCCGACATCGTCAGTCGCGAGTATCATCTCCTGGACTTCTGGCCCGAACCGGGTAAATACACACTGCGTCTCGAATGCGTGGGCAAGAATCCTGCATCCACCGGCCTTTACCTCGGCATCGAATCGGTGCGCCTGCGCGAGCGCAGACCTCGCGTCAGAGCATACGGCCACGACGCGGACAAGGACTGGCAAAAGGAGCCCATCCTGTACGATTAGGCCCTGTCTGACCAGTTTCCGCTGGACCTCGCACGCTGAAATAGACTATACTGATCCATTGTCTGGTTGGACAAATCCAGGGGATAATTATATGCCCATGGCGTGAAGTTGTCGGTTGTCCGACAGCGAGGCCTTTGGCCGGAACCAAACATATTATCTCGCTGAGCTCGCAGAGAACGCAGAGACACGTGGCTTTGGCCAGGGACCTTGTTTCAAATACAACGGTGATAGCCGTGTTGAAATAGTCCAAGAAAATAGCCTTAGTCAAAAAAAACTCAGCGTCCTCGGCGCTCTCTGCGAGAGACTCTCTAACCTACACGGTGGAAAAACGAGACAAATCCAGGCACGATATAATCTGGAAAGTCTTTTCAGTCGTTTGAGGTCAGTATTACAGGAGGCATTGTGGTGACTATGAAAAGCATGTCCTGTCCGAAAGGTGTTCTCTGTATGCTGATATGGCTGGCAGTGATCCCGTGCTTGTGTCTTGGCCAAACTGATAATCCGGCGATCGAGGCGCCCTATGCCTTTCTGTTTCCTGCCCATCTGACCGGCGTCGTGGAACAACTGCAGCAGCAGGACATTCAGGTCCATGAATTGCGGGAAGACCTGGACCTGGACCTCCTGGTCTATTTTACCAGACCCAGCGAGGATCCCCACAACCATGAGACCGAGGCCAGGATCGATCTCAACCGGACCCCTCGACGTCAGAGGCGCTGGGTTCCGGCAGGGACGATCATGGTGAAGACCGACCAGAAAAAGAAGGCCGAGATCCTGGCACTCTTTGATGTGTCCGCTGAGAACACACTGCATGGCCATGCAGAAGTTCAGTCCGCCCTTGAACAGAATCAACAGTCTCCCATCGTGACGCTTGCGTCGAAGATTGCCATCACCCATGGCGAGGTCCGGCCTTTGGCTTCCACAGGAAAAACCGGGCTGTCCGTTACCTTTGAAACAGTCTATGGGCCCAAGCACCAGGCCAACTTCAACGGTTCGCCGGTCTCCGGCCTGACCTGGCTGGAGGCGGGTGACCATTTCCTGCAGACCAAACAGGGCCGCCTGTATCAGGTCGAGGCAGCCACCGGTCAGATGACGCCCTTCTTCGATCCCAACGCATTGAGCAGGGGGCTGATGCGACTCCCGGAGTTCGATGCCAAGACGGCCGGTGCCCTGGCCAGACGTACCCGTTTCCAGATGGACTCGGAGCGCACGGCCGTGCTCATCAACCATGAGAATGATCTGTATTACTGCCGTCTGGACGGCTCGAACGCCATGCGTTTGACGCGCAGCGATGCCCCGGAAAAATACGCCCAATTCAGTCCTTCCGGAAGGGCCGTTGCGTATGTACGCCAGGGTAATCTGTACGTCAAGGACCTGGACGCCCGCATGGAACGCGCCCTGACTCGCGACGGCGGCGCCTTGATTTCAAACGGCGAAGCCGACTGGGTCTACCGTGAAGAAGTCTTGAATCGCGCCGCACCCAGTATGTTCTGGTGGAGCCCTGATTCCAAAGATCTGGCATTCCTGCGTTTTGATGATCAGCACATGACTGAATACACAGTCGTGAACAATGTCACCAACAATCAGACCGTGGAAAAAGCAGCGTACCCAAAGTCAGGCGATCTGAATCCTGAGGTCAGGCTGGGCATTGTCTCTGCCGCAGGCGGCGAGGTGCGATGGGTGGCGTTGGAGGATTATCTGCCCGGCTCGTACCTGATCACACGCGTGGGCTGGTTCCCGGACAGCCGCCAGGTCTACTGTTATATCCAGAATCGTATCCAGACCTGGCTGGACATGGTCACGGTGTCCCGCACAGGCACCGGTGTCACCCCCCTGCTGCGAGAGACGTCGCCGGCCTGGGTGAACATCCCGGAGACGCCGGTGTTTCTCGAGGACAGTTCCTTCCTCCTTTTCAGCGAGCGCAGCGGATGGAAGCATCTGTACTGGTATGACAGGTCCGGCAAACTCAAAAAACAACTGACCCGGGGCCCCTGGGAAGTACGCCAGCTCCATCAGGTCGACGAAGCGGGCAGCCGGATCACTGTCACGGGCACACTGGATTCCTCTGTGGCGGAACATCTCTATCAGATCAGCATGGACACCAATGATGTCACGAGGCTGACCCGTCAGACCGGTCACCACAGCGTCAATGTCAGTCCCACAGGTGCCTATTTTGTTGACACCTGGAGCAATCACACCACACCCACCCGGGTGGTCCTGAGAGACAGCCAGGGTGAATTCGTTCGCTGGCTGGACACCAATCCCGTATACAGCCTGGAAGCATACCGCTTTGGCACGTATGAACAATTTCAGATCGAGACCCAAGACGGTTTCCTGATGGAAGCCAGCCTGCTCAAGCCCGCGGACTTTGATCCATCCCAATCGTATCCGGTCTGGTTCATGACCTATGCCGGTCCCCACGCCCCCAGTATTCGTGACACCTGGTCCGGCGGACGCACGCGCGACCACATGCTGGCCGGGCTGGGCATGCTGGTGTTTCGGTGTGACCCGCGCAGTGCCAGCGGCAAGGGGGCCTGCTCGGCCTGGACCGCGTACAGACAACTGGGTGTGCAGGAACTTGCAGACATCACAGAGGCCATTGAATGGCTCAAGGCCAAACCCTTTGTGGACCCCAACCGCATCGGCATGAGCGGCCACAGTTACGGCGGGTTCATGACATCCTACGCCATGACCCACAGCCAACTCTTTTGTGCAGGCATTGCAGGCGCCCCGGTCACGGACTGGCGTCTGTATGATTCCATCTACACGGAACGCTATATGGACCTGCCCCAGAACAATCCCGAGGGCTACAAAAAGACCTCCGTGGTCGAGGCCGCCGGAGACCTGCACGGCAGACTGCTCCTGATCCACGGGGCCATTGACGACAACGTGCATATTGAAAACACGTACAAACTGGTCCGTGCCCTGCAATCCGCGGACAAGGCATTTGATCTCATGGTCTACCCGCCCAATCGCCACGGCATCGGCGGCATGCATTACAACAAACTCACTGTGGAGTTCATCAAGCAATCCCTGGGATTGGCGGCCCCAGATCGATAGACCTTGACACATGCACCGGGCCGAGAGACAATGATGTCAGAGTCACCTGGCATGCCAATCGGTTTTTTACATGAGGATGCACGCTATGAATCGACGTCATTGTGCGGTACCAACCTTCTATACGATCGCCCTGCTTCTGGTCAGTCTGGGACATGCAGCAACCGAAACCCGGCCCAATTTTCTTTTTGTCATTGCAGATGACTGTACGTTTCGCGATCTCGGGTGCTACGGCGGCCAGGCCCTGACACCCCATATCGACCACCTGGCTGCTGAGGGCATGCGATTCACTCACTGTTTTCAGGCGGCCTCCATGTGCTCACCCACCAGGCACAATATCTACACGGGCATTTATCCTGTCAAGAGCGGTGCCTACCCCAACCACACCTTCGCAAAAGAAGGCACGCAAAGCATCGTGCACTACTTGAAACCCCTGGGCTATCGCGTGGCACTGAGCGGCAAAAGGCACATCGGTCCCAACCAGGTATTTCCCTTTGAATATCTCGGTAAGACCAAGAATCCGGAGTTCGATAAAGTCAAACCGTTTGTCAAGGCATGCACAGAGAACCACACGCCGTTCTGCCTGTTCCTCTGTTCCAATGAACCGCACAGTCCCTGGAACAAGGGGGATGCATCGCAGTACGATCCAGCCAGACTGGTCTTACCCCCTTACTTTGTGGACACGCCCGAGACCCGAGAGGACATGACCCGGTATCTGGCAGAGATCACCTACTATGACGGACAGGTCGGCGAGGCCCTTGCCATGCTGAAAGACTGCCAGATCGAGGAGAATACGCTGGTGATCGTGGTGAGTGAACAGGGCTCCAGTTTTCCCTTTGGCAAATGGACCTGCTATGACACGGGCCTGCAGTCCGCCCTGATTGCACGCTGGCCAGGCAAGATCAAGGCCGGTGCGGTCAGCGACGCACTGATCGAATACTGTGACGTGCTCCCCACCTTTGTAAAAGCGGCCGGAGGCACACCCGACCCGGTACTCGATGGCAAGAGCCTGCTGCCCGTGCTGTTCGGCGAGACGCAAGAACACAAACAGTACGTATTCGGAGAGATGACCACGCGCGGTATTATCAACGGGTCCGACCATTACGGCATTCGATCCATTCGCTCGCGTCAATTCAAGTACATATGGAATTTCACCCCTGACGTGGCCTTTCAAAATGTCTGTATCAAATCAGCCGCCTTCCAGTCATGGCAGGCCAAGGCAGCAGCAGGTGACACCGATGCCGCAGACAAGGTACGCAGATACCAGTATCGTCCCCAAGAAGAACTCTACGATGTGACCACAGACCCGTACGAGTGGCACAACCTCGGCAACAGCCCTGACCACGCCAACATCAAGGCCGAACTGCGTGCAGAACTCCTTCGCTGGATGAAACGCACAGGCGACCTGGGCCAGCGCACAGAAATGGATGCCTTGAACCACCAGACGAGAAACAACAACTAAAGGATCGCGTCAAGGATTGTTTTTGAATGGAAAGCAGAAGGTCTTGGCATGCCGGCCTGCGCCCCCGTGAACCTCCGTTTTTGCCCCGGATCGCCATAGCTTTGCCAAATATCCATTGACGCCACGCGTCTGAAACCCCATGATAGAGGTGGTTCTGTTTCCAATGGAGTATACCTATGATCAATAAGACACCCTTGAGCGTTCATCTGGCAACTCTGCTTCTGCTGACAGGCACTCACCTTGCCGTCTCTGCGTCCCAGGATTGGCCCGCCAACACGGATGAGATCGTGTTTGCCTGTCGTCAGGAAGGCCATGATGGTCACTGGTATGCCAATTTCGGGTATTACGCCAATGACGAGACTCGAAAGGCCTATGGTCAGCAGGGACGCCTGGTGATTCTAAATGTGCGCACGGGTCAAACCCGGCTGCTGCTGGAGGACGTCCAGGGCACAGTACGTGACCCCCAGGTCTCGTATGACGGTCAGACCATCCTGTTTTCCTATCGCCCGGGCGGGACCGATCAGTTTCATCTGTATGAAATCATGCGCGACGGCACCGGCATGAAGCAACTGACCCACGGCATCTATGATGACTTTGAACCGACCTACCTGCCGGACGGGGGCATTGCCTTTGTGTCCAGCCGGGGCAAACGCTGGGTCAACTGCTGGCTGACCCAGGTCGCCATCCTGTATCGGTGTGACAGGGACGGGTCCAACATCCAGCCCCTGTCCTGCAACGGAGAGCAGGACAACACGCCCTGGCCGCTGCCCGACGGCAGACTGCTGTACATGCGATGGGAGTATGTAGACCGCAGCCAGGTGGATTATCACCATCTCTGGACCATGAATCCGGACGGCACTGGCCAGATGGTTTTTTACGGCAACATGTCACCTGGTACGCTCATGATCGATGCCAAGCCCATTCCCGGCACAGATGAGATCCTGTCGATCTTTTCCCCGGGCCATGGCGCGCGGGAACACGCCGGTCATGTCACCCTGTTGACCGTCAAGCGCGGGCCGAACCACGAGTCCTCGGCCAAACGCATCACCCAAGCCAGCCACTTCAGGGACCCCTACCCGCTCAGTCGCAACTCGTTTCTCGTGGCCGCTGGGCCGGCCCTGCTCCTCATGGATCGTGACGGCAAAACCGAGCAACTGTATCGCCTGCCCGAGGCCTGGGTCAAGGCCGGTGTCACACTGCATGAACCGCGCCCCCTTCGATCCCGGCCGCGAGAACGCTTGATTCCGACCCGACGCGAGGACACACAGGACACCGGCAGACTCATCCTCACCAATGCCTACACGGGCAGACACATGGAGGGTGTTCAACCGGGTGACATCAAGAAGCTGCTGGTGCTGGAGGTCCTGCCCATGCCGATCCACTATACCGGCGGTATGGATCCAATCAGCTACAGCGGCACCTTTACGCTGGAACGCGTCCTGGGCACAGTGCCTGTGGAAGCGGATGGCTCGGCCTACATGGAATTGCCTGCACTGCGCAGCCTGTTTTTTGTGGCCCTCGATGCCAATGACAACTCGGTCAAGCGCATGCAGAGTTTCCTGTCCGTGATGCCTGGGGAGACCACCAGCTGCGTGGGGTGTCACGAACAGCGTACCTATGCCGTGAAGAATCCCAATCAGCCCACCCCCCTGGCCTTGACCCGAGACCCCAGCCGCATTGCCCCCATCCCGGGCATCCCGGATGTGTTTGATTTCCCCCGGGACATCCAGCCCATCCTGGACAGACATTGTGTTCCCTGTCACAACACCGACCGGCCCGACGATCAGGTCATCCTCACCGGGGATCGAGGCCCCCTGTTCTCTCACAGCTACTATACCCTGACCGCCCTGCAGCAGATTTCAGACGGCCGGGATCAGGCTGTCAGCAACCGGGCCCCCAGGAGCATCGGCTCGGCATCGAGCCCGCTGATGCACAAGATTCTGACCCACCATCAGGACGTGAACCTGTCACCCAATGAGATCGATCGAGTTCGATACTGGATTGAATCTGGCGCTCCATACCCAGGGACCTACGGGGCTCTGGGCAGCGGCATGATCGGCGGGTACTACGAAAACGGCCAGGTCGGGGTGGATACGGACTGGCCCGAATCGAAAAAGGCCGCGCAAGCGATTCGTCGTCGGTGCGATGGATGTCACACAGGCGATCGCATCCTGCCCAAGACCCTGTCTGATGAACGGGGCGTCTCCTTCTGGCGGCCGGACATGGGTGACCCCAGGCTGCGTCTGGCTCGGCATGCGGTGTTCAATCTCACACGACCGGACAAATCCCTCATGCTGCTGGCCCCCCTGGCCAGGGACGCCGGGGGCTACGGACTCTGCCAGAAGACAGCGGCCAACGGCGACAAGACGCCTCTGTTCCCGGACACGCGTGACCCGGACTACCAGGCGATTCTGGCCCTGTGCGAGGCAGGTCAGGTGTGCCTGGACAGGATCAAGCGGTTTGACATGCCGGGCTTCCAGCCGCCCAGGGCCTATGTGCGTGAAATGAAGCGGTACGGCATCCTGCCCAAGACCGTCCCTCAGGATCAACCGCTGGACAGCTACGCCCTGGATCGCGAATACTGGCAGTCCCTCTGGCACCAGCCTGAGGCATCATCGCCGCAATAATTGAAACTTGTTTGGGAATGACATTCACCATGACTCAGCATCTTATCCGATCCACAGGGTCAGTTCTTATGTGGCTCAGTGTCACCCTCGGAGGCGCTGTCGCAGCGTCCCCCTATCAGTCGCCCATCGACATCGTGGCCGCGCCGGATGGAAGCCGCCTCTATGTGGCCCTGCATACAGGTGAGGCGGTGGCTGTGCTGGATCCCCAGGCAGGCCAGGTGTTGCGCACCATTGCCCTGCCCGCCCCGCCTCGGGCCCTGGCCATCTCACAGGACGGCGGCACCCTGGTCGTGGCTGGAGGCGGTGTCACAGGGTATGTCAGCCTGATCCACACCGAGACAGGGCTCGTTCACAGGACACTCTCCGTGGGCCATACCCCGTCCGCCCTGGTGATCAGCCCGAACGGACAGCGGCTCTACGTATGTCACCAGTTCGACCGGACCGTGGCGGTCATTGACCTGGCCACCCAGACCGTGATCGCGACCGTCCCGGTCCTGCGAGAACCGGACGCCATGGCCCTGTCCCCGGACGGCACATGGCTGTTCGTGAGCCACCTCCTGCCGGAGGGCGCAGCCAATGGCCCATACACCGCGGCCAGGATCAGCCTCATTGACACGCGAACACGTCGACGGGTCAGGGACATCGACCTGCCCAACGGCAGCATGGGTGTGCGTGACATCTGCCTGTCACCGGACGGACAATACGCCTATGTCACCCATATCCTGGCGCGCTATCAGGGACCCACCACGCAGCTCGAACGCGGCTGGACCAACACCAATGCCCTGAGCGTCCTGGATGCCGCAAAACAGACGCTCATCAATACCGTCCTGCTGGACGACGTGGACCTGGGTGCGGCCAATCCCTGGGGACTCACCTGCACACCGGATGGGCGACAGCTCTGCATTACCCTGTCCGGAACGCACGAACTGTGCGTGATCGACCGGATCGAACTCCATAACCGCTTGAATCGCGTGGCCCGGGGAGAACGTGTCACGGAGGTCTCTGCGGCGTCTGTGGATGTGTCCCATGACCTGGCCTTCACCCTCGAATTCAAACAACGGCTTAAACTCCCTGGCCACGGACCGCGCAGTGTGGTGGTGCTCGATCGCACAGCTTACGTGACCGAGTATTTTTCAGACGCCCTCAGTGTGCTGGAGCTGAACGCCGAACCCAATGTCACCATCCGATCCATTTCCCTGGGACCGGAGACAGTCATCACCCCGGCCCGTCGGGGTGAAGCGCTCTTTCACAATGCCGAACTCTGCTTTCAAATGTGGCACAGTTGCGCCACCTGTCACCCTGATGCACGCATGGACGCATTGAACTGGGACCTGCTGAACGACGGACTGGGCAACCCCAAGAACACCAAAAGCATGCTCCTGGCCCATGCCACGGCGCCGGCCATGGCCACTGGCATCCGCCCCACGGCAGAAGCCGCGGTGCGAGCCGGCATTCGACACATTCTTTTCAGCGTGCGACCGGAAGCGGAGGCTGCGGCCGTGGATGCCTATCTGAAATCACTCACCCCGGTGCCAAGCCCCTTCCTGGTTCAGGGTCGTTTGAGCGAATCTGCCGAGCGCGGCAAAGACGTCTTTAGCAAGGCAGGCTGCGTTGCCTGTCACGCTGCGCCGCTGTATACCCACCAAAAGCAGATCCCCGTGGGCACGGGCCGGGGCCGGGAAGAGAACACGGCATTCGACACCCCCACACTGATCGAGCTCTGGCGGAGCGCGCCCTATCTGCACGATGGCCGAGCCGCCACCTTGAAGGAGGTCATCACGGTCTATAATACCAATGATCGGCATGGAAGAACATCAGACCTGTCGGATCAGGCCATAGACGATCTAACGGCATTCCTCTTGTCACTGTAACCCCCTGACCCGACTCTCTTTCAAAATAGTTGTAACCTTTTCTGCACGGTCGCGTATAATAGCCATATCGGTGTTCACAGACGCATTTCCTAGAACTTCTTTTGGGCAGATCCAGATGATAAGTGACAGTGATTCAATCCGTGCCAGCCAGACTCAAGGCCTGCCCACAGACACGGTCCACGCCCAGGCACAGTGGGCCATCCAGACTGAACACCTCACCAAGATCTATGCCCAGCGTCTCATTGCAGTCAACGATATGGCGCTGGAGGTGCCTAAAGGGTCGGTATTCGGCCTGTTGGGTCCCAATGGCGCAGGCAAGACCACCACACTGAGACTGCTGCTGGGCCTTCAGCGTCCCACAGGCGGTTGGGCCAGGGTCTTTGGCATACCGTGCGGCCCGAATGCCGTGGGGGTGCGCCGCATGATCGGCTATCTGCCCACCAATCCCAAGCTGCCCGGCCACCTGAGGCCCATTGAATACCTGGATCTGCTCGGCAAGCTCTGCCATTTGCCGCATGCGGTGCGCAAGCCCCGCATCTCGTCATTGCTCCGCACCGTGGGCCTGCTCGGTGCCACCAATCAATTGATTCGAACCTTCTCAACCGGCATGTGCACGCGTTTGGGCATTGCCGCCTCCCTGGTGGGAGACCCGCCCCTGCTGATCTGGGATGAACCCACGGCCGGACTGGATCCGTCTGCCAGGCGGTTTACCCTGGATCTCATCTCTGAGCTGGGCAAGACCAAGACCGTGATCATTGCCACGCACATCCTCAACGACATTGATCAGATCTGCGATCACCTGGGCATCATGCAGGAGGGACGCATGATCTACACCGGGTCTATCAAGGATTTGAAACAACGCCTCGGCCTGGATGAATTCTGTCTCGAACTGGATGGCAGTCTGGCGGCCATTGAGCGAGTGACACAGGAAACGATGGCACTCGGCCTTCAGACCAGATGCCAGGATGCACGAACCCTGTACGTGCGTTTGACGGACGATCAGACACGCGCGTCCGTCCTGGCCAGGGTGCTGGCCCTGATCGAGAGCCAGGGCGTGCGACTCGACGCCATTCACTCCAGCCAGAACACCACTGAAAACGCGTATCTTCAATTGCTGCAGGAGGACCAGTCCCATGGATTCGACCGCTGAAGTCACAGCCTCAGGGCATGTGTTCATGCCGTATACGGCGATCCTCCAGCACGATCTGCGCACGCTGTGGCGGAGTCGGCTGGTGCGCCTCTGGCTGGCCGTGGCCTGCCTGTTGTCGATCCTGGTGACACTCGGCAACTGGACGCAACTGCAGGACGCGCCGCTGATTGCCATGCTCCTGTTCCCTTTCCTGATCTTTCCGTGGTTTCTCGTGGTGATCGTTCTGGGTGTGACACCGGTGTCCGCCACACACACCGACACACTGGCCGACGGTATTCTCTGCCGCCCGGTCACACGCTATGGGTATGTGCTGGCCACGTGGGGCGCACGCGTGTTCACGGTCCTGGGCGTGTACCTGCTGACCGTCTTGCCCCTGTGCGCGGTCATTGTCCTGGTCAAGCGTCCTGTACCTGCGGACCATGTGACATTCTACGGACTGGTGACCACGTTGGGCAGCGTGGCCCTGGTCCTCACCCTGGTGGTGTCCCTGGGCTTCCTGGCAGGCACGCTGCTCCAGAAACCCCTGCTCGCAGCGGTGGTCCTGGTCTTTGTGTGGTATCCTGTGAACGTGGTGCTGAGCGCCTTTTCTCTGGAGGAATTTTCGCCGATCAGCCTCAATCAGGCAGCCACCACCCAACTCCGCGCACAGTGGGGTCTCGATCCCAATGACAGGACAGCCGCCAGTGCGGCTGAGGCCCAGACACTGGCACGCCAGGCCGAAAAGTTTGTCAGTCTGTTGTCAGGCACGCCGACCCAGCCCCAGAAGCCGGAGTTTTTTGAACCGGGTAAATTCGAGGACTTCTCGCTCGCGCGCGTGATGCTCAGTTATGGCCTCGCCACGCTGGCAGCCTTTGGCCTGTCTGTCTTCTGTTTCTGTCGACGTGATTTATGACAGGGCTTTTGATAAAGCCCTGTGGTTTTCGGTTTTCAGTAAACAGTATGTAGTGTGTACAGTCTGAAAATATCAGCTATTGGCATTATGCGAAAGGATTTCTCGTGGTTAGACAATTTTTGTGCCTGTGTGTTGTCCTGTGTCAGACTGCCGGGGCAGTTGAATCTCTGGCGCCTCAGACCCAGTGGATTCCGGACAATGCCGTGCTCTGCGTGGAGCTCTCGAATCCCAAGGCACTCATCGACATGCTGACCAGTGACACCGCTTTTGGCGCCTTACAGAAGGTGCCCCTGTATCAGACCCGGAACACCAATCCCAAGTTCAAGGAGTTCCTCACGGGTGTCAAGTTTCTCGAAGCAGCCCTGGAAACATCCTGGAAGACAGCGATCCGGAAGTTGACCGGAGGGGGCATCACATTGGCCGTGTGCCCGGACGACCTCGTGATCCTCATGGTGGATGCTGAGGATGCAGACCTGCTTACACGCCTGCACAACATCGTGCTGACCATGGTACGCACCGAGGCAGACAACCAGGGCCATTCGGATCGCGTGGCCTCGGCCGAGTACCTGGGCGTGACAGGGTGGAGCTTTGACGGCAAGGAAGCGCATGCCATCATTGGTCACCGTTTGATCTTCGCGAATAAACCGGAGGCCTTGAAGACCGTGCTGGAACTTCGCGCACGCGCGGACAAGGTCGGTCTGGCATCGCAGGTCAGGTATCGTGCTGCACGGGAAGCCACAGCCCCCGATGCCGCAGGTCAGGTCTATGCCGATCTGGCCACATTGAAACAGATTCCCGATCTGGCCGCAGCCCTTGAACAGGGCCGGGCCAATCCCCTGGCCGGCCTGTTGTTTGCCGGGATCATCGAATCCATTCGAGATGCCACATGGATGTCAGTGGGACTCCATGTGCAGCATGATACACTGGCATTTCGGGCCCATCTGGACAGTGCGAACCTGGACCCCAAGGGCCCGGCCGGGTTTGCCCTGCCTGGCAAGCCGAATGAAGGGGCGCTGCCGAATCTGTCTGTGCCCGGGGGCATTGCCTCGCTGAGCTTCTACCGTGACCTGTTTCGCTTTTATGGTGCCAAGGACGACCTCTTTCCTGAGCGGACGTCAGGATTGATCTTTTTCGAAAACATGATGGGTATCTTCTTCAGCGGACGTGACCTGACCGATGAAGTCCTGGCAGAGACCCTGCCCGAGATCCGCTTTGTGGTGGCCCAGCAGCAGTATGACCCTGCCCTGGGCACGCCCCAGGTCCAGATCCCGGCCTTTGGTTTGATCCTGCGATTACGCGATGAACAGACCTTTGACATCGTGGCAGAAGAGGCGTGGCAAAAGGCCGTGGGGCTTGTCAACTTCACGCGGGGCCAGCAGGGCATGCCCGGGCTCATTATTGACCGGCCCGTGCACAATGACACCAAATTCACCATGGCCTACTTCTCCACGGCCACGGTAGATAAAGATACCAACCTGCCCACGCGATTCAATATCCGTCCTGCCATTGCCCTGCCGCACAACTATCTCATCCTGAGCTCCACGGACGGACTGGCACGTGACCTGATTGACGCAGTGACACGCGAAGCCCAGCAGGCCGTCCAGCCCGCCAACCAGGACCACACACTGGCCGAACTGAACGGCCAGGCCCTGACAGCCATCCTCCGGGCCAATGTCAGGGCCATGGTCACGCAAAACATGGTGGAAAAGGGCAACACAGAAGAAGAGGCGAAAAACTCGATCGACCTGTTGATCACCTTGGCTCAATTCGTGGATTCGGTCAAGCTGAGTATTGGCACACACCAGTCCTTGACCCGGGCAGAGCTGGCACTGAAGTTCAATCTTGATTGATACAAGGAAAACGCTCATGGACACACAGCAGACCCTTGATCCAAACTGGGCCTGGGCCCCCTATCGACCCAGCACAGAACACCCCTGGACCCTGGCCAGGGCCGGTCACCTGTATAGACGCGCGGCCTTTGGTGCCAACTGGACACAACTCCAGCAGGCCCTGGTCCATGGACCCCGAAAAACCATTGACGGCCTGCTCACGCCCCCGGCCGATCTGGCGGCATTTAATCGTACCTACGACGACTATGATCGCTCAGTGGGGTCCTCGGAATCTGCCGATGAACTGCGTGCGTGGTGGCTGAGGCGTATGCTGCTCACGCCCTGTCCCCTGCTTGAAAAGATGACCCTGTTCTGGCACAGCCACTTTGCCGTGAGCAACGGGGTCGTCAAAAGCGCCGCGTTTATGCGACAGTACCTGCAGCTCATTCGCAGTCAGGCGCTCGGTTCCTTTCACACCCTGGTGCAGGACATGGTGCATGATCCTGCCCTGCTGATCGGCATGGATGCCATTGAGAACAGGAAGTCACGTCCCAACGAGTCATTGGCCAGAACCCTGATCGAAGACTTCACACTGGGGACAGGCGCGGCCACAGACCAGGACATTCGCCAGGCAGCCAGGGCCTTCACAGGCAACTTCGTGCGCAGGGGTCGTTTCCTGTTTATCGAACGGGAACATGATGATGGTGACAAACAACTGTTTGGCCAGACAGGCCCATTCACTGACAAAGATGTCATCAGTATCCTGCTGGAACAGCCTGCCACTGCCGAGCACATCGTGCACAAGGTCTATGCCTGGCTCCTGAATGAGGCCTCACCGCCGAGCGATTCTCTCATGGCCCCCTTGACCCGCTCATTTGCACGGGACTACAATATGTCCAGACTCGTGGAAACCATGCTGCGATCCAACCTCTTCTTTTCTGAGGCCTGTTATCGCCAGCGTATCAAGTGTCCTGTGGAATATGCCCTGGGCATGGTCCAGGGGCTGGAGGGCATGGTGTCCACCACACAACTGGCCACAGACCTGGCTGCACTCGGTCAGAATCTCTTTCATCCCCCCACGCTCAGGGGCTGGCCCGGCAAAGAGGCCTGGATCAATCAGGCCACACTCATACAGCGGGCCAATCTGGCTCACGCCCTGCTCCAGGGGTCCGGGCCCTACCAGGGCAAGCTCGATGCACGGGCCATCCTTGAAAAATACGCGCACACTGCAAATCAACCTGACGCACAGTTCTTTGCGGATCTGTTCTTACAGCAAGCCATGACTCCCGCGTCCGGTGAGTCCATTGAACAGTCTCTTTATGACATTGTGACAAGTCCTGAATTCAATCTGGCTTAGGAGACACGACCATGACCATGACACGACGATCCTTTTTAAAGACCACACTGGAGACATCCGCGATGATGTCGTGCATGCCCATGGTGCCGGACTGGCTCGTCCGATCCAGTCTCGCACAAGATCCGTCAGGAAATAACGACAGGGTCCTGGTCCTGGTTCAGCTCACAGGGGGCAACGACGGCTTGAATACCGTGGTGCCGTACGAGGATCCCGTGTATGCAAACAGCCGCCCCACACTGCGTCTGCCGGTCAGTGACCTGCATAAAATAAGCGACCAACTGGCCTTCCATCCCCGCATGGCGGCCTTCTCACGCCTGTACAAGGATGGGCATTTAAGCATCCTTCAGGGCGTGGGGTGCCCTGATTCAAGTGAGGATCATGCCGTGGCCCTGCGCCACTGGCACCAGGCCGATACAGAGGATCGCCAGACCGGGTGGCTGGGCAGACTGGCGGATCATGCCCGATTGAATCACCAGACAGGCGTGCCAGTGGCCCTGGTCAGTGCCATCAAGCGTCCCTTTATACTCACGGCGCAGCAGGCCATCATCCCCAGGATCGACACACCGGACAAAATGACACTGGTCCGGCCCACGGACACTGGCCCAAAAAGAGACGCTCAGACCAACGGATTCCTGAGCCTTGTGCAGGAAACCAGTGCCCAGAGCCGGATCATGAGTGACCGCATCCACCAGGCAGCTCAAATACAGGCGGGTGATGCCTACCCCTCTTTTGCGCTGGCCCAGAACCTCCAGACCATCGCGAAGCTCATTCGCGCAGACGTGGGCGTGCGTGTCTTCTTCACAGAACTGGGCGGTGACGGATTCGGCGGATTCGACAACCACGCCAACCAGATCGGCAATCACTGTGCCCTGCTGCATCAACTGTCCGAATCCGTGGGTGCGTTTGTGGCGGACCTGAAGACACAGGGTCTCCTGGACAGGGTCCTGGTCATGACCTTTTCCGAGTTCGGACGCACGGTCAATGAAAACGGCAGACGCGGCACAGGCCACGGCGCAGCAGCGCCGGTCTTTTTGGCTGGCGGAAAACTCAAGGGCGGCCTGATCGGCCAG
The DNA here is from genome assembly GCA_021736645.1 of Phycisphaerae bacterium. Taxonomy (GTDB): domain Bacteria; phylum Planctomycetota; class Phycisphaerae; order Sedimentisphaerales; family Anaerobacaceae; genus JAIPFM01. The sequence goes on along the minus strand of JAIPFM010000222.1, from coordinate 27,879 downwards.
CACCCCAGCCTCACGGACCTCCAGAAAAACAGCCTGAAACACCACACCGACTTCCGCCAGGTCTACGCCACGGCCCTGGACACCTGGCTTGGCATAGACAGCCAAGCCGTCCTGGGACAACAGTTTGACACCGTGGATTGTCTGAATGTTTGAAACAGCTTAAAAGCGGTCAGCCGTCGCTTCGCTCTGGTCATTAGTTGTTGGTTGTTGGTTTGCTTATCCTGGCGGCCCCTATGGAATATTCAACTTGAGCGAATCCCATGAGCGGGCGTGAGATCATGCTCGTTTTTAATCTGCGCAAATCCGGGGCAGAAAATAACTGTCAGCGATCAGCCTTCAGTCGGAGTCGTCGCCTCAGCTTGCACATTCCCTAGTGACTCGGTCATGCAGAACGCACGCAGGGACACCTTTGCAGTGCTACCACTGCCCGCGACCGCCGCAGTTGATGCACACCCCTGTACCGCTGCATGTGCTGCACCCGGATCTCCCCGATCCAAGAAATCGTCCTGTGCCATTGCAGGTGTTGCAGCGGCCCGAACCTCGGCAGGACGTGCACACGGAGCTGCCTCCGGACGAACCATCGTTCGAGTAGGCTCCGCCGGAACCAGCGCATCCCGATAAGAGTACGAGGACAAACAGACTGACAAGAAATGGCCGCATGGGTGCTACCTCCGTGACAGAATTCGACTGACAGGACATTTTGTTTCTTCAACCATGACATGATTCTAAGCCCCGCACCGGGGCAGGTCAAGGTACAACATTCCCTGGACTCCTGCGATCGCGGGATCATGTTTTCCATTCATAAAGAGATTGTGTGGCCATCCCATGTCAGAGTCTGACTTTTTTCCAAAGCCTATGCCTGAATTAGTGTGTTCAACGAATTTACAAATTGCCTCCAAATTGAGTAGCAAAAACAACCGAATTGAGTAAAAATGGTGAACTGTTGTACATCGTGAGAAGGTACCTGGCAGTGAAAGGCTATAGAAACATGAAGTCAGCGATCTTTGCATGCATCACCGTGCTCTCACTTTCACCCTTTGCCTCCGGGCAACTCCCCGAACCGGTGCCTGCGTGTGCCTACTGCGGTGTGATAATAACGTCTTCCACATCGAATTCGGACCACGCCTCCAACTGTCCGTACTATCGCGCTGACGAGGGCGGAGGCTATGCGGGTGACTCCGGCTACACCGGCACCGACACCTACACGGGTGACAGCCCCCTCGGGCTTCTCGTGATCCGTCTGTTTGAGCAATTGTTTGCACCGGCCCCCGGCGTTCAAGTGTCTGACGTGGAGTCGAAGGACCAGATCGGGAAACGCAGGCAGGCGGAGTTCACCCAGTCTGTGGCCAAAGCCCTGGATCTGCTGGGAAACCGTCCCGGTGTGGCGGCGCCGTCGTTGGGCCATGGCATGGATGTCCCGGATGAGCTTGTCTTTGGCGGGATTTCATTTTTCGATCCGGGTCCCATGGTGGTGGATCTGAGGCATGTGCGCCGCGCCTCTTACTTTGCCAAAGCCGTGGAAACCGCCTCACCTGAAGATGTTCAGCTGCTTTTAAACGAGGCCATCAAAGTCGCAAACGGCGCTCCATCCTCTCTTGGCAATACGCCTCCCAACGCCGCCCTTCCGGAGATAGACGACAAGGGCCTGCTGGCATTTCAGCAAGTCAACATGGATTATGACAAGGCCTATGACACCCTCTTAAAATGTCATGACCGATTCAAGGCTGCCCAGCATCGCAGGGAGCTCGCACACCGGACGGCTGATACGCTGCGTGCAGAGGTGGAAAGAAACATGGCCGGCAAAACGGACCCGGATTCACGCAAGAAGAAACGGGCCATGCTGGATGAGATAGACGCCGAATTACAGAAGGAAGAAGAAGCCTGGATGAGGGCCAACTCCCAACTCACGGCCGCACAAGACCGGGCGCACAGGGCCAAGGAGGAATCCGTTCGCGTATTGCGTGCGCTGGCCCTGAACAAGGAACCCGCTGATTTCCACCCGCCCATTGCCAGCCTCCCGGCTTTGAAAGAAGAAGACTGGCTGGCCATGCAGACGCGTATGCAGGAAGAACACAAGACTCTGGATGAGCGATCCAACCGACTGCAAAAGGATCTGGGCTCAGTGGTGCCCCCCTTGAAAGGGCCTGAACGCGTGCACGAAGGGGTCATTTTGGGGTTCGGGACTGACGCGAAGGATGCCGAGGCCATGGAGACCGACGGTGTCAGTTGTTTTACAGGGAAAACCTATGCCGATATGAACAAGGCCTCGGAAAAAGCACGCCAGGAAGGCAGGGATGTGGGCGGCGCCATGGTGGTTTCATTTGGCAATCCCAAGCAGAAGAACGAGTTCGATGCACTGAGTACTGAAAAAAAGGAGGCCGCCAGGGTCTTGCTGGATCACATGAGCCAAGGGGACCATTCCCTCACCACACCCCAGGGCCAGCAAGCCGTGCGCAGGCTGGCAGGCAAGGAATTCGACAGGCTGATCGCCCATAGCAATGGCGCGAGCATCACTGAAGCATTGATCCGCCACGACGTGATCAAGGTGGACGAGCTGAACATCGTGGGTGGTGACAAGTCCCTGCTGAACGGACATGCCTACCAACAGTTGCTGGATTCCGGCAAGGTCAAGCGCGTGGTGGTCTGGATCAATGTGAATGACCCGGTGCCGGGTTTGACGAGCATTGATCAGTTGAACCTGGCCGAACGCAGCGTGGATGCCGCCACCCATCTGGCCAAGAAGATCTCCGGTGACCCGGCGAGCGGTAATGCAGGTGTCGAGTACCGCTTCATGTGGGGTGCCGACTATCAGAATCCTGCCGGAGGAGACGTCAAGGCCTTCCTGTCTGCGCACTTCATTGAATCCTCATATTATCCGGGCATGGCCAATGAAATGGGCGTTTCATACGTGCCCCCCAAACGGATTCTCAAGAAAAAATAGGCACACCCACAGGAGAAATCTATGAAAAAGGTTCTTTGTTTCGGGCCTGCAACTGCTCTGGTCCTGGTCGTGTTCATGTCACTGTCAATCCTCAGCCCCGGCCGGCTGTGTGCAGAAGAAACGCCTTCCGCCAAAACCCGGCAGCTTCTGGCCGAAGGCCAGTCCGCCATGGAGAGTGCCACCTCGGAGGTGAGCCTCCAGGCTGCCATTCGAATCTTTGAGGAAGCACGCGACCTTTCCCCGAAATGGGCGGAAGTCCATTACTATCTCGGCGCTGCGCACAACGCGGCCGGAGAATTTCAGGCCGCCGTCCAGTCCTTCAACCGCTACCTGTCACTGGCCCCTGAAGCCGTGGACGCGGATAGCGTGAGGGAAATCATCCGGCAGATTGAAGTCAAGCAGCAAGACTCGGCAAGCTCGGCCAATATCGGGGCGGCTCTGGGCAATGCATCCCAGCACCAGAAAAAATACGAAAAGGCCATCGCCAACTATACCAAGGCCTTGGAGAAGGACCCAGGTGACTTCCGTTCCGCATACAACATGGGATGCTGTTATTTCAATCTCGACCAGCTGCCCCAGGCCATGGAGGCATTCCAGAAGGCCATGACCATCAATCCGGACTACCACCTTGCCTACAATGATCTCGGCGCGGTCTACAACAAACTCGGCGACTATCCGGAAGCCCTCAACGCGTACGCCAAGGCCAATGCAGCCAAACCCGACTATGCCCCGGCCTACTACAACACAGGACTCGTGTACACCCGACAAGGCAAACACGAACAGGCCATTCCGTACTATGCCAAGGCCGCGGCACTCGATCCCGGTTACGCAGAGGCCTTCAACAATCTCGGCGCATCCTATAGCGCATTGAAACAACATGATGACGCCATTCGAAACTTCAGGGATGCCCTGAAGATCAAGCCTGATTACGCCTATGCCAACTGGGGGTTGGGGCACAATCTCGTGCTGATGAACCGCCACAAAGAGGCTATCCCGTTCCTTGAAAAGGCGCTGCGCAAGGACCCGAAATACGCCGTGGCCTGCTTTTCTCTGGGGCTGGCCCATTTGGGACTCAAAGACTACAAGGCAGCCATGGCCGATTTCTCCAGGGCCGTTGAACTCAATCCCAATTACGGAGACGCCTACTACAACCTCGGCGTCACGTGCAAAGAGGCCGGGCGTCCTGAAGACGCGATCCCCTATTATCAAAAAGCCATTGCCATCAATCCGAATGATTTCAATTCGCTCAATAACCTGGGCATCATTTACCTCGGAACCGGCCAGTTCGCTGAAGCCCGTGACATCTTCGCCAGAGCCATCGTGCTCGATCCTGGAAACAGTCAGGCGAACTACAACCTCGGTTGGGTCCTGTGCAGTCTCGGTCAAGCGCAGGCCGCCATCCCCTATTACCAAAGGGCCGCGCAGCTCGATCCAAAATACACCGAGGCGTTTTCCGAACTGGGACGGATTACCATGGAGGCCGGCCAGAACGAACAGGCCATCGAATACCTGAAGAAGGCGGTTGCAGTGGATCCGCGCTACGGCAATGCCTACCAGAACCTGGGCATGTGTTATGACAATCTAGACAAACCTCGTGAAGCCATCGCCTATTACGAAAAGGCCGCGGCGCTCGATGATCCCGCGGAGAGTCTCTATTCCCTGGCGCTGAGCTGGGACGCCCTGGGAGAGAGCCAGAAGGCGAAAGGCTATTACAACAAGGCCCTTGATGCGTTTGCCCGTAAGGTCAAGGCCAATCCCAAGGATGCCGAGTTGCTCAATCGAATGAGCGGTGTCTATTATTCCACGGGGCGATTCAAGGAAGCCCTGTCTCTGCTGGAGAAATCCCTGAAGCTCAAACCGGACTATGCAGATTCCTATATCGGTCTCGGGGCCTGTTACATCGAGCTGAAGCAGTACAGCCGGGCCCGCGACGCCCTGGTCAAGGCCAAGGACCTGCACAGAAAACAAAAGAATGCCGCCGGCATCCTGGAAGCAGACGGATACCTGAGACAAATACCCTAAAAGGCGCAATCAACGGATGCCGTTTGAATCTGGCTGTGGCCAGCACGATAAAGTCAATCGCCGCAGCCAGAATGACGAGCAGTAGAGGTCCCTGCACCACACAAACTCCAGTCCCTCGATGTACCTACACCAGAGACGAGGCTGTATTGACAAATCTTGCGGCGGCCTTTTTGTCGTCTGAGTTGAACTTGATTTCCTGGCCGTTTTTCAGTTTTACAATGATATTGTGTCCCAACAGAAATGGACTTTTGAGTGTCATACTCTCAATCTCGTCCAATGCGTACGTGAGTTCCTTTTCCTTGCCGATCATTGGCTTGGACCCACATAGCAATTGGGCATCTGTCACGGCCATGATATAGGTCACCCGACTGCTGATGCCTGTTGTCATGTCCTTAATCACTTCATTCTCATCCATATGATTGAGAATGATATCCAATCCCCCGCGATAGGTCATGATCGTCCCAAATGTTTTCAGTCCCAATGCCTCTAATTCCGCCTGCGCTTGCTCGAGTGCTTTAGCCATAGTTGCGTACCCAATCAATTTAGAGATATGAAAGTTCAACAAGACGTCGCATAGATTATACGCCCGGCAGAGATCAAATCAAGCAAGAAAATATCGTGGGGAGGAATGGGGCGAGGTTCTGTCGCGACCCCAAAGGGCATCTGTCAATCGAGATACACATTCACTTCGTCGATGTCACTGGATTGCAGAATTTCATGGACCTCGGCAGCATTCTTGGCCCGGAGGATCTTGGCCATCAACTCGGGGTTCTGACCGAAGATTTTGGCAATGGCTGCCAGCACGCGCAGGTGCTGCTCGTAATGGGCATCGGGTGTGGCAATGAGCACGATCACGTGCACGGGATTTTTATCTGCCGCGTCAAATTCAATACCCGCCCTGGATATGCCAATGACGCCACGGATTTCCGGGCCCCCTTCAATGCGCGCGTGAGGCACGGCAATCCCCTCTCCGATGCCTGTACTCATCTGCTTTTCTCGCGTGACAATGGACTGTATGAGATCATCAAGATCAATCTCTCGCACCCCGTGTACCCGATGCATAAAGGCACCCAGTTCGGCCAGGACGCGCCACTTGTCTTTTTCATCCAGGCCCACCAGGATGAATTCCTCCTGAAGAAATTCCAGAAGACGGGCTTGATTTTTGTTCACCTCGCCGCTCATGCGAATCCCGAGATCTGTCAGGATGGGGCCGATCACCTCATAAATCACCACGGACCCCAGGACAATGGCGGTGACCGTCTTGGCGAACGGCTCAAATTCCGGAATGCTCTCCACCACAAATACCAACCCCACGGCAATGCCGGCCTGCGGGAAGAGCGAGATACCCATCCATTTCTTGATCAGGGGTGATGCGTGCGTTAGATAGGCGCCCAGCGTGGTGGCTGCGTACTTGCCCACGGCCCTGGCGATCACATAGGCAGTCCCGCCCATGCCCACTGCCAGCATCAATTGGAAATTGATATGGGTCCCTGCCAGCACAAAGAAGAGGCAATAAATCCCCGGTTCAATATGCGCAAATGACTTGAGCAGGATGTGCTTGCGGCTGGAGAAGTTGGCCACCAGAAAACCCAACACCATGCCGGCCAGGATACCGGGAATTTGAAAGGATCGACAAAGCCCGGTCACCAGCAGAACCAGGATCAGAAGAAAGGAAAAGTGGTACGCAGGCGAGGCCGACTCACGTGCGAAAAACCGCAGGATCAAGGCTGCGCCCATGCCAATCACACATGAAGCAAGGAGTTCCTTGGCCGGTGCCATGACAAAATCCATGATCGTCAGGGCGCTGTCCTGGTTCACCACGGTCTGCGTGACCTTGACGGCAATAGAAAACAGCACCAGCGAGGCAATGCTGTTCAGGGCGACCGTGCTGACCAGAGTCTTGGTAAAGATGCCCTTGGAACGACGATGCACGATGAGATGGATAATGGAACTCGGTGACGTGGTCAGGCCAATGGCGGCCAACAGGATGCTTTCGGGCAGGGGACGCCCCACGAGCACGAAGAGCACCACAAAAATCAGCGAAGGCACAATCACAATGCCCAGGCCCACAATGTAGAACAGACGCTTGCCGGAGTTGTGCAACTGACGCAAGACCAGATGGGTGCCCATGGTCAGACCGAACACGCAGAGCGCAAAGTCGGTGATGGGGCCGAAGCCGTGGATCATGTCAGGGGTAAACAGCTTCAGGCCATACGGGCCCACCACGACCCCGGCAGCAATATTGCCGGCCAGGGCCGGGAGCTTGATCTTCTTGGCCACTTCACCCAGGGCAAATCCGCAGAGCAGCAGCATGCTCAGGGCAAACAGTGGGTCTTCATTTTGAATTATCATATCAAACATCTCTGCAAAATACCACAAACCGATACGCCTGACCAGTGGCCATTGTTCCGCGATGCGTCGTCGTTTTTTTATAACAATCCTTTTACTTGCGCGTCTTTCTGTGTAAAACTGAGCCAGGAGATAAACGGTCGCAACAGTAAAGGAACGCCATGAAATCAATTTTCTCAGGATGGGCTCGATATTGCATCGTCCTTTGCCTGGCACAGATCGGCTTTGGCCAGGCGCCGGCTGCCTCGCGGGTCAATCCCCCGTCGGATCCTTTTGCCCCCATTGTGTTGTTGAGTCGTATGGATCAGGACTTGAATGGATCCTTCTCATTCCACCTCCTGAAGATGGGCTTTGCCGTGGGAGACGGCACCGTCATTGTCACGGCAGAACATTGTATTGACAGCTTCCGCAATCCACCGGCCCCCTCTTCTTCGCGCAGGCTTTTTGCGGTGAGCCCCTATTATGGTGATCTCTTTCCTGTCAAGATCCTGGCCTATGATGACCAGGCGGATGCGGCCATCCTCAAGGCAGACTGGCCCGGCCACCCGGCCTTTGCCCTGGCCGAGCCAAACGCCCTCCAGCCAGGCGACACCACCCTCATCCCAAGCAGACCCCAGTTTGCAAATGCCCAACATGAAATCAACACCCAGAGCTTCCTGGATCGCCTGACCATTGAACGAATCAATCTGAAAAACTCCAGTGACGATATTCTTTTTACGAGCGCCGGACTGGTCAAACCCGGATGGAGCGGTTCCCCGATCGTACTTGAAGACTCGCAGAAAGTGGCGGGCATCGTATGCCTTCTAAAGTACAGCACCAGAACCAGAGCGCTGTTTTTCAAGCAGAAGGTGGCGCACGCTGCAGGCTGCCACATTCAGTCCATCCGTGACCTCATACAGGCCAACCATCTCAGCGAGTCTGCACTGGCTGTGCCGCGCGCCTATCCGGCCGCCATCGCTGACAGCAACAGCGTGTTCGGGCATATCCAGGATACCTTCAATGCGGTCATTGCCAAGGATTGGCCCGCATCACTGGCCCACATACAGGAGGCAGCCAAGGCCCGTCCCCATTCCGCGTACCTGCATGTCTGGCTGGCCATCCTGGCATCTGCACAGGACAATGAAACGGACGAGGAGAAGCAGGCGTCCCGCGCCCTAACGGAATCCGCCATGAGAACGGCCATGGCCCTGGCCCCAGAGGACCCCCATATTCTGGCGATCGCGGGCAGTACCTTCACGAGGTTTGGCAAACGAAGTCAGGCCAAAACCTATGCGCAGGGCGCGCTGGCTGCGGATCCCAACAATGCACTGGCACTCTATACCCAACTGTTCCTACTCCATGGCGAAGATCCGAACCTCGCGGCCACCTTCGGCCGGAGACTCACTGCCGCAGAACCCAACAATACCATGGCGTGGTTTTATACCAGCACAGCCCTGCTCAATGACTATCGCCCAGAGGAAGCGTTATGCGCTGCACAACAGGCTGTGATTGCAGACCCCAATGGCCTGGTTCGTGCGGCCCTGGCCAAAGCGCTGGTGGTTCTGGACCGCCTTGAAGAAGCCCGGGACGCGTATGAATTCATGACCCAAAAGTGCGAGTGTGAGAACTGCTGGTATCAATATGCCCTGTTCATGATTCATTACTATCCTGATCAGGCCCTGCAGGCGCAAGAGGCCCTGGACGCTGCCAGAGCTTCCCAGAAAAAGAAGGGCATCACGCCCAGACAACTGGATCAACTCCAGGTCAGGATCTTCAGCAAGACGGATCCCAATCAAGGCGAAACCATGCTGCGCTCTTGTCTGGACAACGATGCCAACAATGCGGACGCGTGGTGGCGTCTGGCCGATATTCTGCGGACAAAGAAACAATACGACTCCGCGGTCCAGGCCGCGCAAAAAGCTGTGGACATGGATCCCAACAATGTTTATCGCGCCAGACTGGCTGACTGCCTGACCAAGGCCGGCCATCCGGAATCTGCACAGGCCTTATTCGATACCATGTTAAAGCGTCACCCTGAAAGACCCCGATATTGGCTTTTCTATGCACAGAACCTACTGGATCGAGGCAAGCCGGAACTCGCACTGGAAGCCCTCAATCACGTGGACACCAGTCCCAAATTGCCGTGGCGTGTGTCGGAAAGTGAGCGAGACAAACTCCTTTTCAAGATCGATCCGTCATCCGTGGAGATCCAGACCGTGCGTTGAGGCACCTCGCATCAATCATCGATCCCTGCTTTTTCTCATCTTCACGCATCAGTGGGATCACGCTTAGAAATAGACTTCCGTGCAGATGTGATGACGAGGCACATGCTGCGCCGTCAGAATGGCAAAGACCTCGTAGATCATGTCGGCATTGCCGCACAGGTAATAGTGTGCATGGACGTCCATGGGATGGGTCTTGAGGTAGTCTGTGACACGCCCTTGAAAATCACCGTCCGGACTTTGCGAGAGACAGGCTGTATAGCCATGCCCCGGATAGTCTGACTTGTCATAACACTGGTCAGGCTGTCGAACACCGTGCAGGATCTGACAGTTGAGTGCAGGGTAGCTTTGTGAAAAGCAGTGAAACGGAGCAATGCCTGTGCCCGTGGCAATCAATACAAATCGGGTGGTGCCAATCGCATTCGGGTCCAGCGTGAATCTGCCGTGGGGACCACTGACCAGGACAGGGTCTCCCACTGCCACTTGACTCAGCCTCGGAGACACATGCCCACCTGATATGGTCTGCACGAGAATGTCCAGAAAATCATCGTGCACAGAAGAGTACACGGAATATTCACGCTGCTGGCCATCGTCCGGCAGACCCACGTTCAGGTGCTGGCCCGGTAAAAAGGTCAAATCACCCCGTTCCACACGCAAGGCAAAGCACTGCCCGGTCAATCTTCGAATTTTTATGACTTCATGCAGAGTATTTTTCATTTTTGCCGATCCTTTGGGGATGTCAATCAATATATATACCTTAAGCATCTGGATTAATTGAGGTTCATTGAATTATGAAGAATCAAGATAAGACAAGCGAAAAACCGATCGACCGTGAGGAATTGGAGCCGTGGGAAACACGGTTGAGCCTCGGGTCCTATCTCAAACATCTGTCAAATGGTGAAACCGAAGATGTCCCACATGTTGAGAAAACCGGACTGGATCCGAGTCAAGATCAATCTGACAGATGATTTCAGGTTCATAGACAGCCTGCTCTCGAAAAAGAGACTCAACACGGTCTGCGAAGAGGCACGCTGTCCCAACCGGCATGAATGCTGGGGATCACATCGCACTGCCACGTTCATGGTTCTGGGGGATACCTGCACACGTCGGTGCCGCTTCTGCTCAGTCAAAACCGGACTGCCTGAGGCCGTGGACTGGGACGAACCTGCACGCGTGGCAGAGTCGGTGGTTCAGATGAAGCTGGCCCACGTGGTGATCACCATGGTCAACCGAGACGACCTGGCCGACGGAGGATCAGAGCTCATGGCTCAAACCATCAGAGCCATTCACCAGGCGTTGCCTGGCTGCAAGGTGGAAGTGTTGTCGTCTGACATGATGGGCCGTATGACCAGTCTTGAAACCATGCTGGCCGCCAGGCCGGAGATCATGAGCCACAACCTCGAAACCGTGGAACGTCTCACGCCCCGTGTGCGCAGCCGCTCCGACTACCACCGATCCCTGACATTTCTAGAGATGAGTCACGCCCTCGATCCGACCATTGTCACCAAGTCCAGCCTGATGCTCGGGCTCGGTGAAACACGCGAGGAAGTCGAACAGGTCATGGATGACCTGAGACACGTTCACGTGAGCCTGATCAATCTCGGACAGTACCTGCAACCCACATCCACGCATCTGCCAGTGCAGCGATACTGGACTCCGGAAGAATTCGACCAACTCAAACAGACCGCGATGGACAAGGGTTTCATCCATGTAGAATCAGGCCCCATGGTCCGTTCCAGCTACCACGCAGGAGATCAGTACGCTGCGTACCAGCAGACACTGAAAAAATAAAGCCCACTGGGTACGAGCCAGTGGGCTTGTCTCATTTGCATCTTTGCGATCAGGCTATTTGGAACCAACAGCCTGGGCATGTTTTGCTGCAAAATCAGGACTGGCCAGTTCTGCGACCTTGTCCCAGTTCACGAGATTCCAGAAGGCGGCAATGTAGTCGGGTCTTCGGTTCTGATAGTTGAGATAATACGCGTGCTCCCACACATCCAGGCCGAGCACAGGACGACCCGCGCATTCCACAAAGTCCTTCATCATCGGATTGTCCTGATTGGGCGTGGAACAGACACACAGGTCACCGTTGTCCTTAACGCTCAGCCAGGCCCAACCCGAGCCAAAACGCGTGGCTGCGGCCTTGGAGAACTGGTCCTTGAAACTGTCAAAACTGCCGAAGGTCTTATCAATATGCTGAGCCAGATGCCCCGAAGGCTGCCCCCCCTTGCCCGGAGCCAGAATTTGCCAGAACAGGCTGTGATTGGCGTGGCCGCCGCCATTGTTGCGCACTGCAGTCTGCTTGTCCTTGGGCAGTTCACCCAATCGAGAACAGAGCTCAAAGGGACACACCACATTCTGAAGGACCGTTCCCTTGAGTGCAGCATTGACATTATTGATATACGCCTGATGATGCTTGGTGTGGTGGATTTCCATGGTCCGTGCATCAATGTGAGGCTCTAAAGCATCATACGCATAAGCGAGTTTGGGTAGTTCAAAAGACATGGTATTTACTCCTATTCATGAAATTCTGTGTTAAGTGTTAAATGTTAAGTTTTAGGTGTTAAGTGTTAGGTGTTAAGTTTTAGGTTTTAGATTCTCGGGTTTGAATCGATCGTACGCATAGATACTGGAGGCATGGCCGTCACTCCATCGTACGGAAAAGGCATAGTGTCCCAGGGGGATGATTTCCTCAGGGACAATGTCCTCAGAAATTGAGGCCTTGTCCAGTTGCTGCTCCCCGGTCATTTCATCGATACACAGGGCACAGGAACAACTCCCCCGCAGGGTCTTGAAATCCAGGGTGGTTTTTGAACCATCCGGCCAGGTCAATGTCACGGCATGCGTGTCCTGGCCGATCGCCGGGGCCTGACTCTGCAGTCGTGTGTGTTTGCCCACAGCGCGGATCACATGATCCGCGGCCTTGACAAAGTGTGACAAGGGAGCGTACGTATGGATGGCTGTCGTGAGTTGACGTTCAATGGGAATCTCGGCCAGGGTCTCAAGGCCAAAACGCTCCTGCAGAGACGCATTGGCGTTGTCTCCGAACACGTAATTCCTGTTGTCACAGTGCTCGCACAGGACATAGGACATATTCTCGATCAGGCCCAGCATGGGCACCTTGACCTTTTCAAACATCAGAATGCCGCGTGACACATCCACCAGAGACAGGGCCTGACGCGTGGTCACGATGACCGCGCCGTCCAGGGGCACGGACTGGGTCAGCGTCAACTGAATGTCCCCTGTGCCCGGGGGCATGTCAATGAACAGGTAATCGAGCTCGCCCCAGGCCGTATGGTGCAGGATCTGCATCAGATACTGACTGACCATGGGACCCCGCATCACGGCCGGACTGTCCTTGAGGATAAAACCAAAGGACATGAGTTTTAATCCCAGGCGCTCCAGAGGTATCAACTGTTTGTCCTTGTTGCCGACCACACCTTCACTGGGGCCGATGCCGAACAGGGTGGGGATGGAGGGGCCATAGAGATCCGCGTCCAGCAGGCCCACACGGAATCCTCGGCGGGCGACCTCCAGCGCAATGTGCGCAGCGATGGTGGACTTGCCCACACCGCCCTTGCAGGAGGAAATGGCAATGACCGTACCCACATCCTTGAGCGTGCTGCCCTCCTGAAGTGCCTCCATGGGAGACTGCTTCCTGGCAGCCGTCATGCGAATCTTAACATCCATCACACCAGGCAGCGCACCCACAGCCTCCTGAGCCTGCCGTTTAAAACGCTCCTTCACAGGACAGGCCGGCGTGGTCAATTCAATATCAAAGGAAACACACTCTCTCTCGATTGTGAGGTTTTTGATAAACCCGAGCGATACAATGTCTCTATGCAGGTCCGGGTCCATGATATGACCGAGGGCATCCAGTACCTGTTCCTGACTCACATGACTCATGATTCTTCTCTGGTTTACGCTGTTTTATTCAGTCCAATGCATTGGCCGGCCCAAACGACCGTCCATGGGCTTTTAGCCCAAACATCTACTTCATACAGAATCAGGGATGTGGATTGTTCATCCGGACCGTCATATCCGAAAAAAAAGGCGGAATCTTCCCCAGGCACCCGGCAACAGACAATCAGCAGCTCGGGCTGAAAGCTGAACACCGAACGCTAAAAGCTAAAAGTCACCCCAGAAATAGACCCATTTTCTTGGTCTATTCTACGACACAGGCGGTTTCACGGATTTCCTTGTTCACACGTACGCTGCACCAGTGTTCACCGCACATGGTGCAGAAATTGGCGCCCTGGACCTGGTCCTTGCGTTCGCCCTGGCAGGCTTCTTCGTACATGCGAGTGGCAGTTTTGGGGTCAAGAGACAGGGACAGGTGGGTTTTCCAGTCCAGATTACTTCGTGCAGTACTCAGTGCAAGGTCCTGATCCGCAGCCCCGGGCAGGCCGCGTGCCACGTCCGCGGCATGGGCGGCAATCTTGGAGGCCACCACGCCGGCACGCACGTCGTCTGCATTGGGCAGACCCAGATGCTCTCTGGGTGTGACGTAACACAGGAAAGAGGCCCCATAATAGGCAGCGGCTGTGCCGCCAATGGCAGAGGTGATGTGGTCATAGCCTGGTGCCAGGTCTGTGACAATAGGTCCGAGAACATAAAACGGGGCGCCATGGCAGATTTCCGCCTGGATTTCCATATTGTGCTGGATCTGGTGGTACGGTACGTGGCCCGGGCCCTCGACCATGACCTGGCAGCCGCGTGCCTTGGCCCGCTCCACGAGTTCGCCGAGCACGCGCAGTTCCGCGATCTGGGCCTCATCCGTGGCATCGGCAATGGCGCCGGGTCTGAGACCGTCGCCCAGGGAGAAGCATACATCGTACTGGGCCATGATATCGCAGATCTGGTCAAACATCTCATACAGGGGATTCTGGCGTTTGTGGTGGAGCATCCACTTGGCCAGCAGCGCCCCGCCGCGGCTGACAATGCCGGCCACCCGGTTTTTCAGCAAAGGCAGGTGCTCTCTGAGCAGGCCGGCATGAATCGTAAAGAAGTCCACGCCCTGCTCGGCCTGGATTCGAATCACGTCCAGGATTGCATCGATGGTCACGTCTTCAACGCCCCTGCCCTGGATCACCTGATACACAGGCACCGTGCCAAAGGGCACCGGACACTGAGCCAGGATTTCTGCCCGGATCTGGTTCAGATCGCCGCCTGTACTGAGGTCCATCATGGCATCTGCGCCCACTTCCAGGGCAGCAGCCATCTTGTCCAATTCACCCTGAACAGAGGATTTTTCACTGCTGGTTCCGATATTAGCATTGATTTTAGTGCTTAAAAGCCGACCTATGCCCACGGGCTTGAGATTGGTGGCCAGATGTTTGATATTGGCAGGGATCACGATTTTGCCCTGTGCCACATGTTCACAGATGACTTTGGGGGCCACCTGCTCGAACAAGGCCACGGACTTCATGGCCTCTGTGATTTGACCTTTTTGTGCGAGCTGCAATTGTGTCGGCATTGTTGACTCCAAGCTGAAGCCTGTAAACCACGACAAGGAAAGCAAATAGTGAAATGAATCAAGGGCTTTCCTACGCAGGTTTCAGGCCTTTTTGGCGGTTATCCTGATCAGGTTCAAAGGGTTTTTTCTCAGGCTGCACACTGCAGCAGCCACCCCTAGCAATGGTTTTTTATTATAACCTGGGACCCGAGTGCGTCAATTGAATAAAACACAGCACCACAACCGGAGGGGTTTGAGACCCGACTCGGTACGTCTGCGAGGTCCTTGAGAGGCGTCATAACTTCCCTTAAATTACAAGGTTAGATCCGTTTACCGGGCCGGAGGTTTTCCATGCATCAAATCCATTTGGCGTTTGACAATGGCCATGTTTCCTTATACTCTATGCGACATATTTTCTCAATTTAGCGAAAGGACATAGACATATGAAGAATGTGTGGATCATTGCACAGGCCGATACCAACGGGGGTTCGTCTGTGGTTTCATCTGAATCCATTGAGGGCAGTAACGCCAGTGAGTCAAGTTCTACCACTCAGGTCCCGAGTGACCAGAATAACCTCAATACGCAGGCACCTCCCCCCAGTCCGTTTGGCGGCAAGGGCATGTTGATTATCTGGGGACTGATGATCGTGATGATGTACTTCATGATGGTCAGGGGCCCAAAAAAGAAACAGAAAGAACACACCAAGATGGTGGATAGTCTGTCCAAGAATGATCGTATCCGTACGGTCGGTGGGATTATCGGGACAGTCATTGAAGTCAAGGGCGATGAAGTGGTGATCAAGATTGATGAGTCAAATAACACGAAAATGCGGATCGCAGCTTCAGCTATAGGGAAAAATCTGTCGAAAGACAACCAATAACAGTGCATCAACGCTGTCTTGTGACACTGGCGTTGCATGCGTAAAGTTCAGTATTTGAAAACGTCTATTTTAAGTAAGCATTGGGATACGAAGATGAATAAAAACCTGCTATGGAAAATCGCTCTGATTGTGGCACTGGTGGTTCTGGCGATCTGGACACTGAATCCACCGAAGTTTGACAAGCTCAAGCCTGGTATTGATCTAGCAGGTGGCACCAGCTTGATGTATGAAATCAACACACAGGGCCTCGAATCCTATGAGATCCGGGATCTGTCACAGCGCATGATTACAGTACTGCGTCGCCGTATTGACCCGGCCAATATCCAGAACCTGCTCTGGCGGCCCATAGGGGACACGCGTTTCGAGATCCAGATGCCTCTGGCAGATTCGCAGACCCTGAAAAAGCGAGAGGCCTATGAAACGGCCTTGACTGCGATTCGCGAAAAGAACGTCAGCCCTTCCATGATTCTTCAATCCCTTAAAAAGGCCTCTGAAGATCGTAATGCCGATTTTGCGGGGTACAGCCAGAATGATCCCAACCGCATGGCGGTCCTGGAAAATCTGGCCAATGTCTATGATCAACTCAATAAGCTTCAAAGCCAGCGTGACCAGTATCAGACAGAGCTTGATACCGCGGAAACCGCCATGGAGGCTGCCAATATCAACGTCGATCTGGTCAAGACCAAGCGTGTGGAATGGAGCAGACTTCCGGCTGACAAGGTGGGCGAGGCAGTTCAGGCCTTTGCAGATCCCAATGTGGTCAAGCCTTATCTGAACACCTACACACTGTGGGCTGCGACTGTGGCCCCCTTGACAGATCCCCAGAACGGCCTGAACAACAAGTTCAAAATGGCCATTCGCGACCTGGACAAGCTGAACCTCACAGAGGAACAACTCGTGGCCGTCCTGGAACTTCCTGAAAAGTCCAGCGATCGAGAAGCCGGACTCACGGAACTCAAGAACAAATTCAAGGACCGGATTGACCTGCTTACAGCGGCGGTCACGACCTACGACGACTACAGAGGTCACAGAGGTCAGTTGGATGATCCCAAGGACCTTCAACGTATGCTCAAGGGTGCCGGTATCCTGGAGTTTCGGATCCTGCCTCAGGTCTCGAGCAGCGCCCTGAGCCGTGACGAGATCGAATATTTCGTCGAGTCCCTGGCCTCCAGGGGGCCCCAGGCCGCTTCAACCAATAAATACAAATGGTTTGAGATGGAGGATCAGACGCCTCAATCCGTGTATCAATGGGCCAATCCCCAGGGCATGGCCACCATTGTGGGACAGTTTGGCAAAAAGTTCTATGTCCTGGCCAGCAATCTACCCAATGAGTGTTTGCTGCACACACCCGGCCAAAAGGATTGGAAGCTTGAAAAGGCTCAACCGTCCAATGACCGGATGGGACGCCGTGCGATCGGCTTTACCTTGAATGACAAGGGTGCCATCAAGTTTGCCGACCTGACAGGCAACAATCTCGAACGGCCCCTGTGTATCCTCCTGGATGACATTGCCATTTCAGCCCCCAATATCTCATCCAAGATTGATAAGAACGGTGTGATCACCGGTTCGTTTACGGACACCGATGTGGCGGACATGGTGAACAAACTCAACGCAGGTTCCCTGCCTGCACGTTTGATTGAGCAGCCTATTTCTGTCAAGAACATTGGTCCCTCGATCGGAGAAAACAATCGTGACCAGGGCATCCAGGCCGGGATCATCGGTCTGGTCGTGGTAATCCTCGTGATGGCCGCGTACTACCTCAAGGCCGGGATCATCGCCAACCTGGCCCTGGTCTGCAACATCCTCTTTGTCCTGGCCATTATGAGCGGCCTGGACGCGACCTTCACGCTGCCTGGCATTGCCGGTATCATCCTCACGATCGGCATGAGTGTGGACGCCAATGTGCTCATCTTTGAACGTATTCGGGAAGAGCAGGCCAAGGGCTGTTCCCTGGCGGTGGCCATCAAGAATGGCTATGACCGCGCGTTCAGAACGATTTTCGATGCCAACCTGACCACCTTTATCACCGGTGCGATTCTCTATTGGGTGGCCTCCGAAGAGATCAAGGGCTTTGCCATTGTGTTGATGCTCGGTATTGTGTGCAGTATGTTCACGGCCCTGTTTGTCACGCGTGTGGTCTTTGACCTGCTTGTCAGCAAGAAGATCATCCAGGGTGAAATCAAGATGCTGCGATTGATCGGCGTGCCCAATATCAACTGGATGGGTACACGTCCCATATTCTTCGCCATTTCAAGCGTCCTGATTATCAGCGGCTTGCTCATCTTCTTTTCGCGTGACAGCAGCAAGTACGACATTGAATTTACCGGTGGTACTGCCGTGCAGCTCAATTTCAAAACCGCCCAGAATCGCGATGAGGTGGAAAGCAGACTCCGGGCTGCTGGCGAGACCGCAGGCAGCGCGGCCCTTCAGACCGCCTACGTATACAGCGTGGGGGATACGGACAAGGAATTTGAGGTCACGACCACGGAGACCAACAAGACCTCGGCCACGCTCACCCTGGGCGCAGACGCCACTGTGGATTCCGTGACCAAGGCCATCAAAAAATCACAGGCCGGCGGCAAACTCAGCAATCTGCGTGTGACGGCCGTGGCACCGGCAGGCACCTTTGAGGTGGCCACCAGTCAGGTCAACCAGGAACTGGTCAAGAATGTACTGACTGCGGCATTTCCCAATGCTCAAGCCATGACAGAGCCCACGGTCAACGAAATCGTCAACAACACGATTGAAGCCGAATTTGGCGATGAACTGGAAATGCAGAACGACCTGGCGCTGGTCAGACTTGACTCCAAGCGCATCACAGAGGAACTGGCCAATGAAAACCCCATGCTGGCCAATTCAGTGGATGGTATCAAGATTACCTTCACACTCAGCCATGAAGCCACACCCGCACAAATCAATCAGCGTCTCAAGAACCTCAGGTGGAAGCCTGACGCACGTGACCTGGTCTGGTATCCCTATCCACACAACCTGCTCAGTGAAACGCTGACCGCTTTGCCTGAAGACAAGCCTATCACCACATTCGTGTATGTGAGTACGCCACCTGATGCAGGTATGCGAACGCTGACTCAGGATGAATGGACACAGTTCGAATCCAATGAAACACGGAAGATCAAGGCTGCGACCAGTCTGGCAACCTCGTTGCCGCGGGTCACTCAGATTGACCCCTCTGTGGGCGGTGAGCAGCAGGTCCTTGCGATCATTGCCATCATCCTGTCTCTGTCGGCGATTGTAGGCTATGTCTGGATTCGATTTGGAGATCTGCGGTATGGTCTGGCCGCCATTATTGCCCTGGTCCATGATGTGTGCATCACACTCGGTGCAGTGGCGGCTTCGTTCTATCTGGCCAATACATTCTTCGGTGCGAGCCTGCTGATCAGCGATTTCAAGATCAACCTGGCCATGATTGCCGCATTTTTGACCTTGATCGGTTACTCGCTGAACGACACCATCGTGGTGTTTGACCGAATCCGAGAAAATAGGCATAAAGCACAGTTGACACCTCAAACCATTACCAATAGTATTAATCAGACGATTTCACGTACCTTGATGACCTCATTCACCACCTTTGTGGTGGTGCTTGTTATGTACATCTTTGGTGGGGACGGTCTTCGAGGTTTTACATTTGCAATCGGTCTGGGTGTGATTGTGGGTACCTATTCTTCGATTGCCATTGCGGCCCCAGTGCTGTTGATCGGCACGAAGATAGACAAAAATGCTGGTTAACCTGTAGGTAGCATTTTCAAGCCCGCAACACCTTCCGTGTTGCGGGCTTTTTTTTATGGATGAAATTAAGGACCCAATACGATGATACAAAAGGATTTTAAGATCGGGTTGGTGGTCGGCGCCATTTGCCTCCTGGGACTGTTGGCATGGCTGGCCACAAACAAAAGCCTGAGCACAGACGCACGTCTGACCAGATCTTTCGAGCAATCCAAAAGCAAGGCTCCGCCCGTGCCCCCTGTCAATGCGCCCCCCATGACACCAGTCCAAACGGCGCCCCCAGAGATACCTCCCGAGGAAACGGACACGCCGCCCCAGCCGATTGTGGCACAAGCAGAGCCGCCTGTGACTGTAGCCCCAGCTTTTGTGGGTGTGGGACCCAATCTCAATGCACCAGAGGATCCCGCCACTGAGCCCACTGGCCCCAAGATCAAGACCAATCGATTTCATATTGTCAGGAAGGGTGAAACCCTGTCTGAAATCTCCCAGGCCGTCTACGGCACAGCCAAACTCTGGCCCAAAATCTTCAATGCCAACAGGGACCGACTGGACGCCCCTGAAAAGATACAGCCTCGCATGTACCTGATCATTCCGGATTAAGGTACTGTCTGAAAGGTCCGGCGCCTGTTTGATTCGCCGCTGGCAGTTGAGGCGGATCTGCAGATGTTCCCAGTTCATTCCATACCAAATCATGGTTGATTGTAGGGCCGTTTGGCCTTATACTGTGGCACTTCCATTTTACACCCATGAACGGTGACTCGGTAAATACAGAACTCTATAAGAAAAGGATGATAAAAATGTCTGATAAAGTACTCAGCGTCGTATCCGCTGGCGTGGTCACAGGCAAAGGCGTTCAAGATGTCTTTGCTGTGGCCAAGGCCAATGGTTTTGCTCTGCCTGCTGTCAATGTGGTGGGCTCCAACTCAGTCAATGCAGTCCTCGAAGCGGCCAAGGCTGTGAACTCGCCTGTGATCATTCAGTTTTCCAATGGCGGGGCTGCCTTTAATGCGGGCCAGGGCTTGAAGCTCGAAGGGTATCAGGCCGCCGTCCTGGGCGCTGTGGCCGGTGCCGAACACATACACCGCCTGGCCGAGGCCTATGGCGTGGCCGTGATTCTGCATACAGACCATGCTGCCAAGAAGCTCCTGCCCTGGATCGATGCCCTGCTCGATGCCGGTGAAAAACACTTTAAAAAGACAGGCAAACCCCTGTACAGCTCTCACATGCTGGACCTGTCCGAAGAGACTCTGGAAGAAAATATCTCCATTTGTGAAAAATATCTGGCGCGCATGAGCAAGATCGGCATGACCCTGGAAATCGAACTGGGGTGTACCGGGGGCGAAGAAGACGGTGTAGACAACACGCACATGGACAACTCCATGCTCTATACGCAGCCTGCAGACGTGGCACTGGCGTACGAACGCCTCAGCAAGATCAGCGACAAGTTCACCATTGCCGCCTCCTTTGGCAACGTACACGGCGTGTACAAACCCGGGAATGTCAAATTGACACCCAAGATTCTCCTCAACTCCCAGACCTACATTCAGGAGAAACTCGGAACAGGGAAGAATCCCGTGAATTTTGTGTTCCACGGCGGGTCCGGTTCCAGCCGCGAGGAGATCCGCGAGGCCCTCACCTACGGCGTGATCAAAATGAATATTGACACGGATACCCAGTGGGCCGCCTGGGAAGGTGTCATGAAATACTACAAGAAGAACGAAGCCTACCTCCAGGGCCAGATCGGCAACCCGGACGGCGAAGACAAGCCCAACAAGAAGTTCTACGACCCGAGAAAGTGGCTGCGTGAAGGCGAGCTCTCCATTGTCGAGCGTCTCAAAGTCGCCTTCGAAGACCTGAACGCCCTGGATCGCAACTAGTCAAACATTGATCTCAGATAAATAACAGGCCCGCAAAGAACAAATCCATTCTTTGCGGGCTTTTTTTCGCATCTTGCCTGTGCACTTTTAATCGTACGAAGGATTTATCGTATGATATCATTGGATGGATGGGATCATCAGACCGGCTTCACTCCAGCAGCCCTTTCAGGACCAGCATGGCTTCCTGACGCAGGGTCATGATTTCACACAGCTTTCTTTGTGCAACAATGAGTTCCTGACAAGCCTTTTCCTTGGCGACCCGCAAGGCGGTTAGTCCGGTTTTGATCTGCGCAGCGGTGGCTTGCTTGTTATTCAAGATACCTTGGAGGTCTTCGCTTTTTTGCTCCACCTCGCTACTTGGCTGTTCATTCTGCCCACGGAGAGGATGTTTCAACTGGTAAACGGCTTTCAGCCTGGGTTGGACAAGCAACCATTCCTCATTTGAGACGCCCAATTCATCCTTTAGACTCTCCAAGGCCATTTCTTGACGTTGGGCTCTTTGCTCCATCATGATCTGCATACGCTCTTCCTTGGTGGTGGCATTGCGCATACGATCCATAAAAACTCTATTATCCTGCCGTTGACTGGCAAGACCGGTATCAGGCTTCTCACGTGCGTCTTGACCAAAGATTGATGAGGACAGCAGGCCAATGAGTGTCAGACCGGACGACCCCAGAGCCAGACGGCGGGAAATTACGTTTTTTCGATTGGCTTCTTCAAATGAGCTGTCTTCTTTTTGTGTCATTGTATGTAACTCCTCTACTATTGTTTTTTTCTATTGAATACGGTCGCATGCGACTTTGCAAATGTGATCAACTGTATTCTGAATCCGGTTGCCAACCAGGAAGTACTTAAGTGCCATGACAACTTCCCTGTCTGTTTTCTTGTCGTGGTAAACCTCAGGGTAGATTCGGATGTACAGACCGCGTTTTGCTTGGAACGTACAACGAACACCCGGATATTTTGGAAGGCGAAGAAAAGCTGAATTGGGTATTAGATCTTGGGCAAGATTAGTCACTATAACAATGAGCTTCTGTTTTATAAAATCACAGTTTCTGCCCTTTGACCGTTCATCTCGACAGGCCGCAATTTGTGGTTGTATTCTGTACAAATAACACCTCATCTCGTGCAGACACCGTGTATACTCGTTTTCCGTTAAGGTATATTTATACATGGGCAACAGGGGATCTTGAATGTAGGATTCGTAGTATTTATCACAGATATCCAAAATAGTCTGAATCTCTGTTTCCGTTAAGAGATCGTCAAGTGCGTTGTCCGCCAGCATACTAAAAACTTCTTTACATGCCTGATCTGAGATATCACACAGTTGCGAACGGAGCTTGTTGTGATCATCCATGGTTGACATATCATGAAATGAGAGCACCAGCAGCGTGGCCAGGGATGTTGACATATTGCCTGGAGGTATTTCAGATTCCGAATAGAAATGTTGGAGTCTCTGAATGGATGTCAGTAGCCGCTTTTCATCTCCGCGATAGGGGCCTTTTCCTGCCAATCGTTGGGTCAATGTGATCACTTTCACGACGACGTTGTCCAAGTCGGCCTCATTTTCACTGCCAAACCGTTCTTTAAGCCCAACTGTAAGAATACGTTGCAGATCCGTTATTTCAAGTGTCCCTAAGGGAGCCTGCATGTTGTCAAGGTGCTCTACGACAAAAGTGCTTGATCGTGTATGTTCCCCTGGTCCGGCCTGTTCAGTGTGTTTTGCCAATCGTTTTATTTCGAGTTGCCTGGACAAACGATGAATTGTATCGCTATCAATGCCCTCCATAGACTCTGCCGTTTTAAACAAAGTACGTCCATACCAAAACCAGTTTTGGGTCTGTAACTGCTTATTGATAGCAACCAAATTTTCTTGATCAAGCAATGTTTGGGACAGGTGTTCTCTAATGAGCTGTTTAACCAGAGTTTCTATTCGCGTATCGAAAAAATGGCTTCTAAGATCTTTAACCATGGCTCCCAATTCAATAGCAGGCAGGTAACCGAATGATTGTGGACTTTGGACATAGAATTGAAAGTACTGTTCTGCGGCCTGACAGGCAAGCTCAATATCAGCAGATCTAACAGCCATTTCAAAATAGAGCCTGGAAAGTCCCAATTGGATGTGCTTGGGTAACCCTTTTGCGAGGGATGTATTCGCTTCAGTGCAGAGCTGTTTGATGTCTGACGTCTTGACAGGTATTTTCCGCTCAAGCTCGGAGAAACGGCTTTCCAGACCCCAATAGAGCCTGTAGGATTCAGGGATTAACGATCCGCAGCCCAGGTCGTTGATGTCGAAGATTTGGGGACTATAAACCGTATTGGGCCGTCGCTTTACAGTTACGGCCGTAATCAGTCTGTCCTGAACGCCTTTTCGCAGTTCCCACATGATCGTATCCGAATTCACAACTCGTTTTCTGTAGGTTCGTTCCATGGGCAGACTGTTGATTATCTCAGCATCATCTGTGTGTATATCGCCCGATATGGAGCGGTTATCATGATTCGGAACCTTGTAGGTGGAGTTCTCTTGTTGACAGGCGTTTTCGAAAAACCTTGCCATGTGCCAAACAGGGATTTTCTCATTTATATCAGTTTTGGCATGTTGAAGTGCCACAAAAACAGACTTCATTACATTAGCAAGATCGCCCTTTCCCGGGAGCTTAAACGGAACCTTCAGATCCTTCTCATTCCAATGCAATTGCCCCTGGTTATGCCTCCAAAGATGAACCTGATCTTCCAAAATCAATACATCACAATAGTTCAGTACATCAGTTGCTCGTAAGAAATTAGTTGGACTTACCCAATAAGCAGATAGCCGATAATGGTTTTTGCCATCACAAATAAACACCCCCTGAAGATCTTCAGGCAAAAACGGATCGTTCTGGCCCCACCGAACATTGAAAACAAAACTCGACCCTTCTAATTTGTCATCATGAGCGGTCTTTGCGGTGTCCACGGCCATGGTTGGTGCCTGCATGACGCCAGACGCATCGGGCGACACTTCTTTGCCAAAGCACGCGGGAGTCTTCATCAATGCATAAAGCAAAAAACTCAATCGTTCCACCTGCCCGATTCCGGTAGAGGCAAGGTCATATTCCGCTCTTTGTCTGTCGTGATCTTGTTCAAGCTGCTCTCGCAAATGTATTAGGTATTCTCTCAAAGCTGTTTGGTAGTAGTCGGGAGGGGATGGACCTACGGTCCGCAGGCTTGCCGTTATTGACCCCAGGCACCGCCGGATAAAAATCGAATGAAAGTATTCTTCAATGTCGGATTGTGAAGAATTCGTTGCATATTTTTCACAAGAAAGTTGTCGCCAGAGACTCAAACGGCTCTCGCGATTCTTTTGCCATATTGTTTTGATTTTTGCAAGCTGACCCTCTGTATAGACTCTGGCATACAGAGGATTCAGGGGGGCCTCGATGTGCTTTTGAATTTCCTTGAGACAGCTTGTGTAGACAGCCTCTGTTATTCCGGGATCTAGTTTTGGAAACTGCTCTCTGAGGCTGTTACGTGTATAATCAAACAATTTAGTAAACTGTAAAAACTTCAGAGGTCGTTCTTTTTCCAAAGGGTATGGCTCAGTCATTAGTTGCTCAATATACCACTGTATTTCGGCATTGTACAAATCAAATCGGCTCCTATGACAGCCCGATATGTCTATTTCAGACCACAACAGTGAAACCCCTTTCTGTACAATGACAAGTCGATCATCCAGGTGGTCTGCATCCCGGCCCTTGGTAAGACACCGCTGTACTGTATCGAGGTATTGTTGTTCCCATGTTTTCGGCCAGTTGACCGGGTTTTGGGCCATACACTGACGAATCGAATCAATTGTCCGCTCAATAAGAAAGGTATGATCTGCTGCCACCAGGATGCTTGTGTTTACAATGCACAGAATCACATAGGTCAGGAATCTTAAAAATGTATGCAATCTCCCAAACATACAAATTGCTCCTCTCGGCAGGTACGCTCGATTATGGTTTTGATTTTATGCCTGACAATCAAGGGGTGTGTGGTCGAGATGGTGTCAATTATCCAATAGTCATGCCAGTCTGCGGACGATTTCATTAGTCACTGGCCAGGAATGGTTGGGACAAATCAGAAAATCCTAGTCGCTCATATCGAGAGCCCACTCCGCCGATGAGAATGCATATGCAAACCCACTGGCATAAGGATCGCCTTCGATGTAGGCGAACGACGCTAATTCGGTTTCCACATCAATACGAAAGTCTGCGCTGGATGTGCCGGAGTCACTGATAGTAGACGAGTATTTCATGTTAAAATAATCCTCATCTATCGCTTCATCTCCAACATATAAAGAATCCTCAGGGCTATTATCAAATCTAACTTCCACATACGCATCTGCATCCGCATGCAGAGAAACAGCATCTTCCATGCTGGCGCTCACAACCACGCTGCACTCGGCTTCATAGCTCCAGGATGTTCCGCTTTGAGTGGTATAATAGTACTCTGACGGGCGATTAACATCGTAACACCACGCAGATTCCCAATCACCACCAAGTTCGGCATAGGCTTCGAGACCGACAAGGTACTCGTACAGGCTCTGGAATTCTAAATATGTGCCCTCGGTACTTCGAGCGTCGTGTATAGAATCACTGGGAATGCTTGTGCCATGACCAATTGTAGCCATGACGGTACCTGCAAAACAAACCACCAAACTGGCTACAGAAAAAGCTAAAATCCGTTTGTTCGTGCTCATGTTCATTCCTTTCAACTCTGTTCCTATGTAAGTTTTCGTCCCTGGCGAAAAAGGTGTCGTCCGCAGATCATGGCATGAATGAGAGTTCCTCCGTTTTGTACAATCTCCATTTCTGGCGAAACCATGTTTATTCGCCTCTTGATCACAGCTCCTTCCTGTTACTTTTGGTCCAACGAATAGCCCAGCCTGCCCCAGATGACCTTTTGCATTCTCTGCAAATCGTACAGGCCGTCCTCAGTCTGTGGGGTGACTCTATTAGCATTACTGATTTTCTGGGTCGCGATGTCCAGGGTCTCACTGCCCCTCCATTTCCAGTATTCAGCGTGGCCATCCGCCATGGAGAGTGTAACGCCCTTGGCATGATGTATCGGAGGGGTACCCAAAAGCCACATGGGAGTACGATAGCCGACATCAAAGCTGCTTTCAGTGAGGCCCGTATCGATAAAGACGGCACGCTGGGATGGACCCGGGCTGATGATATCAGTAAGGTTGTTCAGTACCAGTACTGTTTTTCCGATTCGTCTGCCCGGTGCTACGAACCACCGGTTGGTGAGCTTGCTGCCACTGCCACGTCGTATTGTCCCGGATACCGTACCCAGGCCATTTGCACTGCACACAATGCTGTAGGCAGGTGCCTTGCGTTTCTGGCCCCGGGGGCACAAGTAGGCGTCATAGTCATTGATATAGGGCCAGAGGGCGCCCTTATTCGGGAGCTTATAAAAATAGTGGAAAAAGTCGTCAGAGTTGAGGTTGGGATCCACAGCGATCCACATGAGTTGCGGATCTATCCAGCTCTTCAGGATTCGGGAACTTCCTTCATCACGTCCACCACCCGGTGGAAAGTCTGAAAATGCAACTCCATTGACGAGTCTGCCGTCGTTATCCTCGGCGTATAGATTCCAGCCCAGAGTGAGTTGCCTGAGATTACTGAGACAGACTGTACGATGCCCCAGCTCCCGGACTCGATTCATCACAGGCACAAGGATCGCCAGCAAAACCGCGATCACACTGATCACGACCAGCAGTTCAATGAGTGTGAATCCGAAAGCACGATGAATGGCCGTTCCGAAGCTCCCTGCCTGTTTTTCTCTTGAATCCATCTCAAAACCTCTCTGATTTACCAAGAGATAGTCGCCTGTTGTTTCCATACCACGATACCACTGAGCAATTATCCACTCATACATATCCTGATAAGACAACTATCTCATGTAGAGATCCTTTTACCGCATTATTCATGCACCAGTGTAGGAGCATGTCGGGAAATCCGATCTGGCTTTAAAGCGAAAAACCTTTCTTTACAATTACAAGTCGATTATCCAATAGTCATGCCAGTCTGCGGACGATTTCATTGGTCACTGGCCAGGAATGGTTGGATAAATCAAGAAATCCTAGTCGCTCATATCGAGAGCCCACTCCGCCGATGAAAATGCATATGCAAACCCACTGCCATAAGGATCGCCTTCAATGATGGCAAGCGAATATAAGTCGGTTAACACATCAATAGAAAAGGCTGCGCTGGATGTGCCGGAGTCACTGATAGTAGACGAGTATTTCATGTTAACTCAAGTTGACTGACTTTTTCAGGCGGATTTAGACGGACATGAATCGATATTCAATAAGAAACGGCAATCTCGTCGATATACAGGTTGACCAAAACTTGTATACAAGAAGGATTGCCGTTATGTTTAAGATCGT
>JAIPFM010000221.1 GCA_021736645.1 Phycisphaerae bacterium | reverse complement strand
GCGTGACCGTGATTCCGTCATAGTCTGCGGTGGTAAATTCAGCGGTCACTTCATGATTGGCATGATACGATGACCAGCCGTCTTGATTGTGTGCAGCCGCAGACTGGCCTGGATCACCGGCCGCGGTTGAATCACCGCCTGTATCCTGGTTGGAGTTAAAATCTACCCTCAAAAGGACCTCAGCCTGAGTTGCCGAGGTCATCGAAAGCACAAGGATGGCCATCACCACAGCGGCGAGGGTCCACACGGTTCTGCTTAATTTTCTTGCAGTCATCAAACGCCTCCTTCAGATGTAAAAAAACTGAATAAAATTCATGATATGCTACGCAGAAATACAATTTTCTGATACGTCACCACATTGTCTTAGTTCGGTTTTGGGCCCCACTGCGCAATCGCATGAAAGAGAAATTGGCCTTGCCATTGGAACAAACACACCTGCCTCACTGCCGGGGAACCACTAATTCTTTTATTTTTCATCACTTATAATCCAAATCCTGGCACAGCCACATTCACACCTATCGGCAGATCATGGCGGGAACTGAACTACGAGTCTATTTTATCGGATCTTCAAGACAATTGGAAAAAAAATTAACATTCTCCTTTCATGGGGCCTATGGTTGAATTTTCCCGGTTTTGCTCATTATTGCGGAGAAAAGTGGCCTCATGTGGGGTAAAATTCATGCCCTATTCTGACACGACTCCAGCTTGAGCCCTGCCTTACCCCTGTTTTCAAAGACCGAGTGTGTTAGTATAATGCCAAAGGTCAATAATTGCCCGTATGTCGATATTTCGGTAAAAAGATAGGAGACTGATGATGATTCTGAACCGCAAGCAGGGTTTTACCCTGATCGAACTGTTGGTGGTGATCGCCATCATTGCCGTGCTCATGGGGATTCTCATGCCAGCCCTGCGTGCCGTAAAACAGCAGGCCGCTGCCATTAACTGTATGGCCAATTGTCGAACCCTGGCCACAGGGTGGTTCATGTATGCAGAAGACAATGGAGGCAAGCTCATACCTGCTCAGATGGCCAAAGACGATACTTGGATTGGCACGCCCAGATCCATGACGGGGGTTCTGTACACCTCCCAGCAGGTCACGCCCGTGGTAGAAGATGACGATGAAATCAGGGGTATCAAGGCAGGTCTTCTGTTTAAATACGTTGGAGATGAAGGGGTGTACCACTGCCCTGCTGACAATATGCGTATCAGCGTGCACGACGGAAGCAAGGTATTTACATCCTATGTCATACCGACCTGCCTGAATGGTTGGACGGACAGTACGCCTCAGATTACGAGGATAGACAAGATCAAATCACCCTCCACAAAATATAACTTCGTTGAGGCAGCGGAAACGCGAAATTACAACATGGCTGGACACTTCGTAATCGGCGCACCGGAATACACAGGTTCAACTCGATGGATGTGGTGGGGTCCCATGGCCGTGAACCACAACAAAGGCAGTGTCCTGGGATTCTGTGACGGACACTCTGAAAAGCATACCTGGGTCAATAAATTCACCCTGGAGCGGGTTGAGAAGGTCGAAAGCCAGGGAGGGGGCAACTACGGCCAGCAACCTGCTGAAGCAGGACAGACCGAGGATCTTCTGTACATGGCCAAGGGGTGGGCGTACGAAAAGTACAAAACATTTGAGTTTTAGAACCCCCAACAAAATGATCGTCGGACCGACGCGAAGCGCCCTGAGCAATGCGTATCATTCGAACCCAGGGGAGTCCACGGTTTTCTTTATATCTAGGAGATTGCCATGAATGCCAGGTGCAAAGCGAAGGTTGGTTTTACCTTGATCGAATTGCTGGTTGTGATCGCCATCATTGCCGTGCTCATGGGTATTCTCATGCCAGCTTTGCGTGCCGTCAAGCAGCAGGCTGCTGCCATTAACTGTATGGCCAATTGTCGAACCCTGGCCACAGCGTGGTATATGTATGCCAATGACAATGATGGACGGATCGTCCCTGCTCAGATGGCCAGAGACGATACCTGGATTGGCACACCCAGATCCATGACAGGGGTGCTGTATACGTCTCAGCAGGTCACACCGGTGGTCGAGGATGAGGATGAAATCAGGGGTATAAAAGCAGGCCTCCTGTTCAAATATGTTGGAGAAGCAGGTGTGTACCACTGCCCTGCTGACAATATTCGCATGAGTGTGCACGATGGAAGCAGGGTATTTACCTCCTACTCCATACCTGCCTGCCTGTACGGGTGGACGGACAGTACGCCTCAGATTAAGAAGATGGACAAGATCAAGTCACCCTCCACAAAATACAACTTTATTGAGTCTGCAGAGACCCGGAATTTCAACATGAATGGACGTTTTGTCATGGGTGCCCCGGAATATACAGGCAGCACGGAATGGATGTGGTGGGGGCCCATGGCCGTGAACCACAACAAGGGCAGTGTCCTGGGATTCTGTGACGGACACGCGGAAAAACACGGATGGAGAGACCCGTTCACCCTGGAACGGATTGACAAGGTCGAAAACCAGGGCGGCGGCAACTACGGTCAGCAAGCCCCCCCTGAAGGCCAGGTCGAAGATATCGCCTACATGGCCAAGGGGTGGGCGTACAAGAAGTAAAAGACGTTTTTATTCCAGGTGCCTATGAATCATCGCATGTCCCATCTGATTCGTACGATGAGTGCCCTGCTGCTGTTGCCTGCAGTGGCCCTGGCCCATCTGGATCCGTCTTCATGGCGAATCGTGGATGTGAGCAGTGACAATCTGGTGACAGGCGAACAGGCGGAGCATGCCATTGACGGCAATCCGGAAACCCAGTGGCACACGCAATGGCACAGTGCACGTGACGTGGAGGCAGCCAAACCGCCTCACTTCATCACCATCGACTTCCAGGCCTCGCACCCGGTCAGCGCGATCCGGGTTCGGGCCCGCGCGCATGGTGAAGGCGGCGTACCCCGGCAGTATACCATGGAACTGAGTCCGGATGGTCACACCTGGCGCACTGTGGCTGAGGGGAACATGGCCTTCAGGAGCACGCTGAATGCGCATGCTGTCGTGACATTGGCGCAGCCTGTGCCGGCCCGTTTTCTCAGGTTCACGGTGGTCTCTGTGCAGCCGTCCGACAGACAGAGGGAACCGGGCCTGGCTGTCAGCGAGATCGACGTGGCCACGGTAAAATCCCCCCTGGTCCCCACCACCCTGCTGCCCGTGCCGCAGAGCCGGGAATGGAACTATGGCGGGTATGTGTGGCGCACCCGCCATCAAGACCTGCTGACCTATGCAGCCGAGCACAGGCCCCGTCTGATATTTCTGGGCGACTCAATCACCCACCGTTGGGGCGCTGAACCCTGCCACGTCACGCCCCGCACGGGTCAGTCCATATGGACCACCTATTACGGCCATCGCAATGCCATATCACTCGGGTACGGATGGGATCGTCTGGAAAATATGCTCTGGCGTTTGCAGCATGGTGAATTAACACAGACTGATCCCAGACTTGTGGTAGTCATGGCCGGCACCAACAACCTGGAAGTCAATACGGCCCGGGAGATTGCCCTGGGTGTGGCTGGGTTGTGTGACGAAATTCACGCGCAGAAGCCCCAGGCCCGGATTCTTCTGCTGGCCATTTTTCCGCGCGGCAGTGACTACCAGACCAATACCCGACTGCACCAGACCAATGACCTGATCAGTAAGCTGGGCGAACGAGACTATATTCAATTCAAAGATATCGGGGCCGTCTTTCTGGATGCCCAGGGCCAGGTCATCCAGGATCTCATGCCGGACTCACTGCACCCCAACGAGGCCGGCTATCGCCTCTGGGCCCAGGCCATCGAATCCGAGGTATCCCTTACCCTGGATGATTCACCAGTGACAGCAGGTAGTCCGGCTGGAAACTAAATGCTGGGGATCATGGGGTGAGAGGTGACCTTGCAGTTGATGAATCCATATTCGATTTATCGTCTGGGTGGCTTGACGATTCAGATGCTGCCCCCCACAGGATACCATGGCTTGCCCCATGCAATGGAGGCCAGAATCGTCCGGATTTCTTGCTTGGACACACGCTCAGGAGCGTTTATACTAGGCCGTTGATTGAAATTCAAAATCCGATCTGTTATGCCAGAATGTGA
Source organism: Phycisphaerae bacterium (assembly GCA_021736645.1). Taxonomy (GTDB): domain Bacteria; phylum Planctomycetota; class Phycisphaerae; order Sedimentisphaerales; family Anaerobacaceae; genus JAIPFM01. The sequence continues at coordinate 4,536 of JAIPFM010000221.1, read as the reverse complement.
GTTATTTCATGAAGCCATTGAATCCTACCCCAAATCATCAGACATCGCCCAGGCAGTCCAAGATTTCGCGTCGCAATTTTATGAAGCATGCTTTGGCGGCGGGCAGTGCTGTGGCAGTCCCCGCCTTCATCCCCGCCAGGGCTCTGGGCCGCGATGGCGCAGCCGCACCCAGCGAGCGCATTGTCGTGGGTGTGATCGGACATGGGCCTCGAGGCCGCTACGATCTGAGCGTGATGCTGCCGGAAAAAGATGTCCAGTTCGTGGCCGTGTGTGATGTGCTGAGGGAACGCCGCGAACAGGCCAAGGCCATGGTGGACACCCACTACGGCAACCAGGCGTGTGTGATGTATCGTGACATGTTCGAGATCTATGGTCGATCGGATATCGATGCAGTGCTCATTGCCACAGGGGAACACTGGCATACACTGGCTTCGATTCTGGCGGTCAAGGCAGGCAAAGACGTGTACAGTGAGAAGCCGTGCGGCATGACGATGGGTGAGGTCCAGGCCCTGGATGAGGCCGTTCATCGCTATGGACGCGTGTTTCAGGCAGGCACGCAGCGGCGCAGTCAGGCCAATTTCCAATATGCCGTGCATCTGGCTCAGAGCGGCATACTCGGACGACTGCATACCATGCACGCCTCGGTGTATGTGCCCAAGCGCACCTATGACTGGCTGCCTGCCCAGCCCGAGCCTTCGCCTGAAGAGTGCGATTGGGATCGCTGGCTTGGGCCCAGCCCCTGGCGTCCCTACAATCGACAGTACGTGACTGGCGGGTGGCGCGGCCACTATGACTTTGAAGGGGCTGCGAACTTCCTGGACTGGGGCGCGCATACTTTAGATCTGTGCCAGTGGGCCAACCAGTCGGACCACACCATGCCCCTTGAATATGAGGCCAATGATTCAGGCATTGTGGGCCAGTATGCCAATGGCGTCAAACTCATCTGCGATTTCCTGCCGGACCCGTTCGGCAATCGTGCCCCTCAATACAAAACGTCCACAGGCACCTGTCCCGTGCGATTCATAGGGGATGAAGGCTGGGTCGAGACAGGTGACAATGGGGAGATTGTGCTGTCCGAGTCATTGGCCAGGACCCAGCAGCGGCGATTCGAGAAACCCGGCACCAGCGCAGCCGGCCACGGCCGGAATTTCTTTGACTGCGTCAAGTCACGGGCATTGCCTGTGTGCAACCAGAATATCATGCGCACATCGCACACGGCCTGTTTTGCCGCAGAACTGTCCTGGGAACTGGGCCGCAAGATCACTTTTGATCCTGTAGCGGAACGATTCGTGAACGATGCAGAAGCCAATCGCAGGATCAATCGCGCCACTCGGGCGCCCTGGTCATTTTATGTGTGAGACAAAACTATGACAAAGCAAATCCAATGCATACGAATCGTCTTCGGATTATGGCTCATGGCTGCACCTGTGATTTCAATGGGCGCTGCCAGTAACACGCAGGCGTGGATCGAGATCCTGCAGTCGGAGCGTCCTCTGTTCGAAAAGGCCAGGGCCTGTCAGCAACTGGGCGAGGCCGGCACAAGCGAGGCCGTGCCTGCACTGGCTGCACTGCTCAATCACGACATGCTGAGTGTGTATGCAAGAACCGGCCTGGAGAGGATTCCCGGGCCTGAGGCCGCTGCTGCGCTGCGCGATGCCCTGGCCACGACCCAAGGGACACTCAAGATTGGGGTGATCCAATCTGTGGCTGCGCTGTGTGACGAAGAAGCAGTCCCTGCCTTGAGTGGCTTGACGCGCGGATCTGACGCGGCCGTGGCCAGTGCTGCCATGCTGGCCCTGGGCAGGATCGCCAGTGACCAGGCCGTGACATTTGTCATGCAGGCCTTGACATCGGGACCGCCAGAACATCGTCCCGATGCAGCGGCAGCCTGTCTCCTGGCAGCACAGCATCAACTGAGTCAGAAGAAGGCCGAGTCAGCCGCGGCCCTGTATGATGCCGTTCTAAAGGCCAAGGTGCCTGCGTCGTACCACATCGGCGCCACACGCGGTGCCATACTGTCACGCACACAGGATCGAATTGCCTTTCTCGTAAAACAGTTGCGATCCCAAGACCCGGCGATTCGCGACGTGGCCATCCTGACCGTTCGTCAAAATCCCAGCGAGGCCTTTGCCGACGCCTTGAATGCGGAGATACAAAACGCGCCCGCCGGTCTCCAAAGCAAAATGATAGGCGCCCTGATCGACTGTCACAATGCACAGTCCCTTCCAATCATCAGGGCAAAGGCTGTCTCTGAAGAGGCGCAGGTGCGCATGGCAGCACTCAACGTATTGAGCCGTATCGGAGGGCCGGACGATGCGCCCACACTGATCAAGGTGCTGCTGGACAATCAAGGGCCTGAGGAAGTGTCCCTGGCCATGAGCATTCTGGAACAGATCGGGGGACCTGAGACGGATGCGATGATCTTGAAGGCCCTGTCCTCCGCCACAACATCCTCGGTGCGCATTGAATTGATCCGTCTGCTCGGCAAACGTTCCGCAACCAGCGCCACGGATGAATTGCTGCATCAAGCCGGTGATCCGGATCAAGCGGTCAGCATCGCAGCCCTTCAGGCCTTGAGATCACTGGCCAGTCCAGAGGACCTGCCCAGGTTGATTTGGCTCACCAGGCAGTGCACAGTAGAGTCTGTCAGGGATGCCGCAGCCAATGCCGTGTACAGTGTGTGCAAAGACCATCCGCCCGTGGGCCCTTCGGGCGCATTGATTTTGAAAGCCTTGAAAGCCGCGAATGTCACTGCAGAGAAACAGGCCTGGATCAGGGTGCTGTCATTGCTGGGATACAGTGACGCACTGCCCTTCATGACAGCGACACTTCAGGATGCTGATCCCGACCTGGTGCAGAGCACGATCTCCTCTCTGGGCCGATGGCCTGATCCCTCACCCATCAATGCTCTATTCCAGGTCGTGGAAAGTCATGCCAATGCAACGGTGCGGTCGCGTGCTCTCGTGGCAGTGCTCCAACTGGCCACCAGGGCAGCGGATCAGACGCTCACCGACCACGACGACCTATTGGCCTGGTTCCAGCGTGCCGGCAAAGCCGTTCAATCCGTTCAGGAAAAACGTCTGCTCATCTCCGGTCTGGGGCGTGTCAACCATGTCGAGAGTGTGAGGATGCTGTCATCCTATCTTGACGACGCCGATGTCAAAGCCGAGGCCGTCTACGCCATTGTCAATGCAGCCGGGCCCCTGGCCAAGGGACCTGACTACAAAACCGTGGAAGCCGTGCTGAAGAAAATTCCAGCAGTCCAGGACCCACGATTACGCGATCAAATCGCAGGTCTTGAACGCGACATCAAGGCCACAAGAGCCAGGCTCGACAACGAATAGTGGGCCAATCGCAGTCCCAAGATGGCGTTTCAGGGCCATTGGAAAGCAGATCGAGTTCGTCAACAGGCTCCTCGATTAGCGCATTGATATTGATGTACCTGTATGGTATACTTGTGATGTGCGTTTTGACCCGTTTGTAGAGACAAGGCCCTTGTCAGTCGACTGGCAGGTGTGCCATCAGAAACCCATAACCGGTTAATCGAAGGAGCCCTCATGAGACAGTTTGCATCCCGCGTCACCATTGTACTGTGTGTTGTTTGTTTGTGCCTGACTGCCAGCCAGTCTGTAGCAGCCCCCAAGAAACCTCTGGGTTTCCCGGACACCCCGGAATACAAGACCTTGACCTGTGATTTTCACATGCACACGGTGTTCTCGGATGGCGAGGTCTGGCCGACTGTGCGCGTGAAGGAGGCATGGCGGGATGGTCTGGATGCCATGGCATTGACAGACCACATTGAGTATCAGCCTCACAAGAACGATCTGCCCACCAATCACAATCGGCCCTACGACATTGTCGAATCAATGGCTCAGGAAATGAATCTGCTCATGCCCAGGGGCAGTGAGATCACCCGATCCACACCGCCCGGCCATTTCAATGCCCTGTTTCTGAAAGACTCGGCCCTGCTCGAGACAGACGATTTCCTGGATGCGATCAAGGCCGCCAGTCAGCAGGGTGCCTTTATATTCTGGAATCACCCGGACTGGAAGCCCCAGGCCATCGGCTGGTTCGATGTCCATACCACACTGTACGAGAACGGATGGCTGCACGGCATCGAGGTGGCCAATGGCAACAGCTATTCCGAAAACGCACATCGGTGGGCCCTCGAAAAGAACCTGACCATGATGGGCAACTCGGACATCCATGCGCCCGAGAGTGATCTGCCCTACACGTCCGACGTGCACAGGACCATGACTCTGGTCCTGGCCAGGGAGAAGACCATACCTGCCCTGAGGGAGGCGCTGCGTGCCGGACGCACAATTGTCTGGGTCCAGAACCAGTTGATCGGCAGAAAACCCTGCCTGGAAGCATTGCTTGGTGCCTGTATCACCGTGAACCCACCCCATCTCCGCAGGGACAACAAGGACAAGAACGAAAGTACAATCTGGTTTGAGGTGGGCAACACCAGCCCTGTCACCCTCAATCTGCAGCGCACCGGAAAAACAGGTCCCGGTCAGGTCACGTTGCCGGCCC
>JAIPFM010000220.1 GCA_021736645.1 Phycisphaerae bacterium | reverse complement strand
GCACTCTGCGGTCTCGGCGAGAAACCATTTAACCTTCTGCCTGACATGGAGATACGAATACAATGAAATGTAATCAAGCACGAAAAACAACAAGTTCACTTGTTGTACCACGAAAATACGCGAAAGCAGCAGCTTTCCTGACCTGACCTGACCTGGAAAAGTGGACACCGAGTGTGTCAGGTCAACAGATTAAACTGCAGGCTGCAAGCCCGGCCTTCATATTCTCGCCTCAGACGCCGAGACCGGTTATTTGGGAGTCACCATGCTTCTGCGAACCAAGTTGTGGGAGTAGGGCTAAAGACTACTCCTGGTCTTTGTGACGCTCAGAGGGATTCTGAATCCCTTCAGGGTTGTCTTGATCCTCGATAAGATCGGATAGGTGAACCATAAGATCTTGAACATTGGTGCTTGATGGGACGTCTCGCAGGATTTCCAAGAGTTTCTCCAGATCACACATTTTGATCTCCTCCTTCTCAATAAAGAGTACCCCCGCTTCTATTTATTTGGCAAGTTGGATCTCCGCACTAATCTATATTACTGTTAATAAGACTCCTGTTTAACTGGTTTGTCAAGTGCTTTTTTGCATCTTACAAAATAAATATGGCATCCTGTGCGAGGGGTATCGGGAGGATCAGACATCAAGACGGGATTTGAGGTTCTTGGCACGGATTACATGGCGCAGCCCCCCATGGGGCTCGGGCGCGGCCAATTGGTTTTTGAACTACGAAAGACGCGAAAATACGCGAAAACAGCAAAGCTGCTGCGATAGCCTGTTCGCGTCATTTAGCGCCTTTCGTAGTTTCAAAGATCCGTTTGTAGTGAGGAAAATGTGTCAACAATTGGCTCACAAGAAACGCTCATAAGCTATTACTTGCGAATCTCTTCTGATGTCCCGCGGAAAATCATGCAAAAAAAACAACAAGTTGACTGGTTGTAACGCGAAAACCGCGGTTTCCCTGATCCAGGCCTGGCTGCGATGGCAGCCATGTGCACTCATTCTGTGAGACAGTCGTGACAAGTTTGAGAGCGGTCTTACACCGTTTTTGCCTCATACACTGTGGGGACACCGAGTTGGTCCAGACGATTTTCGTCGGCCAGACGCGTGAAGAGGGCTGCCCTGCGCCCGGCAGATTCCAGAGAGCCATTGGTGATGACCTGGATCTCAATTTTGTGTACATGGCCGTTGTTGTAGTCCTTGATAGGCAGCTTCATCTGGAGTATGTTTTCCAGGCTCTCGTCATCATCCGTATTAAGGTCATTTGTCCATTGCCATGTTTTTGTCTCGCCTCTTTGTGACCCCAGTTCAAAAGAAACCCGTGCAAAGTCCAGGGCCTTGGCTGCCTTGCACATGCACTCCCACCATTGTTCGAAGTCTTCGGCCGTTCTAAATTCAAGCTGTGACGCTTCGTATTTCTTCCGTTCTACGCGCTGAAGCCGGGCAATGCTGGAGCGCATGCGGATGTCGGTGAGGGTTTGACGTATCTTGACCGAACCAATGATCTTGAAGATGACCAGGAGAATGGTCAGGCCCGTGAGAAATACCAACAGCGATGTCCCTCGGTTGGTGACAAGCATCAGAAAGCCAATGCCCGAGGCGACCAGTGTAATCAGATAGGCAATAATGGCCACATGATGCTGCTTGAATCCTCGGTCCAGGAGCAGATGATGAAAGTGACCTCGGTCTGGTGACATAATGCCGCGTCTATGGAGAAAGCGTCTCAAGATGCTTAGCAGGGTGTCAAAGATGGGAATGCCCAACACCAAAACCGGCAACCCAAATCCTATCAAGGCCTCGGACTTGGCTGTGGTCAGCACAGAAGCGGTGGCAATGGTAAACCCTATAAACAAGCTGCCGCCATCCCCCATAAATATCTTGGCCGGATGAAAATTGAATAATAAAAATCCGGTGAGTCCGCCGAACATGGCAAGCATCATGGTGGCCAGAATGAGGTTGCCCTGGAGCATGGACAGGTATGCCATGGCACCACAGGCAATGGCGCAGATCCCCCCAGCCAGACCATCCAGACCGTCAATGAGATTGACAGCATTGGTTATGCCAATGATCCAGAAGAGTGTGAAGGGGATACTGAGAATACCCAAATCAATGGAAAACACATCCTTGACAACAAGCTCGTCAATGTATATGCCTGCAGAGCATACGATCAGGCCAGCTACAATCTGAGCCATCAACCTCGTCCGTATGCGAACGCTCTTGAGATCGTCCAGCAGGCCAATGCCAAACATCAGGCAAGACGCTGCCAGCATACACACCACTTTCACCCAGATGTCTCTGAAATTTTGGCCAATGTTATTGTTCAGGCACAACAGAGGAATGATCGCCAGCATGGTCCCTGAAAAAATGGCAATACCACCCAATCTGGCAATGGGTTTGCGATGAATCTTGCGCGCATCAGGCAGGTCCACCAGATGGCGTTTCTCTGCCCAGCGAATCAGGATTGGCGTCAGCCCAGTACTGATCAACAGTGCCAAACAATATGTAAAAAGGTAGGTACGCATAGTTTTCGACATCCTCTCCCCAAGACACTTCGCCAAGGCTCAGCACCCTCCCTCCGGGCGCGAACTCCGTCCCCGTGGGTTGCACAGGGGCCTTTTTCCTGTCTCTTCTACCAGGACGCAAATCGCCCTGCTGTCAATCCTTTGGATCTCTCCTTCACATCGAATGATGTGACATGAGCCAAAGATTCTATGTGATTTCAACAATCACACCAGTACAAAACGTAAAATATCGCCTGCTTTAGTCGGGTGCTTTGTCCTTCGTTTCTGAGATCTGTATCACCAGTTGCTGAATGAGTCGTCTGGCCGCTACAAAACTACTATCCAGCTGCAGACACATCTTGGCTTCATGCATCGCCTCTTCCAGTTCCCCTTGGTCTACCAAGAGTCTGGCCAAGGCAAAACGCCAATAGACCTGACTGTAATCCTTGACCAGGGCCTTGCCGTAATACTCTATGGCGGCATTGGGATCATTGTCTTTTTCATAAATCCTGGCCAGAGAGGCAAACACACCTGCCGGGGCTTCAGGAGATTGAGAGCGTTCCTCAAGCGAGGCCTTGACCCTGTCCAGAGCCCTGTTAACGAGGGTCTGATCATTGACATCATAGGCTGCCAGCAAGCTGACAGAACGATTTAACCAGCCTATATTGTCACCAGCCAATGTGAGCACCTTATTGGGATCGTTTAATTGTTCCATGCACAGTTGCGCTGCGCCTGAAAAGTAGGTGCCATTTATCTGAACGGCTCGTTGAAGCTTGACAAATGCCTCTTCGTGACGTCCCTGCTGAGCATCCACCATACCCGAGGTATAACAGGTTGCAGCGTCATACGGCGCCAGCCTGTACCCGGTCTGGATATAATCCAGCCCATTGGCATCACCCAGTACAAAGGCTTGAAGCTGCCCCATCACGCAATAGGACGGGCCATAGGTTGGACAGACTTCGCAAGCCTTCTTCAACTCCGTGATAATACGGGGCACGGATTTAACACCCACCTCACTGAGGAGAATCTCGCCTGTATTGGGGTCAACATTTCGACTGATAGATCGCCATCGATAGACATTGAGCCAGTGCTTGAAAACCACATTACCCGGTTGAGCGTCAGAAGCCATGCCCGCGCTGATGAGCAATTGTCGATACTCTTCGTTGGTCCCTTGCCAGTTATTTTTCTCGAAGAAGGCCTCCATGTCCCCAACCCTGCGCCAATGTGAATCCGCAATCCTGGCCTGGTTGGCATGAAGTCCAATCCAAATCCATAATCCGGCCGCGAGAATCAGCAAAGCACCTTTAATGAGTATCCCCGGAAACATGGGACGCCCCGCTGGTCCTTGACGACTTTTACCTGCGCGGTCCGGGGCCATGCGTTGAATGCTTACGAGCAAGGCGCAGAAGATGCATGTCAAAATGGCATTGGCTGGCACATGTTGGCCAAAATCACTGAAGCTATGGATCATAATGGCCACTAAACCATAGGCCAGACCATAGGCGGCTGCGTGGACAGGGCTGTGCTTGTGTTTGATACAACTCGCAAAGGCCTTCCAGACCAGGACAGCGGCGATGGCCAGGCACAAGACACCAAAGATACCGGTTTCCTCCAGGGCCTGGGCATATTCATTTTCCGCATGCCCTGCCAGACCTGGATGCATTAGGGTGTTGAACATGGGGTACACCACAAAATGTGTACCCAGTCCCGTTCCAAACAGGGGAAAACGACTCCAGGCAGCAGCAAGATCCTTTACGATCTTCATGCGAATCCCTGCACCGGCCGCATCCATATCATGCAGGGTGGCCATGCGTTCATAGACTGCATCAAAACCGATATAAAGGACACAGGCAAATGCAGCCAACACCATGATGGCAATGACCTGGCCTCTCCCGCGCTGCGTACTGCTCACGCCAATCACAAGGGTGATAAATGCAGTCGCCGCCAGCATACTGACAATGCCCCCTCTCGATAGGGACACAAACACAGAGACTGCACAGACAATGACACTCGCAGCAGGCAGCCACACGGCTTTTCCCTGAGACGACAGGATATGATCCCAGATCGATCCCCAGTCCATGTGATAACTGTCTGTCAGTTCTTTGAGGCGCATCATGATCAAGGCAATGCCAGCGCCCATGGACAGGTTTATAAACTGGGCAAAATGACTGTGGTTGACAAAAGGCCCTCCATTGGCAAGGTCATGGGGCATGTCAAAGGTCCAATAGATTTTGTCTGTCTGGGTCACGAATTGCAGGATACCCACCAATGCCACAGCACCACCGATGGCACAAATTACACCGAGTAACCGCTTGATCGAAGCTATGTTCGTGTAGGTATTCACGGCCACCATGAACACTGTCACCACAGCCAGCACCAAACGAACATCATGGGCTGTGGCCTGCACATAAAAACTCAACGGCATAGTGGACAGGTCTAGATTGTCTATGCCAAGTCCTAATAGCAGCTCTGACTTAATGCCAAAGGTATTGGGCGATAAGACGCGGAGCAATCCTTCAGGCATGGACAGCAACTGCACTGCCCCAATGGTCACAAATAAGAGAATGGGGACATAAACACCATGCCAGGAGACGCTTGCTTCGGGGTTGGTGATCAGTCTGATGATAAACACAACTGACAAACACCCCACCATGGCCAGAACGACTTGTTCACTCCAGGGATCAACGGTCCCAAAAGCCAGGGGGGCAAATATGAGTATGGCTGCAAGCAGACCTTCCAGGACCCTGCCGGCAATATCTCGCCGGTCCAAATCAGCCTCATTGTACCATGAGTTTTGGGTCATCATTTTAGGTCCGTCCTTTCCTTGCCAAATCCTTCTTCTTGCACTGCAAGAGCCTGGATCAAATCCAGGGAATTCTCAATAAATAATTGCCTGGCTCTATGATGTCCCAAAAACCTGGCAATCCAGTCAAAGGCCTCGTAAAACCGCGGACCTCTTTGATCCGTGTTGTGGGCATCTGTGGCCACGAGTGACAGTAAAGGCAACTCCAATAATGCATAGCCGGCATTCTGGACGGTACCGCCAAAATGTCCCAGCAAACTCGACGCTGTAATTTGCAGGACCGGATTATACTGGGCCCATTCCATGACACGTTGTGGTCTCATACTCAGTTCTCGATTACGTTCAGGGTGTGCAATCATAACACGGATGTGACGGTTTGCCAAGCGTTCAAGTAATGGAGAAATATCCATAAACGTGTCAAAAGGCAATTCCAAAAGGACCACCTGATTTTCGTCTGACAGGGTCATGAGGTAGTCCTGCTCCAGTAATTCAACCACCCGTTCATCCACACGGATTTCAGCACCCGGCAAGACCTTGAGCGGCCATTGATTATCCGTCAACCATTGATTCAACTCTCTGACACGAAGGCGGATACCCGGTGCATCGGCACAACCTTCAAATCTGCCCAATTGATGCGGCGTTGCCACCACGACATTAAAGCCTTCAGATATTAAGGCAGCACACAGTGCCTGCGCCTGGACCCAATCCTGGGGGCCGTCATCGACACCTGGGAGGCAGTGACAATGCATATCAACGCACAGGGACGTACCATAGTGCATTAAGGCATGACGCTGCTGAGCAATCATTTTATCCTGCGACAGATCCATCCGTTCCTATCTGCCCTGTCCCTTTGGATGAGGCCATGCGTGTTCCTGGAGTCTGACTCTGATTGGCTGGCACTGTTTTACTGCCATTGCCGCTCTCTTTCCTGCTCGCGCCATAGCCGTAGCCGTAGCCGTAGCCGTAACCATAGCCGTAACCATAGCCATAACCATAGCCATACTTACCTTGTTTGACATCCTTAATCACAGCGCCAATAAGACGTCCACCCACGCTCATGATCGCACCCGCTGCCTGCTGGATTGCCTTTCCGGTGGAATGCTCAGCCCTGACCACCAGGATCGTCACATCCGACACAGTTGCCAGTATGGTGGCATCTGCCACAGGCAGCACAGGTGTGGAGTCAATTAATATGCGGTCATAATTTTCCTTTTGCTGGTCCAACAGATCTTTGAACGCCTGACTGCCCAACATCTCAGCAGGATTTGGCACATCAGGACCGCAGGGCAACAGGTCAAGACCGGTAACCTCCGTATGCACAACAGCCTGCTCCAAAGTCTGCAATCCTGCCAAAACACCTGACAATCCTTTTTCTCTGTTGACCTTAAATATCACATGCTGAGTGGGGCGTCTGAAATCACCGTCAATGACCAGAACGCGCTGCCCACTCTGCGCCATGGCAATAGCCAGATTGCTGGTCAACGTACTCTTGCCTTCGCCCTGGACTGCCGATGTCAACTGAATGATCCTGGCTTGATCTTGAGGCACGCTGAAGAATACTCCGGTACGTATGGTCCTGTACGCCTCCGAAATGCTGGACGATGATTCCAGATGCACCTTCTGGCCGCGTTCAGTGGGCGACAATCGTTTTGACATGGATGGCACAGTACCGAGTAATGGGGCATTCAACAAACTGGCCACTTCTTCAGAGCTGTGAATCTTGTGGTCCAGCATGTCCCGAAGCAGGGCCAATCCACCCCCGAGCATGAGTCCAAGCACCAGTGCCATGGCCATAATACGGGCCTTCTGGGGCGATGAAGGCTTGTCCAGGTCTGCAGGCATGGCCGACTCCAATATGGTGATATTCAACACGCCCGCATCCTCAGTCACGCTGAGTTCCTTCATGCGGTCATCCAGGAGATCGCAGGCCTTTTTCCCCTGCTCATACGCTAACTCCAGGAGTGTATACTGGGACACCTCTTTACTGAGCTGCAGCATCTCGGTTCTCTGTTCTTTTAAATCTTTGGCCAGTGCATCCTCCCTTTCCTTGGCAGAATTGTACTGCTGCTCAAGCATGGCCAACTGAGCCTTGACAAACCGGGTATCGATTTCCTCCAGTTTTTCCTGGAGCTGCATGACCTCAATATCCAGGGCCTCTACGGACGGATGGTTGGGTGTGAGCAATCTCAAACGGTCCGCCAATCGATCTTCCAGTTGCCTCAACTGGGTTGTGAGCTGCATTTTTTCCGTATTGAATGAACCACCATATCTGTTGAACTGCTGGGCTTCGATAAACTGCCTCAATCCATCCGGGTCACTGACCATCTTCTGGGCTGATTCATAAAGGGATCTGGCTTCCAGTGTGGCCAGGTGAGCCGCGTTCAATGCATTGGACGTTGTAGTCAGACCGTCCAGGATTATGTTGGCGCCGCCGGTGGTCTGGAGCGACAGGCCGTCACGTTCATCCTTGTACTTCATCATGGCTTTAAATGCATCCATCATTTCCTTGCTGCGTATGCCCTTCTCATTTTGCAGAACCTTAAGGACCTCGGCGGCTGTGCCTCGCTTCTTCTCCGAATGGAAGAATATGTATGCCTCGATGACTTTGTTGACAATTGAGGCTGCATCGTCCGGATAGGGGCTGTCAAAAGATACTTCCAGGATATCGTCCTTCTTGCCGACCTCGGCCTTCAAAGATCTTTTCAGATATTCCTGAGGATTCTGAACGTCTTCAAACGTACGCATCCTATTGATATCCAGACCCTTGACAGTACCAGACCCCTTGACTGTGGCAGACACAATGGGGCTGGCTGTGATCAATTTGGCCTGGGTGTACAGGTAGTTCTTGGATCCGGTCATCACGCCTTCTTCCATGTCTCCCATGATTCTTGGGCCGCTTTGCTCCACATACACACTGGCCGTGCTTGTATAGATGGGCGTGGCCTTGGCCAGGTAAATGAATCCAGCCACCAGGGCCAGAAATGCACAGCCAATGATGATCCAATTATGCCGCCACATCACCTGGAACAGGCTCTCCGGCATCATGCCCGGACCCTGCCCGGGATTCATGGGCTCAAGCGGCGACATCTCGTTGTTTCTGTTGTGTATCATAAATTTACCACTCTTCCTAGAGACACCATTGCTCTGACCTACTCGATCCAATCTCGGATATTGAAATAGGTCCCTATATTAAGCCTGAAGACACGGTTAAAGAATTCCTTATTCCGGGTCCTTGGCGTATGCTCAACCGACACAACATCGCCAGGCAAAATGGGTATGGCCAGATCTTCGGTCAAGCCACTGCCCTGTCTCAATTTGAATACCGCCCTGGCCACGGTGCCGTC
>JAIPFM010000219.1 GCA_021736645.1 Phycisphaerae bacterium | reverse complement strand
ACCTGGAACCTGCACACGGGCGACCTGCCGGACCGCCAGATCCTCTGGCGGTTTATTCAGGATCACGAATGTCCCGAGCTCTGCTTTCTCGGTGCGGAGTTCGGTCTCTATGTCACGCTCGACGGCGGGCAGCGGTGGCTCAAGCTCACCGGCGACGTGCCCACGATCTCTTTTCGGGACATCGAGATCCAGCGTCGTGAAAACGATCTGATCGGCGCTTCGTTCGGACGCAGCTTTTTCGTGCTGGATGATTACAGCTTCCTGCGCACCCTCAGTGAGACTGCCGCGACAGAGAATGACTTTATCCTCTTTCCAGTACGCAAGACCCAGCTCTTTGTGCCTTCACGGCCTCTGGGCAGTGAAAAGGGCAGTCAGGGCGATCGCTTTCACACAGCCCCCAATCCTCCGTTCGGCGCGGTACTCACCTACTATATCAAGGACTCGCTGAAGACGAGGCAGGCCATGCGCCGTGAACAGGAGGCCAGGGTCAAGAAGCAGGGCGGAGACACTCCCTATCCTGGTTGGGCCGCACTTGAAGAGGAGAACGACGAGGAGGCACCCACGCTCACCTTTGTCATCGAAGACAGGCAGGGCAACCTGGTCGATCGCGTGACCGGTCCGACCTCAGCCGGCCTGCATCGGGTCACCTGGGGGCTTCGCCATGCATCTTCGGCCACGGTCGGGGGCAGGGGGCCCCTGGTGACACCCGGGCAGTACAGGGTCCATGCGGAGAAGCGTTATCGCGGCGAGGTCACGTCGTGGGGCCATGCCCAGACGATCCGGGTGGTGCCCCTGGCCAAGGCCACTCGATCCAAGTCTGATCGGGAAACGGATTTTGAATTCTATCAGGCGGTTGCAGCACTGGAGCGATCTGTGCAGGGGGCTTCCCTCAGGACCGAAGAGGTTCTGGACCATTTGAATGCCGTCAAGCGGGCCCTCACCCTATCGGACAAGGCCAGGCCTGATCTTCTGGATGAGGCTCGGCGTCTGGAACTTCAATTGCAGGATTTGCGTGAGCGGTTGACAGGGGGGGGCATCAAATCCAGATACAACGAACCGGACCGGATTTCTATAGGCCGGCGTCTGGATTCTGCCCTGAGCACAGCGGGGTCCTCTTTTGGTCCCACGGCCACGCATCAGCAGGACTATCGTATTGCTCAGGAAGAATTTGACGCGGTTTTCGGGCAGCTCGAGCAGTGTATCGAAAAGGACTTTGTGAAACTGCAGGCTGATCTGGAAGCGGCCGGTCTTCCCTGGACCCCGGGACGCCCGATACCCAGGCGTATACCTGGCCCCTGATTCGCAGGTCGCGGTTGACCTGACAGGCAAAAACCATTAAAATTCCTGTATGGCAAGTAACGGCAATGACGCCTGATTTGCACTATCCAGAGACAGTGCACCCTCTGATTGAAACAGGGCCGATTTGGCGTGCAGGACGCTCACAAAGACCAAAAGACTGTTTAAAAAGGATAATTCACCATGAATAGACGACTCCATTGGAATCTCATCCTACTGGGACTCTTGGCAACGGGTTCTGTCACCATGGCCGGGGAGTGGCCGCAATTTCGGGGACCCCTTCGCAACGGTTGTTCTGAAGAGACCGGATTGTTAAAGCGTTGGCCGGAAGCAGGGCCCAGGCAGCTCTGGACAGCCGAGGGTCTGGGCGAGGGGTGGTCTTCTGCGGCTGTGTCACAGGGCCGTATCTACATCACGGGCATGGAGGACAAGAAAGAGTTCCTGGTGGCCCTCGATTTGAAGGGCCAGAGGCAGTGGAAGAAGGTCTATGGATCGGCATGGTCCGGGTCTTTCCCTGGCGCACGCACCACGCCCACCGTGGAAGGCAACAGGGTCTACGTGATCAGCGGGGCAGGGGAAGTGGTGTGCCTGAACACGGCCGATGGCGCCATCCTCTGGCAGATCAATGGATTCGACAGATTCAAGGGTAAAACAGGGGAGTGGGGTACGGCTGAAAGCGTGCTGATTCATGAGAACAAAGTGTTCTACACACCCTGCGGGGATCAAACCACAGTGGTGGCACTGGACAAGATGACCGGAGACACGCTCTGGTCCACTGAAAGTCTCAACGATCAGAGTGGGTATGTGTCTGCCATACTCATAGAGCGGGGGGGCAAGACCATCCTTGTGACAGTCACCGGCAGCTACGTCATAGGCGTGGATACGGCCCAAGGCAAGATCCTGTGGCGCTACCCTTATGTGAAAAATCATCCCACGGCTTTGGAACGACGTCTGAGGATCAATACGGTGTCTCCTCTGTACTGGAACGGAAACCTCTTTGTCACGAGCGGGTATGATCATGTGGCCGTGATGCTCAAGCTGTCCGAAGACGGGACCAAAGTGTCACTCAAATGGGTGAACGAGGTCCTCGATTGTCATCACGGAGGCGTGGTTCGTGTAGGTGACACCATCTACGGCTCGAATTGGGAAAGCAATGCAGGCGGCAAGTGGATGGGGTTGAAATGGACCACAGGCGAGACCCTGTATGAGGCCAGTTGGAACAGCAACAAGGGACCTGTCGTCTATGCAGACGGCATGTTGTACTGTTGCGACGAAGACTTATTCAACGTGGGACTTGTCAGGGCTGCACCGGAATCCTTTGACGTGATCAGTTCGTTCAAGATTACGCAAGGCGAAGACAAACTCTGGGCCCATCCCAGCATCTCGGACGGCCGCCTTTATGTGCGTCACGGTGAGTTTCTCATGGCCTATGATATCAAGGCCCGGTAGCCCATCCGGCTCTCTGGCTTAAAGAGTGATTTCAGTTTTATCCTCTTTTGGCCGGGCGAACAAGGTCCCATATATGCCCATACATGGTTTGGCCTCAAAGTCACTCTCGTGGAAGAACATCAGTGGCTGATGGTGGATCTGGAACTTTGAATGACTCGACGCACTGAACCAAGATGGGAGTTTCTTTGGCAAAGGTGCTTTGGAATTGGAGAGGGGTGTGGTATAACTCCACCATCGATAGAGAATGATTGTGTCAATACGGATTGACGTTTGACACTGCACTACATGAATGTGCAACTTTGATAAATCCTTTTTTGAGGAGGCAGTGATATGAAATCACGCATTGTTTTGGGTATTTGTGTTGCCCTGTTGTTGGCGGGCTCGTTGTCCGCTGATACAAAGTTTACAGGGGCTGTTGACGATATGTGGAGCAACCCGGACAACTGGAGCGCAGGTCTTCCTGATCCTGCGGACAAGATTCAAATCAACGGTGACACGCTGTGCATCCTCGACTATGATGCGGGTGTGATCAAAAACACGTCCCTGGAAGGCGGGGGCAAAACGCATCTGCAACTGGTGGACGGTGCGGTGTTGAGCGTGGCTGAATGGACCATCATTGGCTATGCTGGAAATCCCGAGGAGCCTCATACGCTGGAGGTCCTGGGCGGTGTGTACAATGGCGGCCATCCGGATACGCCCAACAATGGTCGTATTTATGTGGGGCGTGCGGGATATGCCCTCTTGATCATCGACCACAGCGGTCGCGTGAATTTACTCCATCAAGATATCCAGGTCGGCCAGGGTGACGGCGGCAATGGGACCATCGAACTTCGGGGCGGCCTCCTGGATTGCGGCACCAGAAGGCTGATACTCCAGCCCAGTGCGACTGCAACAGCCCACGTGGATTTCTCCGGGGGTGTCTTGAAGGAGCGGTATTCCGTAGCCAATCTCGCTGAAATCAATGGCTGGATTGACAGCGGCATGATTACCGCGTATGACGGTGCAGGGACTGTGGTTGTCGATTCCGTGGATGAAAATAATGACGCAACACTTGATACGCTGGTGGTCAAGGGTCTGCATCCGCTGACGCCAGGTCCGGAAGACGGCAGCAGTATTGTGCCAGGCAGCGTCACCTTGAGTTGGACTTTGCCTGACCCCTGTGTGCCCGGTCAACCAGTGCCTGTGGATGTTTACTTTACAGACAATCTTCAAGCCCTCAAGGATTTCATTGATCCGGCAGCCATCCGGATTGCCAGCAAGCAGACCCTGACTTCCAAAACCATACCGATTCAACCCAAGACACGATACTACTGGGCGGTTGACACCTATCAGGGCACAGACCATGATCCGGTGTGGGGTCCGATTTTTGAATTCTACGTGGACAACCTGGCGCCCGAGGTCAAGACTGACAGTGATGTCACGACCTGGATTGACGATGTCAGTGTCGACGTATCCATTGGCGGTCTGGTCACGGATGCGGACGCCACCACCGTGGCATGGACCGTGGTCAGTGAACCCAGTCCAGGTGCGGCTGTGTTGGCCAACGCGAGTCAGATTAGCACGACTGTGTCGCTCAGTTCAGTGGGGACCTATGTGCTGCAACTGGAAGCCGATGATGGCGAAAAGCAGGGCGCAGACACGCTGACCATTAATGTATATGCCAACAGTTGTCTGGCTGCCCAGTCCCTGCCGGACTATGTACCCCTGGTCGGCGATCTGGATCAGGACTGTGACGTGGATCAGGACGACCTCGACCTGCTCATGGCCAATTGGCTCGAGTGTGTGGCACTCGGCGACTGTGACCCCAATGGTCTGTAGGGAGTCATGAGGAGTCATGCATCATGCTTTTTTCGAGGGGTCCTGGAGGTTCAGGACCCCTCTTGTTTGGTTGACACTTTGGTGAAAGGACCACGATCATGAGAAAGGCATTTACACTCATAGAACTCCTGGTGGTGATTGCCATTATTGCGGTGTTGATGGGCATTCTCATGCCTGCCCTGAATCGAGTGAGAGAACAGGGCCGTATGATTGCCTGTCAATCCAATCTGCGTCAGTGGGGTCTCGTGTTTGCCATGTACAGGGAGGAAAACAACGGCAAGTTTCTCAGCGGTTTGGTCAATGATACACAAACCAATATGCAGCACGGGGACTGGTGGCGCGAACCGCTCAAACCCTACACCAAGGAAGAGGCCATGTGGTTGTGTCCCACGGCTGCCAAGAATCGGACCTCGACCGCGAACGATGCCATGTCATTCGCGCAAAACCCCACCGATGCCTGGCGTGTGCCCGATTCCCAGGGGGGGGATACAGGGAGTTATGCGCCCAACGGTTGGATGTGCAACCCTCCACGTGGTATGAGTTCCCTGTGGGGACGGGGCCCAGCCGCCAACTATTGGCGGGGGTCTCCGGCCAAGTTTGCAAGCAACGTGCCCGTGTTTACGGAGGGATGGTGGGTGGACGCCTGGCCGCTGGAAACGGATGTTCCATCCAATGATCGGGAGAATTTCCAGGCCGGGGGCAGTGGTGAGATGCGCACCGTGTGTGTGGATCGCCACAAATTCACACAGAATGTGCTTTTCGCTGATCATTCTGTGCGACGCGTGTCTCTCAAACAACTGTGGCGACTGAAGTGGCACAAGCAGTACAATGTCAATGTGCCATTACCCACGTGGCCCGCATGGATGGCCGGGTGTAAAGATCCGGACCGGTAAGCACCTTTGAATGGGTGGCATGCCAGTGCTTCAAGACGCAGGTGAAGATTGTCTGTCCGTGGCATTTGACGATTGAGAAGCAAACAAAGATGCGATACAATTGGGCGTTAAGAAAGACAATGCATGACCTGTGGATCTTTCATCCATGAATGCGGGTATTGGGAGTTGTGTCATGAATCGTCCTTTGTAAGCTGTTGATAAAAAACACTTTTCAAAGAAAGGGATTTTGCCTTATGAAATGTCACACATGGAAGCACCGAATTACGTGGATTTGTCTCCTGCTGTCAGGCGCAGTCACGCTGTACGCAGCGGACAACTCGGCCTATGTGGACCCCACGATCGGCAATGTGTCCAGGCTCCTGGTGCCGACCTATCCCACCTACCATCTGCCCAATCAGATGATCCGCATGTTTCCCATCAGCAAGGACTATATCGATGACCAGGTCACGGCCTTTCCCTTCCAGGTGGTGTGCCATCGTGATGCCGGGATTATGCGCATGAGTGTGAGTGTCGGGGATCTCACGTCCGAGACCTGGAACCAGCGCATGACCTATGATCATGACCTGGAAACGCGCCATCCCTGGCTGTTCTCCACGGTGCTGGAGGAGGGGATGACGGTCAGCTTTGCGCCCGGAAAAAAGTGTGCCATCTACAAGGTGGCGTTTCCGGATACAGACCAGAAGCACCTGATGATCCAGGGATCGAGATCCCTGCAGGTCAAGGTGTTGAATGCAAACGCATTCACCCTGGAAGAACCCTTCAGGTACACCACGCGCGGCATCGATCGCGTGACACGAGTCATGACCATCTACAGTTATGCAGAGCTCACGGATCAGAAGGGCCGGCCTGTGGAGGGCGCCCGCTTTGAAGGCCGGTCGAATCGTCTCAGTATCTCTCTGGGAAAGAACGTCCCCTCCACGGTGCAGCTCAAATATGCCATCTCTTACATCAGTCACGATCAGGCCAAGCGCAACTTTGATGCAGAGCTGGCCTCTGTCGAGTTTGACGTCCTGACGCGCACGGGCAAAAAGGCCTGGGACCGCGTACTGAACCAAATCAACGTGAAAGGCGGGACCACCGCTCAGAAGCGGACCTTCTATACGTCCTTGTACCGCACGTACGAACGTATGATCAATGTGAACGAACAGGGACGCTATTACAGCGGATACGATGGGCAGGTGCACGAGTCGGACCAGCCGTTCTACGTGGACGACTGGGTGTGGGACAGCTTCCTGGCGCACCACCCGCTGCGTGCCATGCTCCACCCTGAACAGGAAGGGCACATGCTCGACTCGTACGTCAAGATGTACGAGCAGAGCGGCTGGATGCCGACCTTCCCCCAGGTGCACGGCAATCACATGTGTATGAACTGCTTTCACTCATCTGCCATCTTCCTGGACGGGTATCGCAAGGGCATCCGAGGGTACGACATTGAAACCGCGTATGAAGGCATCAAGAAGAATCTGACCGAGGCAACCATGCTGCCCTGGCGTCAGGGCATTGCCAAGCGTCCGATCGATGATTTCTATCACGAGCACGGCTTCCTGCCTGCACTGCGGCCCGGAGAAGAAGAGACCGAGCCCATGGTGGATCGTTTTGAAAAGCGTCAGTCCGTGGCCGTGACCCTGGGCATGAGCTACGATCACTGGGTCTTGTCGCAACTGGCCGAGGAACTGGGCAAGTCCGAAGACCAGACCGCCTTTGCCAAGACGGCTTTGAACTACCAGAATCTCTGGGACAGCAACAAGCAGCTCTTCATGCCCAAGGATAAAGAAGGCCAGTGGATTGACATTAACCCCAAGAACGCCGGGGGCATGGGCGGTCGTGACTACTACGACGAGAACAACGGCTGGACATTCGCCTGGCAGGTGCAGCACGACATCGACGGTCTGATCGCCTTACTGGGTGACAAGGCCAAGGCCGAGGCACGCCTGGATCAGCTCTTCCGGGAACCCCTGGGTGAGAGTCCGTACGCCTTTAATGCGGTCTTCCCGGACTCCACCTCCATGGTGGGACAGTTCTCCATGGGCAATGAGCCCAGTTTTCACATCCCCTATCTGTACAACTACTTTGGGGCCCCCTGGAAGACACAGAAGCGCATCCGGCTGCTGTTGGACCTGTGGTTTCAGGACAATGTGTTTGGCATCCCCGGTGACGAGGATGGCGGCGGCATGACCGCATTCGTGGTCTTCTCGCAAATGGGTTTCTATCCCATGGTCCCGGGTCTGCCCTATTACACGATCGGCAGTCCGGTCTTCGAGAAGGTCTCCATCAAGCTGGAAAACGGCAAGACGTTCACTGTGCTCGCGCCGGGCACCAGCAAACAGAACAAGTACATCCAGAAGGCCTCTCTTAACGGCAAGGCCCTGGACGGTCCGTTCTTCACGCATCAGGATCTTGTGGCCGGTGGCACACTTAAACTGACCATGGGAAGCCAACCCAACAAGGCGTGGGGCGCTCAGGCAGAACCGCCCCTGAAGTAGTGAATACATCTTGTTAGGAATCAGCGATGAATACATGCAAAAAACAAATGATGGTGTTGTGTCTTGTGGCGTGGGCCGGCGCGTATGCGTGGGCCGGTGTGTTTCCGGAGCGCATTGACATACAGAAACGGCCTGGGGCCAAACCCCGCAATGTGATCTTCATCCTGACGGATGACCATCGGTATGATGCCATGGGCTTCATGGGGCACCCGTTCATCAAGACGCCGAACCTGGACAAGCTGGCCCTGGAGGGCGTGCATCTCAAGAATGCCTTTGTCACGACCTCGCTCTGTTCGCCCAGCCGGGCCTCCATCCTCACAGGGCTGTACACGCACAAGCATCGTGTGATTGACAACAACCGCCTGGAGCCGGAAGACATTGTCTATTTTCCGCAGTATCTGCAAAAGGCAGGGTATGCCACGGCCTTTCTCGGCAAATGGCACATGGGCAGTGATTCGGATGAACCGCGTCCGGGCTTTGATCACTGGGTGAGTTTCAAGGGCCAGGGCAACTATTTGCCCCCGAATCCAAACTACACCCTCAATGTGGACGGCAGGCGTGTGCCCCAGAAGGGATACATCACGGACGAACTGACCGACTATGCCATTGACTGGCTCAAACAGCAGAACGCCGCAGAGAAACCGTTCTTCATGTACCTGTCGCACAAGGCCGTGCACGCCAATTTTACGCCTGCGGCACGTCACGCAGGACTGTACAAAGATGTCCCCTGGGAGCACCCGGCCAGCGAAAACGTCGATCCGGACAAGGCCAAAAAACTGCCCCGATGGCTTCGCGATCAGCGCAACAGTTGGCACGGCGTGGACTTTCCCTACCACAGTGAACTCGACGTCGAGCAGTACTACAAACGCTACTGCGAGGCCTTTCTCGCCGTGGACGACAGCATCGGCCGGGTCATGGCCCAGCTCAGGGACATGGGAATCGACAAGGATACGCTGGTGCTCTACATGGGGGACAATGGCTTCATGTTCGGTGAACACGGCCTGATCGACAAACGCGTGGCGTATGAGACGTCGATTCGCGTGCCCATGGTCATGTACTGCCCGGCCCTGTTCAAGCCCGGGACCGTGGTCAATGAGGTGGTGGCCAATATCGATATCGGGCCCACGATTCTCGATGCAGCCGGACTGGTGTGTCCGCCGCACATGGACGGTCAGAGTTTCATTGATCTGGCCCAGGGCAAGCACCCGGCCTGGCGTGACTACTTTCTCTATGTGTACTACTGGGAAAAGAACTTTCCCCAGTCCCCCACGGTGTTTGCCCTGCGCGGCGATCGCTACAAGTACATCACGTACTACGGATTGTGGGACACGGACGAACTGTATGATCTGCAGGCCGATCCTGAGGAAATGGTGAATCTCATTCACGATCCCAAGAACAAGAAGATCGTGTCCGAGATGGAGAACCGGCTCTATCAGATGCTGGACGAGGCCGGCGGCATGGTTATTCCCATCAACCAGCCGCGCGGCAATCCGAGCAATCTTCGATATCGCGAACGCGGTGGAGACCATGCCTCGGACTTTCCGGAAAATCTGGTGGTGGACAGCCCCATCAACAGGAATGCCCAGTAAAAAAGACAAAGGTCCCGAACCATTGCCTGTTTCAGTGAACAGCGTTCCAGTGGCCGCACCTGAGCTGAGCAGTCGATATCTGACACGGCCTACTCAAGGGCGTGTAAAAGAAGGTGCAATAAGTTTTAGAACCAGGAAACATTTTGTTACGGCGGGGATTCGGACGGCCATCGCCCGATGATCTGTCGCGTTTTGGCAAAGTCAACATAGCCGAGATCTAGGTCGCCTTTTTGAGGGTGTTTGAAGATGACGTGATGAACGCCTGATTTCAGATGCGCAATGGTGCAGGGGGTCGTGTAGGGTGTGCCGTCCGGTGTCTCCAGTCGCTGCCCGTCGAGGGTGATGGTCGCCTCAAAAAAGGGGGCCTCTGTAATGAAGTTGATGCGCTTATTCGCACGTGGGACCCACAGGATGCTGGTGATGATGCCGATCAATACGATCGCCAGGCTGACTGCCGCGAACAGGACCCTTTTGCGGTGCCCCGGAACTGGAGATTCGCAAACCTCCCCAATGCAATTCAGTTCAGACAGCAGTTGATCGGCATCTTCCGGCCGTTCCTGAGGATCGCCCTGGCAGGCCTCCAGCGTCAGTCGAATGAGTTGGCGCAGCATCGGATTCGCCGCTATGTGCCCGGCCTGTTTACCCAGGTGCGGAAAGCTGTCAGCCGGCAATCCGGTGACCATCTCGTAAATAACCAATCCAGCTGCATACACATCAGCTCGCATGTTCATGCGACCATCAGGCGGCATATACCCATGCGTGCCCATTTGGGAGACCAGTGTGTGCGACTGAGTCAAGAGGCCGAAGTCGGCCAGCTTCAGCTCTCCATCAATAAACAGACAGTTTGATGGTTTGACGTCTCGATGGACCATGCCTGTGCTGTGAAGAGACGCCAGGGCGGTTACGAGTTGACGCGCATACACCAAGCATGTCTCAGGAGTCAGCGGGGCGCGCGCCAGTCGGTTTTTCAAAGTGGCAGGCAGGTAGTCCGGATCATTTGACGGGGGGCACCCCGTGACATCATCGGCCAGATCCATCACATAGAACAAGTACGTGTCCGTTTTACCCACATGGTGGATATGCAGGAGATTCGCAGCCTGGCTGCGCATACTCGCCTCCAGGCGTGTGATCGACATGATTTCCCTGCCTGCTGCACCGGTCCCGGCCGGGCCCTGCAACGGGATCACTTTGACTGCGCGCAAGTGACCCGTAATCCGGTTGGTGGCCAGCCACACCCGACCGAATCCACCTTCACCAATGGGTCGAAGCAATTCATAGTCCGGTATCGCAGGCACGGGTGGTTCGTTGTGTATTGAATTCTCTGGAGCTTGCTCATTCATGTGTCAACGTGTGTCTCTGGATTGCATGGTTTTTTCTATTCTCTCACTGAGTGTTCGTTCAAGATCTGCTGCCGGGCGCAGGTGCAGTGACTCTTTGATGTGGTCGTTGAGTTGTCCGCTGTTGCGATAGCTTACGCCAAGTTCCGTGAGTCGCTTGAGCACGCGTTTGTGACTCTTGTATACGGCATTTCGGCTCAAGCCCGTAATGTCGGACACCTGTTTGCCTGACAGCTCGCCCAGTGCGGACAACTCGAATGCCAGGTATGTTTTGGGATTGATTTCACGTCGAACCGTGTCCAGAAGTACAGTTAGGAGGGCGTCTTCATAGGCTTCCTCCCAGGCCGCCTTTGGCGGAAGATCCTGACTGGGTATTTGGTTGAGTGCATTCTCACCCTTTGAACCCAGGGGGCGTACACGCTCGGCAGGGCGGCGGCGATATTGGGCCACCTTGTTTCGTACAACCGTACCCAGCCAGTCGCGGAAACGGCCGCGTGCAGGATCATACTGAAACACATCCTTTTGCTGGAAAACCACGAGCATCACATCCTGTACAACCTCCTCAGCCGTATTGTCCGAGCACCCATGAACCTTGGCTGATCTGTATATCAAGGGCCAGTAGCGTGCAAAGAAATCTTCCCAGGAGAGTTGATCGGTCCCATTCCGAAGTCGCTGAAGTAGTGTGATTCGGGTTTTGCTGTTCATTATTGAGGCATCATACTTGAAAATGGACTTTTTGCAAGAATGTAGGGCTGATTCTTTTGGGACCGCGCATATATACCATAGAGTTGGCAGTGTTCATGCCGGCGATATTGACATATAATGAATGGACAGAAGGAGTTTACCATGAATGTATTGCTCTGTACATTGGCCCTGTTTTGCATGACATCGGACCAGGTTGAAACCTCCCGGACCGCTGACACACTCCTGTACATCCGCACTGTTCCGTCCGGTGCGCAAATACTTTTGGATGGAAAACCACTGGGCAGCTCAGATGGCTTGTTTCCTGTTAAATCCGGCGCATACAGAATTGTTGTGGACCTGGAGGGCCACGAACCGCAAAATCAGCAGATCTCCATTCGTGATGGGCAAATTACGCGCATTGAACTGATCTTGGAGCCACAATCCGTGGTTGAACCTGCAGGAGAAGAGGCGCCCCAGTCACCCAGGCAAGATTTTGGCCCAGCGATCGAACGCACGGTTTACGACGATCACATCGGCAAGGACTGGTTGATAGATCTGGACAGCGGCACACTGTACACGCCACCGCCAGGTCTGGATCCGGAACAGAATTCCCAAGCCGATGTCAAGCAGTTGATCGCCTGGATGAAGGAAGAAAATATCGACGCCACAGGGATCAAGGCAAGCACAGGAATCCTCTACGGATTTGAACTGGTCGTTGCTGTGATGGATTCCACCTGGGAGAACGTGACCGTTCAGGCAATAGAGGAGGCCTTGAAGCAGGCACCCCCTCGGGTTGTTTTCAACGACCAATCAGATGCTCCACCCATCATTCTGGGAGACCGGAACAAACCGGAAACTGTCTATGCCTTCTCAACGCGCGAGGGTGGCACCGGGGTGCTGCAAATGATGGCCGTGACAGACAACGGGACCGGCCTACGATTTCGTTATCAATTAGCACAACAGTCAGCCTTGTCAAAACGTACCGATTATCGTAGGGCCGACCCATCTGTTGTACCCGACAACAGTAACACTATCTTCGCATATCGAACAGCTACGGCAGACCTGCATTCCATTAAAACGGCTCTCGATATATACAACCTGGATACCGGCCAATATCCGACCACCGCTCAAGGCCTGGAGGCATTGATCAAGAGACCCGTGGATATGAAGGCCCCACGAAACTGGGGAGGACCCTACCTCAGGGCGACTTCAATCCCTCTTGATCCATGGGGACATCCGTATCAGTACGAGTACCTCCTAAAAGACAGCAAACCCAGGGTTTGGTCCAAGGGGGAGGATCATATAAGCGAGACTTCCGACGACATTCCCCCCAATGAGATGCTGGCCAACCGCATGCAATCCGGTTCGCACCTGGCCGCGATGGGCAAGGCCATGCTCATCTATGCGAATGATCACGATGACGCATATCCTCCTGATCTTGAATCGTTGGTTAGTGAGGCTGACTTTCACCCGAAACTTCTCGTGTGCCCCACAAAGCCACAGGGGTTTGTAGGGCCCGGTTATATCTATATTGTCGGGCAAAGTACAAATATGGATCCCCGCAATGTTATCGCTTACGAAAATCCGGCCTTCTGCCGGAATGGAATGAATGTGCTCTACCTGGATAGCCACGTCGCTTGGATGAAGCGGGATGATTTCTTGCAGCAGCTTGCAGCCACATACAAACGTCTGGGTAGACCTATGCCGAACATTCGATTCGACAGATTTGACGGTTCCGAGTACGGTGAAAGCTCTGGGACCTACGACGACATCCCGCTTCATGAGACTCTGGCCAACCGTATGAAATCCGCTGCACACCTGTCCGGAATTGGCAAGGCCATGCTCATCTATGCAAACGATCACGATGATGCGTTTCCTTCGGATCTTCACGCGTTGGTCAGTGAGGCTGAACTTCTTCCGAAGCAGCTTGTGTCTCCATCAAAGCCGATAGGTTTTGTGGGGCCCAGTTATGTCTACATTGCCGGACAGACCACGCTGATGGATCCGCGCAATGTAGTTGCTTACGAAAATCCAGGGTATTGTCAGGACGGCGTAAATGTACTCTTCCTTGATAGCCACGTGTTTTGGCAGACGCCAGAGAAGTTCATGCAGGCGCTTGCAGCCACATACAAACGTCTGAATAGACCTGTGCCGACCATTCAATTCGAGAATTCGGACAGTCCTGAGGTCTTCGACCTTGACAACATGGTCTTTGACATGATCATCCAGGATCTGGATGAAGGTAAGGGCCATGAAGCCATTGACCTCGACAACGCAAGACAGTACGACATTCCTTCGGAGCAGGGCAATGACCAGGGGGGATGGTATGCTGTGCAGCAACTGGCCAGGGAAGACGGCGTGGATCTGTATGCTGATTACGCCAGTAACCGGTGGGCACTCATGACATCCGACTTGACGCTCAAGAAATATGTACCCAACGAGTTTTGGGATCGCCTCGGTCCTGCCGAGGTTCAAGTGCTTGTCTCTCTGCCGCAGGAATCCAGCCAGGGCATTGAAATCCTTGACCGCAGCGGATTTCGATTCTACATCCTCGATCATCTTGCCAAGGCGCCGCAAACCTTCGCCTTCGAGACCGCCCAAGGCGCACTCGGTGTGCTGCAAATCACGGAATTCCTGGACAAGCCCAGAGCGATCAAGATTCGCTACAAGCTTGTGAAACAGCCGGTTGAATGAAGCCCGTGGTGTGACTGCATTCAAATGCCGGATGGAAACGCTGCGCTGGACCAGTTTCACTTGTTTTTTAGCCGCAGATTCATAGGATGCATTGCAGATGGCTGCCGCCGGGGTCGTGAGGCGCGGCTAGTCCAAGGGCCATTTGGAAAACGCGTCAGCGCATCAAGATCAGAATATCCCTTCCGATTGTCATCCAAATTTGGAGGTCCTTTCCATGCGCAGATCCAAGCCGTCATTCAAGTCCGAGGGAGTCTCTGTGTGGCAAATGTATTTGCCCAAGCGGAGACGACTGCAGGACGCCCCCTTGGGGAGTACACGTAGTGTACAGTGACGGCGCCCTTCGCATAGGTGGTACTGCCGATCCCGTTTCGACATCTGTGTTCATCTGCGGCAATAAAACAGTTTTTGGCTTCTGGTTATTCGCTGTTGGTTACTCGTAGAGATTGCCGCGTTTCGCTCGCAATGACGGTTGGCCTTTGGACTTGCCTGGAACGGCGAACCTACAAACAGGCCTGATCCCTCAACCCCGGCGGCAGCCCTCTGTGCCTTGGTGTCTAAAAATATTTTCTGTCATTGGGCATGGTCACTGATCATGCGGTCCATGGTGGCATCCAGATGGCGGTCTATCTGCTGGTGCTGTTTATCGCTTTGAAACCATGTCAGGATTTCCCGGGCGCCCTGGGCAAACGGAACCTGGGCCTGAAATGACGGGTTCAAACCCTTGATCTTGCTATTGTCAAAGACCATGCTATAGGCCTTGTCGCCTAACAGGCCTTCACCCCATTCCTGATCGTACTGCAGAATCGACTCTGAGGACAGATGGAAGAGATCTGCGGTCACACCGGCTGTCTGGGCCATGATCTGGTAGATCTGATTCCAGGTCAGGACTTCATCACTGGTGATGTGATAGGTCTGTGACACGGCCTCGGCATGTCCGAGCAATGCCAGGAAGCCCCGGGCAAAATCCGTGTGGTGGGTCAGGGTCCAGAGTGACGTGCCGTCGCCGTGGACAATGACCGGCTTGCCTGTGAGCAGGCGCTGCAGCGCGGTGACTCCGCCGCGCAGGGGGATCTTGGTGGCATCATACGTATGGGAGGGGCGCACAATCGTCACCGGAAATCCCGCATTCCGGCTTGCCTCGTGTAAACTCGCTTCACATAGAATCTTGTTGTGGGCATATGCCCAAAAGGGATTGCCTGTGGCATGAGATTCCACGATGGGCAGGGCAGGG
This sequence comes from Phycisphaerae bacterium, assembly GCA_021736645.1. Lineage (GTDB taxonomy): Bacteria > Planctomycetota > Phycisphaerae > Sedimentisphaerales > Anaerobacaceae > JAIPFM01. The sequence continues at coordinate 30,365 of JAIPFM010000219.1, read as the reverse complement.
GGCTTGGCATAAACCGAGGCAGAACTGATGAACACGTACTGTGATGTCTTGTCCCGGAAAAGGGCGATGTCACGCTCCACATCAGCAGGTGTGTACGCGATCCAGTTGACCACACTGTCAAAGGTCTTTCCTCTGAGCAGGGCTGTCACCTGATCCGCGTCGTTGATGTCAGCCTGGAGATGGCGGCTGCCCTGAGGCAGGGGATTGCCTGATCTACCTCGATTCAGAAGATAGAGTTCATCGCCCCTGGCCAAAACCGCCTGTGAACAGGCCAGACTGATGACACCAGTGCCACCCACAAAGAGTACTTTCATGCCACTTCTATGCCTCCACATAAAGAAAAATGGATATTATCACAATTGTGGCAGTTGTCCAGGAAATGGTGTGATTTTCTCATTGGTCGTGTGATGCTGTTGATGCTATTATGGAGCAGATACTATGGAGCGAATCCTCTCATAAGGACAGGATTGCTGACTGGAAAAGGAGATTGGGCACAATGTACATGACAACAAAGGCTTGTGTGAGAGGTATACTCAGCATCATGCTGTTTCTGTGCGGCACGGTCTGTGTCCAGGCTGGCACCAAACACGGTCCAGTGGGACGTTATCCCAGTTACGAGGGCCTGGTCATGGCTGGGTATCAGGGCTGGTTCAGGGCGTCGGGCGATGGTGATGGGCGTGGCTGGGGACATTTTGGCCGGGGCCGGGACTTCAGTGAACGGCAATGCACCATTGATATCTGGCCGGATGTGTCCGAGTATGAAAAGACCTATGAAACGTCCTTCAAGCAGGCAGACGGTACCCCGGCCCGCGTGTTCAGTTCCCTGGATGCCAGTACCACGGACCTGCATTTCAAATGGATGCAGGAGTACGGTGTGGACGGCGTGTTCATGCAGCGGTTCTTTGGCGTGGCGCGATCGCGTGACATGAACAAGTCCGGCAATGTCATTCTCAAGAACGCTCTGGCCGCTTCTCAAAAATATGGTCGTGCCATTGCCGTGATGTATGACCTGTCCGGGTTGAAGTCTCAGGGCGAGGACTGCTCGGCCATTATCACGGACTGGAAGGAACTGGTGGACGACTTGAAGGTGACCCAGCAGGAGACCTACCTGTTTCACAGGGGCAAGCCGTTGGTCACGATCTGGGGACTGGGTTTTCCGGATCGGTCGTACAACATTCGAAACATCGGCATCGACACCCTCATCGATTTTCTCAAGAACGATCCCGTGTACGGGGGCTGCAGCGTCATGCTGGGCGTGCCCACGTATTTCCGTGAGCTCAATGCAGACTGCCTGCCTGATCCCTATCTGCACGAGATCATAGAATCCGCGGACATCGTGCTGCCCTGGATGGTGCAGCGGTTCACACCGCTGCTGCACAACGAGATGGACCGCCTGCGCGATCACATCAAGGCGGACATCACCTGGTGTCAGCAGCACAAGGTAGACTATGTGCCCATTGTGACACCTGGCTTCAGTTGGCATAACCTGTCCAGTGACGCCTTGAAGCCCGTACGCCCGCTGGGCGCGATTCCCAGGCACAAGGGCCGCTTCTACTGGGATCAGATCCACACGTCCATTGCGGCAGGGGCCAAGATGCTCTATGTGGCCATGTTTGACGAAATCGACGAGGGTACGGCCATCATGAAGTGCAGCAACACGCCGCCCAATGGCCCTGTCACGCGCTTCATCGATTATGAGGGCATGCCCACGGACCATTACCTCTGGTTAACAGGCCTGGGTGCCAAAATGCTGCGCGGTGACATGGTGATGACAGAGACCATGCCCGCACGCTAGTCATGTCGCATTGTCGTGCTCGTGCTCAGCGCAGCGGTGCTCGACATCGTCATCGAAAGAAACAAAACCGAGCACGATTGCGAGCACCGGTCACCTGCAGCGACCTGAGCACGAGTACGATTTAGCGGCTCGCCTGTGCCAGTACATATGGAGTTGAAGAAAATGAATCGTGTGTTGCCAATTGTTTTGTGTGTCTTGTGCTTTGGTTTTGTCTCAGAGGCAGTTGAGCCGACCCCCAATATCATTGTGATCCTGACGGATGATCAACTGCACGACACCATGGCGTACTATGGCGGGGACGTGTTGACCCCCAACATCGACACCCTGGCCACCACCGGTCTGGTGTTCAACCATGCGTACGTGTCTTCCACGGTGTGCGCGCCGGCCCGGTATGCATTACTCACAGGCCGGTATGCAGGCAGGAATACGTCCCAGGCGTTCCTGAAGCACTTTCCTGCAGGGGCCTTTACGCGTATTGAGAATGTCAATATCAACATGGAACGTGACGGCATGAATCTGCAGACCCAACTCAAACGCAAGGGGTATGCCACCGGCATGGTGGGAAAGTGGCACCTGGGGCCTCACCTCAATACGGCCCACAATCCGTCGTGGGACACACTGGGCCTGGCGGGGTATGCTCAAGATTCCGATCCCAGGACAGACACGCGCGCCAATGAGGCCATGCAGGCCAATCATGAGATCCTGTGTCAACAGATCAAGGCCTTTGGCTGGGATTATGTGGCCAGTATCTATGGGGCGAATCTCAAGGAATTGAAAAACGAGTCTCTCAACGCACACAATATTGACTGGACAGTCAAGGGGGCCCTGGAGTTTCTGGATCAGTACGGCAGTCAGCCCTTCTTTCTTTATTTTTCCTCGACACTGCACCATGGGCCCGACCCGGGTGCTGTTCGCCAGGGCAGGCTGTTGAATTCCGTGGATGCGGATCCCCGATATACAGGTCAGGGATACCTGCCCAATTCGCTCGATGTGCTCCCGTCTCGTGAGAACGTCAAGGCCCGCGTGGCCCAGGCAGGCAAGCCGTACAAGACGGCCTACTGCACGTGGCTGGATGATGCCGTGGGGACCTTGCTCAAGAAGGTTCAGGCCATGGGGCAGGCCCAAAATACCTTGATTGTCTATCTTTCCGACCATGGTATCAAACGCTATGGCAAGTCCACACTGTACCAGGGGGGTGTCCACATCCCCATGATCATGAACTGGCCCGGACATATTCAGCCTGGCACGACAACGGATGCACTGGTGCAGAACATCGATCTGGCAGCCACATTCTATGACTACGCAGGCATTTCACTGCCGTCGGCATACCGGATGGATGGAAGATCCCTGCGTCCCATCCTGGAGGGGGACACCCGGGCGCAAATCCACGCGTCACTGTTCTTTGAGATGGGCTATGCGCGGGCTGTGATGACGCGGGACACCAAGTACATTGCCGTGCGCTATCCGGCCCAGGTCCAGGCACGTATTGACAGGGGCAGGAAGTTCAACGGATTCTACAATCAGGCCCAGGGCATTGACGAACGAAATGCCCTGGACTTTCCCTATCTGCTCAACAATGCCCACCTGGGACATTTTTCTCGTGCACAGAATCCTCATTACTTTGAGCTGGACCAGTTGTACTATATTGACACGGATCCAACAGAAGACAACAATATACTCTATGCTGAAGGCATGCCCAAGCCGGAGCGTGTCCTGACACAGGATCAAAAACAAAGGCGTCTAGCCATGGCAGCGTTGCTCAAAGAATACCTGGGCACATTTACTGATCGTCCTTTTGGAGAATTCAGATGAGTGATATGCGTCACGCAACTCGGTTTATCGGTTGGGTGTTACTCCTGTGTCCCCTGGTCTGCCAGGCGGTTCAGAAGCAGCCCAATGTCATTGTGATCCTGTGCGACGACCTGGGGTATGGGGACGTGGGCGGATTCGGCTTTGAAGACTCCGTGACCTACACGCCCCATATCGATCGACTGGCCGAACAGGGTGTGCGCTTGACGCGGTTTCTGGTGCCCACGCCTTACTGTGCGCCGTCTCGTGCCACACTGCTGACCGGGCGTTATCCCTATCGCACGGGCATTGTGTACAATCCCACACCGGACCAGGGCATCAACGACTACGGTCTGGCCCCTGAAGAAACGACTGTGGCCGAAGTGTTGAAGGCAGGGGGGTATCGCACGGCCTGCGTGGGTAAATGGCACCTGGGACACAAACCACGCTTCCTGCCCACGCGTCAGGGATTCGACCAGTACCTGGGGATTTTGTATTCCAATGACATGCGTCCCGTGCAACTGGTGGAAAACGAGACCGTGGTCGACTATCCCGTGGTTCAGGCCCATTTGACCCGGCGCTATACCGAGGCCTCGGTCGAGTTCATGCGCCAGGCCGTGACAGCCAGGCAGCCGTTTTTTCTGTACCTGGCCCATGCCATGCCGCACAAGCCCCTGGCAGCCAGTGAGGATTTTTACACACCGGACACGCCCGATGATCTCTACCAGGACGTGATTCGAGAACTGGACTGGTCTGTGGGCCAGATCCAGAAGACCCTGCGAGAGCTTGACATTGACAGGGACACACTGTTGATCTTCATGTCGGACAACGGCGCCACCTACGGGGGTGACAATGGAGGCCTGCGCGGCAAAAAGGCCACGTCCTGGGATGGCGGCCTGCGCGTCCCCTTTATTGCCACTTGGCCCGGACGTATCCCGGCAGGGATTGTCAATCCATCGCTGGCTGCCTCTGTGGACCTGTTTCCCACGATCCTCAAGGCGGCAGGGCTGTCCTGTCCTGCAGACCGGATCATTGACGGCCAGGACCTGTGGCCGCTCCTGCAATCAGAAGCTGCCCCCAGTGCGCATGAGTTTGTCATCACCATGCACAACGAACGACTCATGACCGTGCATGCCGGCCCCTGGAAACTGCATGTTCTGGCACAAAAGACATACACGCCCCCCCGGAATCTGTCCACCTGGAAAGATCGTCGCGGCCCGGATGGCGTGACACTCATTGCGCCGTTTGAACAGGCCACACCCGCCAGCTACCCGGGCTTGACCACAGGCGCAGACACGAACGCAGGGACACTGTTTAATGTCATAAAAGACCCAGGGGAACAAACGGATGTGAGTGCCCAATATCCTGAGGTCGTGCAGAGACTAAAACGCTATGCTGAAACCATCCTGGCAGAGATACCCGCGATGGAGCGGCCCGAGCCGGCTCACCCCTTCAAACGCGTCAAGGGGGGACGCCTGGATTTCTGGAACGATCCTGATTGAAACACTCATCTACAGCCGTCAGCCAACGCCATCTGTACAAGCCAACGCATTGATTCTGTCATCTCGAGACATCGGGATGATCTCTCAAACCAGTTCACGTCGTGACTCCACAGACTCACAGGCAGAAACCATCTTGAAAAAACAAATCAGATAACGCGTTAAAAGTACCTGGCAAGATGTTTATTTATCTATATCTGATCCATAATTCTGGCTAAGAGCCATTCGCAAAACTGCTCGCTCCGGGGCCGACGACGGCATACTTCGACACAGCATTAGGATTTCTACCCCGAAATAAAGCGTCCGAAACATTGGGACATAGACCGGGACGGCATGCCGGATGCCCATTCGTTCCCGATGAATATTGATGAGAGATATGAGAGTCTGTGCCCTGCGCGCGTTAGAGTTTGGTTTCTGCCTTGCATTGAAGTTCCTTCCTGCTATAATGAAAACCCCAACTAAAACCCCCATTAAAACATAAAGGAAATAATGCCGAAGAAGAGCCTCATGTTGTCGGGCAGTATGCTGTTAGGATTGATGGCTCTCGGTGTTTTTCTGGATTATCTGGACAGACCTGTATTTTGGCCTGGTTACATTGGCATGGCCGGGTTTTATGCGATTATGTTTTTTCTTGGCAGTTTTGCTGGCGAGAAAACGGCGGCCAAGAGCGGTGGGGTGAAATCCATGATTCTGGCCGGTCGGAGTCTGCCCTTGGGTCTGGCCCTCATGACGATGACCGCGACTTGGGTTGGCGGCGGCTTTATCAGCGGCACGGCAGAATCGGTTGCCGGAAGCGGTCTTGCCTGGGCACAGGCGCCCTGGGGGTATGCACTCAGCTTGGTTGTGGGTGGATTTTTGTTTGCGCCCATTATGCGTCGACACAAGTTCACGACCATGCTGGATCCCTTACAGGATCGCTTTGGCAGTAAGATGGGGGCACTGCTATATTTGCCTGCGCTGTTGGGTGAAGTTTTCTGGACTGCGGCCATACTGACTGCGCTGGGCACTATGTTTGCTGTGATTCTGGGCCTGAGTTTCGAGGTTTCCATCATCGTATCAGCAAGCATTGCCATTGCGTACACGGCCCTTGGCGGGCTGCGCGCCGTGGCTTACACGGATGTGCTGCAGTTACTCATTCTTCTGGTTGGATTGTGGCTGACGCTTCCTTTCGTGCTTGAGTCCACGAACGGCATCGCTGCACTCTGGAACGATTATCGCCAGAGTATGGGGGCGACCGCTTATATAATGCCTGCCTGGGGCGCGTGGAGAGATCCGGCCTGGGGCGATGCCTATTGGCTTTGGTGGGACTATGCCTTGTTGTTGGTGTTTGGCGGCATTCCCTGGCACGTTTACTTTCAGCGCGTGCTTTCAAGCAAGAGTCCAGAAGTGGCACGGGGTCTGTCGATCGGCGCCGGGGTCTTGTGTGTGATTGCCGCGCTGCCGGCCGTGATCATAGGCATGGTGGGTCACACCACCGATTGGGCAGCCATCGGGCAGCCCGCGCCAGCCTCTGTGTCACTCATGCTGCCGCACGTGTTGAAGTACCTCACGCCAGAGCCCATTGCGGTGCTGAGCCTTGCAGCGCTGGCTGCAGCGGTGATGAGCTCTGTGGATTCATCGATTCTGTCAGCTTCATCCATGGGCACGTGGAATATCATTCGACCGCTTTGGGCTGCCAGAGGCAGAACCATTGACTTGGAACCGGTGATTCGTCGCATGATATGGATCGTGGGAATTGCAGCCACATTGATCGCCCTGAAATTGCAGAGTATATACGCACTGTGGTTTCTTTGCAGTGACTTTGTGTATACCATCCTCTTTCCGCAACTTGTCACTGCCCTGTATGATAAAAAGGCAAATACATGGGGCAGTCTGTCAGGTTTTATTGTGGCTTTGATGCTTCGCCTGGGCGGTGGGGAACCAGTCCTTGGACTGCCTCGCTGGATCGATTATCCCATGATCGATGCGCATGGGGTCGTTAATTTTCCTTTCCGCACCACAGCCATGCTGACATCATTGATCACCATTATAGTCGTTTCACGTTTGACGGGCCGATGGATGAAGCCGAAAGCCCTGGTCAAGCGCAAAGACTAGTCAAATCTGAAAAGTGAGGATCTGTTGTGAACTCAGGAAAATATGATTTCATTATTGTGGGTGGGGGATCCGCCGGTTGCGTGTTGGCCAATCGGCTCAGTGAAGATCAAGAAAACAGGGTGCTGGTGCTTGAAGCGGGGCGTCCTGATTCATGGTGGGACCTGTTCGTCCACATGCCTGCTGCGCTGACCTATCCCATTGGCAGCAAGTTTTACGATTGGAAATATGAATCAGACCCTGAGCCCAATATGCAGGATCGACGTATTTATCATGCGCGGGGAAAGATCCTTGGCGGTTCATCCAGCATAAACGGCATGATCTTCCAACGCGGCAATCCCCTGGACTATGAGCGCTGGGCTGCGGATGCTGGTATGCAAGACTGGGATTATGCACACTGCCTGCCATACTTCAAGAAGATGGAGAATTGCCTGGCAGGCGGCGACGCGTTTCGGGGTGACAACGGGCCGTTGATTCTCGAACGTGGTCCAGCCACCCACCCGCTTTTTCAGGCGTTCTTCAAGGCCGTGCAAGAAGCGGGATATCCTCTGTCAGAGGATGTGAACGGTTTTCGTCAAGAAGGATTCGGTCCGTTTGACCGCAATGTTCACAAGGGCCGACGGCTCAGTGCGTCCTACGCGTATCTGCATCCGATTGCCGGCCGCGGCAACCTGACAGTGCAGACCAGGGCCACGATTACAAAGATCTGCTTTGACGGCACACGCGCCACGGGTGTGCAGTATGTGGATCGTCGAGGCCAGGTACACGACGTTTGCGGGGGAGAGACGATTCTCTGCACAGGTGCCTTTGGGTCTCCCCAGTTGCTGCAGCTCGCAGGCGTGGGCCATGCCGCGGCATTGTCAGAGCTGGGTATTGACGTCGTTGCAGATGTGCCGGGTGTGGGCGAAAACATGCAGGATCACCTCGAGGTGTACGTGCAGTACAAATGTAAGAAACCCGTCTCCATGAACCCCGCGCTCAAGTGGTGGCGAAAACCCTGGATCGGTTGCCAGTGGCTTTTTGCACGCACCGGCCCTGCAGCCACCAACCACTTTGAAGGCGGAGGATTTGCCCGAAGCAATAATCAGGTCAAGTATCCAAACCTGATGTTCCATTTCCTGCCCCTGGCCATTCGGTATGATGGGTCGGCCCCGGCCGCGGGTCATGGGTATCAAGTGCACATTGGTCCCATGTATTCGGACAGTCGGGGTCACGTCAAGATCAAGTCAAAAGATCCTATGGCCAAGCCAAGTCTAGTATTCAATTACCTGTCTACACCCACGGATCGCAAGGAATGGGTGGAAGCGATAAGAACGGCTCGAAAGATTCTCAATCAGCCGGCCATGGCAGAGTTCAACGACGGTGAGTCGTCTCCCGGCCCCGGCGTGGAGACCGATGAACAGATCCTGAATTGGGTGGCCAGAGACGGCGAAACAGCGCTGCATCCTTCATGTACCTGCAAGATGGGTACGACCCCGGACGCAGTGCTCGACCCGAACACCATGCGCGTGCATGGCCTGACCGGCATTCGTGTGGTGGATGCAGCGTCCATGCCGTACGTGACAAACGGAAACATCTATGCGCCGGTCATGATGCTGGCAGAAAAGGCTGCGGACCTGATTCTTGGCAAGACGCCCCTTGCCCCGGAAGCGGTCGAGTTTTACAGATCAGACTGATGTCACACTGTTGACCATGGATCACGCTATTGGGAGTCGAAGCCTTGCCCGGAAAATCGCGTAAATTACAGATCAATCATATTGTTTTCATCGTGTCAGCAGCCACCATCCTCGGGGTTGTGGCCTTTGCTGCGGTGGCCCCCGCATTGCTGCTCAAGGGCTTTTCTCAGCTGCAGACCACGATCACCACCTACTGCGGCTGGCTGTACGTCCTGGCCATGACCTTCTTTCTCGGTTTTGTGGTTTGGCTGGCCGTGTCACCCTATGGACGCGTGCGCCTTGGTAAGGACAACAGCACACCGGAGTTTTCGACCTTGACCTGGCTGGCCATGTTGTTCAGTGCGGGCATGGGCATCGGCATTTTGTTTTACGGGATCGCGGAACCTCTCATGCACTTCAATGCGCCTGTCCCATTCGGGTGTGAACCAGGCAGCGAGGCCGCAGCACGATCGGCCATGGGCATCACGGTGTTTCACTGGGGCTTTCATCCCTGGGCCTGTTATTCCGTGGTGGGATTGGCCATTGCCTATTTTGGTTTTCGCAAGGGACTGCCCATCAGCATTCGATCGGCGTTTTATCCCTTACTCGGTGAGAGAATCTACGGGTGGCCGGGACACATCATCGATGTTCTTGCGATTGTCAGTACCATGTTTGGTGTGGCCACGTCTCTGGGCCTTGGGGCCATGCAGGTCAATGCCGGGTTGGCACACGTGTATGGCATTGAGCAAAATGCCTCCATTCAGGTCATCATCATCGCCTGTATAACGGCCGTTGCCACGATGTCAGTTGTCACGGGCATTCACGCGGGCATTCGTCGATTGAGTGAAGCCAACATGATTCTGGCGGCGAGTCTCATGCTATTTGTTGTGGGCTTCGGACCCACACTGTATATATTGAAATCCCTAGGCACCAATCTTGGCTCATACCTGCAGATGCTGCCGATCCATTCATTCTGGTGCGGATCTGCTGAGACTGCAGACCGGAATTGGCTGAACAGCTGGACGATCTTCTATTGGGCCTGGTGGATTGCCTGGTCGCCGTTTGTGGGCATGTTTGTGGCGCGTATATCACGCGGCCGTACCATTCGAGAGTTTGTGATATACGTGTTGCTCGTGCCCACTTGCCTCAGTTTGATCTGGTTTACCGTGTTTGGCAATTCGGCGCTGGCGATTCAGCTCTTTGGCGAGGGCACCCTGACCCAGGCGGTGAATCAAGATGTGGCGCGTGCCTTGTTCATCTTTCTGGAAACCTATCCCCTGGGGTTTATCACCTGCACAGCCGGTATCCTCTGTGTCGTGCTGTTCTTCGTGACTTCATCGGATTCGGCCTCATTGGTGATCGATACCATTGCCTCCGGAGGCGTCGAGAATCCCCCCATCAGGCAGCGCGTGTTCTGGGCCATCACCGAAGGTGTGGTGGCCACGGTTCTCCTGTTGGCTGGAGGGCTAAAGGCCCTGCAGACTGCAGCACTCACGTCGGCCTTGCCTTTCATCTTTGTGCTGTTGCTCATGGTGTATTGTCTCCAACGCGCCCTAAGAAGCAGCGAACAGACTTGAGGCCGCAGCACCTTTTGTATGGATTAGTGCTTTGTCAACGCTAAATTCGAGGGTATTTCGCAGTACCCAATGGATAGATGCAAGGAAGACAACAAAGCCCTACTGAAGTAGGGCGAGGCTTTCTGACGCCGCAGATGTCCGTTGGCTACAAGTAGGAACCCAAACCTTTAGTGTTGACACAGCACTAGTTCGTGCTGAAAGCATGGGTGCCATCAGACGCTTGCTGCACATGTGTATGCGCAGAAGGCAGACGCCCTCTTGCATGAGGATTTTACTTGAAACGCTTGAGGGCCTTTGCCGTGAATTCGTCGTGGGTGGGGACACGTCCGTGTTGCCGCTCAAAATCTTGGACGAACTCCCGGCTCTGCTGATAGTATGTCTCCAGCCAGAGATAAAAGGGCTGCTTGACATCCTTGTCGTCAATCAGCCAGAAGCCTCGATGACCGGTATCCTTGATTTCATTACAGTACATCTCCCAGTACAGGACAAAGGGACAGCCCCAGGCCAGGGCAGCCCTGCACACGTCTTGGCTATGCTGTGATTGTATCTCCGGGGTGGTGCCTGATTCCAGGGGGAATCCGTATTCACCTATGAAAACGCGCTTGCCTGCCATGCCTGGCTTGTGTGGTAACCTGGCCTCGATAAAGTCCAGTGCCCTGGAGAGTGAATCGCTGACATCACCCTTGTGGGGCAGGGTGGTGTCGTAGCTCGAATAGGACACATAATCCACAGACGTGTGGGGCAGGACATTGGTCACCAGGCAGGGTCTGCCCTGCATACCGATCTGGACCAGATTGGCCTCAGTGTAGTGGTACAGGGTGACGCCCGTGGCAGGGGTGTCACGTTTGGCATCATCAATGGCCTTCTGGCGGGTGTTCAGCCAGTCGATCATGCCCTGGATCGCCTGGGGAGTCGGGTCCTTGGTTTGGTCATAGCCGGGACGCAGATGCCAGTCACCCTCCCAGTGGCCAATGAAAAAGGTCTTGCCGGACCGGTCGTAGGTCCTGAGCAGGTAGGAGGCAAAGGCATACAGTTCACTGTATTCTTTGTCGCGTTCGTCCTCTGACAGGCCGTCCGACCACCAGCCTGGAGAAAAACAATAGGCCCAGATGTGGTAATAGGCAAAGGGCATGTCCAGCACTTTGCGGAAAGACGGCTCCTGCTGCGCCAGGTCCGTCAGGGACTGGATGTTGTTGTGCTTGGGCAGAGAGTAGTCCACCCCGCAGTAGCGATTGCTCATGTTGATCTTGAGATGGTTTGATCCCATTGCCAAAATGCGCTGGGCTGTTTCCACCAGTCTGGTGGCTTGGGTGAACTGGTACTTCACGCCAATGGTCTGTGTGCCCAGGATGTAGTTGAATGTGTCAATGGGGGCGATGTCTGTCGACACCTCCCTCGGTGGGGCTGAGGCGCTCATGCGCTGGTTGGCCTGGCTGACCAGGGACAGCATATAGTGTCGATCATTGTCCCATGTGACATTCCAGTCGTCCTTTTGTCCCGGGTAGTCGTAGACCCAGAAGGCGGACAGCGGAACCCTGTTTGCCTCAATGGCCTTGACCAGGGCCTTGAACCCGGACCGTTCTGCCTCCTTGCCCAGTGTACGCGGTGCACCGAATTCGCCAATGAACAGGGGCTTCTCCGACCTGACAGAGATGCCCTGCACCAAGTCTATGAGATCACTCACATCTTTGGCACCCCCCGGGTAGTCCGGCCTGGCCTCGGCATATACATGCACGCTCAGCGTGTCAAAGGGGGCCGGATTGTCCCGCAGCAGGATCGTTTCAAACTGTGCAGCAGAATCTCTTGTCCAGGTCTTTTCCAGTGTGTTGTGATATGCCGAGGGTCTGGGGGCGGCATTGCCTGTGATGAGGATTCGATGGGTGTCGTACTGGCGCACCGTCCTGGCAAACTCGGCATAGGCGCACAGCATGGCACTGGAGGAGAGTTCGTCGCGGGCCGTTCTGCGCAGGGCGGTCTTGAGTCCCGGCACCACAGGCGGGCGGTGCTCGGAGGCGTTCGGAAGGTCCACGGCCAGGTTGTATTCGTTGCCGAATTCCCAGCCCCAGATGGCAGAAGACGCCCGGTTGCGGAGGACCACTTCGCGGGTGTACTCACGGACAAAGGCCAGGGTGCGGCTGTTTGTGTTGCCGTATTGATCCATGGATTCACCCACGATGTCAGGCACCGTGGCCATGTTCCAGAACATCGATGGGATCAAACCGATCTGGTATTGCTCAGCGCACCTGATCACCCTGTCGAGGCGTGCAAAGTAGGCGGCCTTGTCCTGCAAATAGAGATCCCACTCGATTGGCCAAAAGGGGCAGGCCATGAAACGAACAAACGGGATGCGCGCCTCAGCCAGGTGTGCCAGTCCTGTCTGGTACGACGTGTCAGACGAGTCCTTGAGCGTTCGTGCGAACAGGCTGAAATAATTCGCGCCCATGCCCTGAAAGGGCCTTCCATTCAACTGCAAAACGCCGTCCTGAACAGACAGGCCTGGCCACGGTGCTGTGGCGGTCTCCATGCCGGGCACGGGCATGCCCAGGCTTGCCATGATAACCACAACCATACAGAATCGTCTTGTCTTCATACTGTCAGCTTACAGGGTTTGCCCGGCCAATGCCATGATTATTATGCGGGTGAACAGCGGCTCTTTCAACGCGGTCCGCGGACAAAATAGCAGTGGCAGCTTATGGGGCAGTGGTGTCACGAAGTGCCTCCATGATTCTCCTGCCCGGTTCCTTCAGATCGCCGGCTCGCGGACGTCAGGGCAGAGAAGGCCTTTACAGCGATCCGAGATCGTGATACCATTATATAAAAGGCTGTTGACGCCAAACCCTGCACATGCGTCTGGAGGAAGTTATGCACGCAGCACCAGTGGACAGTATGACCGGTACGCAAAACAGATGGGCTTTACTTCTTCTGTGTTTGGCACTCGTCTCAGTGGGAGTCACTCAAGCCGGGCCAAAGCCGAATCTCTTGTTTATCATGACAGATCAGCAGCGTTATGACGCCTTGAGCCTTGCCGGCAACACGGTCCTTCAAACACCGCATCTGGACCGATTGGCCAGGCAGGGTGCCTACTTCAAACATGCGTACACGCCCTGTGCTGTGTGCGCGCCTGCACGGGCCTCTCTTTTGACAGGATACACGGTTGAGCACACTGGGGCGAACACAAACGCCCGATCATACAATGCGCCCAGAGAATTACTGACCATGCCGACCTTTGATGAGATACTCACGGATCAGGGGTATCACTGTGAATACTACGGCAAGTGGCATACCCTGTCATCTCTTGCAGAGGTGTACCAGAATCCCTTGAAGGCAGCGAAGAATGGAAAGTCCGTGTTTGGACCGGGCGGTCAATCACATATCTACCTCGATTACCTGGATACTGTGGTGCCGAAAAGACAGCCCAATCCGGGTGAATTGATCGACAAATTCACGGGCAGGCCCTACAGAACAGATCCCCTGGACAAGCACCATGGCATGACAGACGCTGAACTGAAGGCCAAGAAACTGAAGTTTCCACAGTGTGACGCGCACGGGGAATTGTTGATGCCCAAAGAATACACCTTGACGGCATTTCAGGCGCGACAGACCATTGAGGCCATTGAGCGACTGAAAGACGGACCGTTCAGCATCACCTGTTCGTTTCATTTTCCCCATGCGCCCATGCTGCCGCCTGAACCCTATTACAGCCTGTATCCGGCCAAGGACATGGTGCCTCCTGTGAGCATTGCCGATGCCATGGAAAACTCGCCCTATCGAACGGCGAACGGGAGATTGGGCAATCCTGAATATGCAGATACTGAAAAAATAAGATACATGATGTCCAACTATTACGGGCTGGTCAAGGAGATCGATGACTGGGTGGGTGAGATCTTAAAGACTTTGGAGGCACAGGGACTGGCTGATAACACACTGGTGATCTTCACCAGTGACCATGGCGAAATGCTCGGGGCCCATGGATTGCGCGAGAAGAATGTGTTTTATGAAGAGTCGGCCCACATCCCGTTGATCCTCCGTTTTCCCGGAGAGATCAATAAAAACACCCCAGTGAATGGATATGTCTCGACCGTGGATCTATTTGCCACGATCCTGGATTATCTCGAGGTGGAAGCGCATCCATCCGACGGAAAAAGCCTTCGGGGGCTGATCGAGGGCACAGACTCAGAGCATGGCCGCTATGTGGTGACAGAGTGGGACTACCGAGGTGACACTGAGTCCAACTACATGGTTGTCAAGGGGGGGTGGAAACTGATCATCCCCTATTCAAAAGAGTCCAAGGTGATCAATGCCATGTATGATCTTCATAATGATCCTCACGAAATGAACAATCTCCTTGGCAACAATCCCGATCGACATCTCCATGCAGAAAAAGCTGAAGAACTTCGGGCATGCCTGCTCGAATGGTTAAAAAAGCATCGCTCAAAGCATATTCAAGGCGTGAAGGAAAGAGACCTCATCTAGCCCGAATTTCTCACAAACTTTTTAGCGAAACCGTGTAGGTCGTGACAGATCCTGGGCTTGGCGCAGTGAGCTGGGTGAAGGTCCCCGGGGGATCGAAGTCGGCGATCAAGGCAAGTCCAGGAGATGACGTGAGATACGCGGTTGCAGCCAAAGGGCTGTGAGAAATGCGGGCTAGTCGCTTCGGGCTGCGTCAGGCCCAGTTTTTAGGGCTGGATCCGGCGTTTATGGTTCGGATACGCTGGGCCTGCCAGGGCACGGCGCACACATTTTTCATAAAATCTACTAAAAATATACGAATACAGATTTCCCATGCCATATAATTATAGATGAAGTGTTTTTCTGTACGACCGACACGAGGCATAGGGTATCTGATGTCCGAACAAAATGACTTTTTAAGACTCTTCCTCAGGCATAATCGAAGGCTCTTTGCCTATATTCTCACCATGATCCCCAACCATGTGGATGCCGAGGATGTACTCCAGGAGACCGCCAGTGTGCTGTGGGACAAGTTTTCTGACTATGAACCTGGTACGATGTTTTACGCATGGGCCAGGCAGATTGCCAGATATAAGGTCTCCGAATACTACAGGCAGAAGAAATCCCTTGTCTCCATGGGCCCTGAGGTGCTGGAACGCATTGAAGCGATCGGTGATCCGATACTGGGCTCTCTGGATGAGCGCATGACGGCCTTGCGCGGATGTCTCAGCAAGCTGGACCCCCAGGACGCCAAACTCGTGCATACAAGATTTTTTCTGAATACCACACTCAAGGACCTGGCCGCGAACACGGACCAGTCTGTGCATACCCTGTACAAAAGGATGGTTCATATTTACACCGTGCTACAGGTCTGTATCAAGAAGACCCTGGTCGCCTGGGAATAACGATATCATGCGTAAAAATGAACTGAACGAGTTCTACGAACTAATTGCCATATCGCTTGAAGGCGCTGCTACGGATGAGCAGTATGCTGCGCTGATGGAAAAGGTCAAGCAGGATGACAGGGCGGCGCTTTGCTATGCAGAGTTGTTGTCGATCTATGCCAATCTGTCCTGCCCCAGTCTGGCCGAGCCGGTCCTCGAGAAACAGCATGGCCCGTCCTCTACACCAGAGCAGGTGCCCTGTTCAGACGTTGAGGACATTTGGAAGGCACTGCTCGATATGGAAAGAGCGGCGCCGGATGTAAAACCTGAGAGACCTGAAGACCCCGAACCCGAGAGGCAAGAGGCTGCGCCAACGTTGCCAAGAAAGGTAAACCGGTTCTGGATGTATACGGCCTTGGTATCCTCGGCTGCGTTGATCCTGCTCGTGTTGAGCGCGCATATTGCGCGATGGATTCTCCCCCAGGAAGTGGCGACTTTCACCAGCAACTTCAAGGCCCAGTGGGATGTGGAGGGGGATGCCGCGGTGGGTCTGGGCCAGCGTCTGCAGACGAAAACCACCTTGCGCATACAAAAAGGACTGGCTGAATTGACCTTCGACGAGGGGGCCAAGGTCATTGTGGAGGCGCCTGCCGCGTTCGAGTTGCTCGGCCGCAATCGCATGCGCCTGCATACCGGGCGTCTCAGTGCCCTGATTCCAGAGGAAGCGCATGGATTCACCGTGGACACGGCCTTCTCGAGAGTGATCGATCTCGGTACTGAATTTGGAATTGAGGCCTCAAAACGCGGGGACGCTGTGGTGCAGATGTACGAGGGCAAGGCACGCCTTTCACTCAGGTCATCCGCTTCAAAGCATGTGTTGATCAACAAAGGCCAGGCCAGAGAAGTCAGTGCTTCAGACGGCGCGATCACGGAGATTCCCTTTGAGCCAAAGGCGTTTGTGACCTCTGGCGAGTTTGTGGTGCTTCGCGATGGCACAGGCGACAAGGCGAAGGCGTCCATGGCCGTGCATGCTGCGCTGGTGGTGCATCTCGATGCGTCCCGCGCGGCCACCGTGGATGTCGATGCTGACGGCGTGGTGCAGTCCTGGGGGAACGTGACCGAGGCGTCTGTACCGCACGGAGCGACACCTGAGGCAGGCATGGCCAGGTACGCGCAGAACGCATTGGGCCCAGGGCTGGGGGCCATTGATTTCGGCGACCCCACCCTTGAAAAGAAATCTGCGCCGACCCAGATGAGATTGTTGAGCCAGACAGAGTCACAAGTCTTCTTGGATCAAACGCGGGAGCAGGCCTCGGGCTTTACTGTGACGCTTGTGGTACGCGTACAGACCCACGGATCGCAGACCTGGTCGAACATCGTGGGCAACACCTCGGTCGTCGACGTGCCTGGTTTCTTTGTGCGATGGAATATCCTCAATGGTCGGCCCAAGGCGGTGGCGTTTCTGGGGGGGCAGAGCCTGCAGCAGGAATGTGCCTTCTTTGGCAACACCGTGGTGTTGGTTTGCTGCTATGATCGCAAGACCGAGACCTTTTCTCTGTGGGATTCCTATTCCAATCAAACCAGTCGCAAGACCGTCAAGGCCGGGGATTATACGATGTGGAACGAGGCTGGATTGTCGTCTGCCTCTGACCATACTCTGTACCTGGGTGCCTTTGGACGAAATAGAGACCGCTACTTTGACGGGTTGATTGGTGAAGTAAGAATATACGACCAGGCATTGGACATGATCGAGCTGATGTCATTAAAGGATGAACTGGTCAGGAAATGGGAGGTTACGGCCTCTGATCTCTGAGGCCTGTAGCCATGCAGGGCACAGCGGCCGTGTGATCAAGGCAAGAAAAGAGAAATCATCGCCGGAGTCCTGGTGGGGAGGTTGGCTGAGCACGTATCCACTGGAGTAGCCTTTTGAAAATGACTATCAGGTACGACCATCTACGTATTACCATATTGAAGGAGGATTTGTTATGAAATCACATATTTTTTTGAGTCTTGTCCTCGGCTTGTGGGTGGCAGGATCCTTGAACGGAGCCAACAATGCATTTACGGGCGCTGTGAGCGACCTGTGGAGCAATCCCGACAACTGGAGTGAAGGTCGTGTCCCGGACGAGACCGATGCAGCCAGGGTGCAGAATGGGGCTGTCTGCGTGCTCGACTATGCGGCGCCCGCCATCAACCAACTCAACATGAGGGGTGGCGGGTCTCACCTGACCTTGCTGGACGGCGCGCACCTGGTGTCCAACAGTTGGTCCGTGATCAGTCTGAATGGGGGGACGCCGGAAAACCGCGACGTCATGGAGATCCTGGGCGGCGTATTTGACTGTTATTTTCATCTACGGGTCGCAGATAGCGGGGCCAGTCTCCTGGTGGTCGATAACGGCGGAACTCTGAATATCCACGACGTGGAGTTTCGTGTGGGCTATGGGACCGGGGGAGATGGGATTGTGGAACTTCGGGGCGGTTCCCTGAATCTTCTGGAGGGCACCAATGCGCTTCCGCTCGTTTTTCGCAATGGACAGGATTCCCAGGCGCATATGGATTTTTCCGGTGGTGTGATGACCATGGCCTACTCGGAGGAACGTCTTGCGTACATCAACGATCATATTGCCGACGGCACGATGACTGCGTACTACGATTTTCCGCAGACTCTGGAAGAGTACGCCTACGACCCGGCAAAGGCCGAAGGCACCGTGGTGGTGGAATCGGTCGATTATGACGGGGACGAAGCACCCGATATGCTGATTGTCAAGGGCCAACATCCCTTGACGCCGGGCCCGGAAGATGGTGCCAATATCGTGCCTGGTACCGTGACCCTGAACTGGACACTCCCGGATCCCTGTGTGCCCGGTCAACCCGTGCCTGTGGATGTGTACTTCACAGACGACTATCAGGCATTGAAGTCATTTGTTGATCCAGACGCCATTCGAATTGCAGGTCAGCAGAACATCACCTCCTTCACGGTTCAGGTTCAACCCAAGACACGCTATTTCTGGGCCGTTGACACGTACCAGGGCACAGACCATGACCCAGTGTGGGGCCCCATCTTTCAGTTTTACGCAGACAACATTGCCCCCGAGGTCCTGACAGTCTGGGATGTCACAACCTGGATTGACGATGGCAGTGTGGATGTCGCCATTGGGGGGACCGTGATTGATGCGGATGCCACCACTGTGGTCTGGAGCGTGGTCAGCGAACCCAATGAAGGCGCCGCTGTCATCGCCAAGGCCAATCAGATAGATACCACCGTGACTTTGAACGCTGTGGGCACCTACGTGCTGCAGCTCGAAGCCAACGACGGTGACAAACAGGGGACAGACACCCTGACCATCTCCGTGTATGCCAACAGTTGTCTGGCGGCCCAGTCGCTGCCGGATTATGTGCCTTTTGCAGGCGATCTCGACGGGGACTGTGACGTGGATCAGGATGACCTGAACCTGCTCATGC
Organism: Phycisphaerae bacterium; assembly: GCA_021736645.1. Classification (GTDB taxonomy): domain Bacteria; phylum Planctomycetota; class Phycisphaerae; order Sedimentisphaerales; family Anaerobacaceae; genus JAIPFM01. Next base: position 11,165 of record JAIPFM010000219.1, on the reverse strand, counting down.
AAGACTGGCTCCGGTGCAATGCACTGGACGCCTGTGATCCCCAGAATCCTGAGGGCCTGTAGCCGTGTGCGATGTCCTGTACAGAGGGGCCCTGGATCACCAGGGTTCCGTGTCCACAAGCTGTGAGACTCCGGCACGTGCTGAGACGTGGATTGAAACGCAATGAGAATAATGTAAAGGGGATATGGCAGTGGACCGTTATGTAAAACTGACAGTGACGTGCGTGGTGCTTGCAGGGCTCGTGCTCTGTACGCAAAGTCCTGCAAACCCTGCGCAAGCCGATCGTATGAATGTGCTGTTCCTTGTGGTGGATGACTTGAACACCTGGCTGCTCGGTGACACCAACCGGTATGCCGGCAAGGTCGTGGCTCCCAATATCCAGCGATTGGCAGACAGCGGGGTGTTGTTTAGCCGAACCTATACGGCCGCCCCGTTTTGTTCGCCGTCCCGGACTGCGCTGTTGTCCGGGGTCAGCCCCTACAAGTCCGGGCTGTATGAGAACGGTATGGATATAGATGCGAGTTCGGCGCTTCAGCACGCCACTTCCTTTCCCAAGCTGTTCAAAGAGGCAGGCTACACCATCGCCTCGTACGGCAAGATCGGCCATGGATGGGGGGACCGTTCTGACTGGGACGACCATATTCCGCACAAGCGTGATCCGAATCCGCCCAATGCTCCCCTGACGTCCGTGGGAAGGGGAGAACAGGATTGGGGACCCACGCATCTTGCCGAGGCGGACATGCACGACACCCAGTATGCGGACGCTGCCATCAAACAGTTGCAGAAGAAACACGACAGTCCTTTCCTCATTGCCTGCGGCCTGTTTCATCCGCATATGCCGTGGTACGTGCCGCAGAAATACTTTGATATGTTCCCGCTGGATGAAGTCACCACCCCGGAACTGCTGGCCGATGACCTCGACGATGTGCCGCCCCTTGGCCGGGCGGTGACTGCCGGCAAGAGCAGGTTTGTGGCGTCTGTACTCAAGAGCGGTCTGCACAGGCAGGGGGTTCAGGGGTACCTTGCGGCTACGGCCTATTCCGATGCACAGATGGGGCGTGTGCTTGAGGCCCTGGACAGGAGTCCCTATCGGGACAACACCATCGTGGTCCTGATCAGTGACCACGGATTTCATGTGGGTGAGAAGAGCCACTGGCAGAAGGGTACGCTATGGGAAGAAGCCACGCACAGTCTGATGTTGTGGCGCGTACCGGGCATGACTCGGGCGGGTGGCGTGTCCGAGCGTTTTGTGTCCCTACAGGACATCTATCCCACGCTCACCGAACTCTGCGCCATCAAGCCGCCGGACTATGTGGACGGGCGATCCCTGGCGCCCCTGCTCAGGAATCCGAATGCCGCTTGGCAGAGCACGGCCATCAGCGCTCTATACGATCGGTATGTGAGCATACGCACCGAAAGATTCCGCTATATCCGTTACCGTGACGACCAGGAGGAATTCTACGACTGCTCCAAGGATCCCCACGAATGGGTTAATCTAATCGGGCAGATTGGGAATCCGGTATACACGACTGCCATAAAAGAGCTTCGCATCGCAGTGCCGGCTCTATCGAACATGGCTCTGCCTCTGCCTTCAAAGAAAGGGAATAGAGATGAGTGACATAAAACAGGTCTTTTGGGGTGTGATGGTGAGTCTGTTGTCCTTGACCGCCTTTGCCCAGGAAAGGCCCAACATCGTGCTGGTCATGGCGGACGACCAGGGCTGGGGACAGGTGGGCTACAACGGCCACCCGCGGTTGAAGACACCGAACCTGGATGCCATGGCCGAGGCCGGGATACGCTTCAACCGTTTCTACGCGGCCGGGCCGGTGTGCTCGCCCACGCGGGCGTCGGTGCTGACCGGCAGAACCCACAACCGAACCGGCGTGCCGACCCATGGCAAGCGCCTGTGCTTGCAGGAGAAGACCTTGCCTCGGGCCCTCAAGCAGGCCGGTTACAGCACGGCCCATTTCGGCAAGTGGCACCTCAACGGGGTGCGCGGCCCTGGCATACCGGTCCTGCGCGACGACGAGAACCATCCCGGCAAGTACGGCTTCGATCACTGGCTCTCAGTCACCAACTTCTTCGACCTGGATCCCCTGATGGGCCGAAACGGCCAATTCGAGGCCTTCAAAGGCGACTCGTCGGAAATCATCGTTGACGAGGCACTCAAGTATATGAAGCAGCAGAAGGGCACTCCCTTCTTTGCCGTGATCTGGTACGGCTCGCCTCACAACCCCATGCAGGCCCTGGATAGAGATCGGAAAGACCTGTCGGACAATAAGCTCGGTCACCATCTCGGGGAGATCGTGGGCATTGACCGCAGTATCGGTACGTTGAGAAGGGGATTGCGGGAGCTTGGTATTGAACAAGACACGCTCGTCTGGTATTGCAGTGACAACGGCGGACTCGACGTTGATCCCCATGCCGTTGGCCGCCTCAGGGGACACAAGGGGGATCTCTTTGAAGGGGGTATCCGCGTTCCGGCCATCATCGAATGGCCCGGTCGCATCACACCGAGAATTACCGACCTCCCGGCCTCCACCATGGATATCATGCCCACACTCGTTGACTTGCTCGATCTGTCCGATGATTCCATGATGTCGGTGCGTGACGGGGAGAGCATTTTGGGCCTTTTCGATGGGGGCGTCCCGAATCGCGCGCATCCGATCCCGTTTGTCTTCTTGAGACAGGCGGCGTTCATTGAGGGGAATCACAAGCTGGTCAGTCAAAACCGAAACAAGGACAACTCATGGGAGCTGTATGACTTGGGCAGTGATCCCGGCGAAACAAGGGATCTGTCCAGGGAACTGCCTGAACGCTTTAAAGACATGATGGCAGAGGCGCAGGCCGTGCTGCGTTCCGTCGCAGACAGTGCCGAAGGCAAGGACTACGCAGAAGGCAGAGTGCTTCAACCTCAACGCAGCGCCTTCTGGAGAGATATGGAAGCGTACAAGCCGCATTTTGAAACGTTCGCCCGACTCAAACCTGGAAGCGTGAAATAGATTAGAAAGGATGACACTATGAGAAGTCAATTTGGGGTGGTTTTAAGCGTGACAATGGCAGTCAGTTGTTATGCAGCCCAAAAGCCCAACATTATCATGTTCTATATCGACGACTGGGCCTGGAACGGGTCGCCCGTGGCCATGGACGACGCCATGGCGAATTCCCGAATGCCGATCCTGCACATGCCGAACGTGGACCGACTGGCCCAACAGGGCATGAAGTTCCGTAATGCCTATGGATCGCCGCAGTGTTCACCTGCGCGTGTGTGCATACAGACGGGCCAGTCCAGCCCGCGCAACGGCTTCACCGTATTCCTGGGATCCAGGGACACCTACTACAACATGCAAAAGGCGTATCAAGCGTTTCCACTGGTGCCGAATGTGTCCGATATGCAGATCGACGAGAATGCGGTCACCATTGCCGAGGCCCTCAAACCGCTGGGCTATGTCAGCGCCCACGTGGGCAAGTGGCACATGCGCGGTGATCCAGGGAGAGAGGGCTATGCGCTGCACGATGGTGCTACGACCAACAATGAGGGCAATACCCTGAAGGCAGATCTGGCGTCGGGCGAGCCATTGCCCAGACGCCTGCCCAAAGACATGACTGATCCCAAATTGATGTTCAGCATCACCGAAAAGGCCATCGGCTTCATGGAGGACCAGGTGAAACAGGACCATCCCTTTTATCTGCAGATCTCGCACTATGCCATGCACGAAGGCAGAGAGTGCCTGGATAAAACGCGTGAAAAGTATGTGAAGCACCCCCTGGTGCAGGCCTGGTACAGGAAGAACAACAAGCATCCAGAAACCGTCTCACGCAAGGACGATCCTGCCAATTGGCTGGCCATGGGTGAAGACCTGGACGGGCGCATCGGTGCCGTACTGGACAAGGCCAGGGCACTGGGGATCGAGGACAGCACCTATTTCATCCTGGTGGGGGACAACGGCTACAGGCACGACGAACTGCGACTCACGCCCGGCTTCACCCAACCACTGCACGCGCGCAAGTGGTGGCTTTGGGACGGGGGCATTCGAGTGCCCATGATTGTCAAGGGACCGGGCATCGAGCCGGGCTCTGTGTTTACAGGCAATGTGGTCAACTACGATTTCCTGCCCACCTTCGTGGATTGGGCTGGTGGCGATCCGAAGCAACTGAAGGATATCGACGGTGTCAGTCTCGCCCGTTACATGGCCGGCGCATCCCCGGATGAGGCCTTCCTCAATCGCAATCTGTATTTCCACTATCCCCACTATCGCAGTTCCGTACCGCACTCGGTCATGATCTCAGGGTCGGCCAAGGTCGTCCATTTCTACGAACGACCGGACATCCCCATGTTGTTTGACCTGTCCGGTGACATCGGTGAAGTCAAGAATGTCGCCAGGCAGCAGCCTGAACGACACAAACAGCTTTACGATGAAATGATGCGTTACCTCAAGGCAGTTGGGGCTCGTTTTCCCAAGGTCAATCCCAATTACGATCTTGAGGTCTACAAGATGGACAAAGGCACCAAAGAGCGTCTTCAGTGGGGACCGTTTGAAGGCAAGCGTACCCCGGAGGAGGATGAAATAAGACCATGAACCGAAACACAGTATTGACACTGATGATCATGGGCCTGGCAGTCGGCGCAGCACAGGCTGAGGGCCTTGTGAAATCCACACAACCCAATGTGGTCATCTTCTACGCGGATGACTTTGGCTGGGGTGACCTGCGCCGGCACAATACAAATCCGGATCACTTTCGCTACACGCCGAATCTGGACCGCCTTTTCAACGAGGGCATTGAACTCAAGAATTACATGACCCATGCGGTGTGTTCGCCTTCGCGTGCCGGATTGCTCACAGGCAGGCACTACGCCAGGGTGGGAGCTGGTCCGCGCACAGGCGGGACACTGCCCAACGACATTCGCAACATAGCCAAGGATTTTCAGGCAGCCGGGTACAGGACGGGCGCGTTCGGCAAATGGCACAACAGTCTGCCCAATTTCCCGGCCGACGGCAATGGCGCTCGCGTGGACTACAACATAGCGGGCCGGCCGAATGCGTTGCATGGCGAGAAGACACTGGACCTGACCAACAACATCTTTGAAAACCACAAGGGGTGGAAGTGGGGCGAAGGGGTCAATGCCTATGGGTTTGACCGCTGGGTGGGGTATTACAACGGCGGCGGTGACCTGTTCGATCGGTATGTGAACTGGCATCACGACGTGGATTGGTGGCACGATCGCAATTACCGGGGAGACGAAACCGGGTATACCACGGATCTGATCACAAAGTATGCCGTTCAATTCATTGAGGACAATGCCTCGGGTCCGTTTTTCTGTTATATCCCCGAGGAAGCGGTCCACAATCCCCTGCACCTGAAACGATCTGATCTCAGGGAATTCTGCGAAAAACTCGACAGTGAACTGGGCATCAAGGGACAGTGGGAATATGTTTCCCACCTCGCCAGCCCCAAGACGGGTCGACGTCTGGGCGATGTGGCGGAATTGCGCTGCGAGAAGGGACAGGAGTTTGATGTGTCCAGGATTGATCCAGATCAAAGTCACTATGCGCATCTGGCCTATGCGGCCTATGTCTATTCCCTGGATAAAAGCATTGGCGCTGTGATCGACAAGGTTGAGCAACTCGGAAAACTGGAGGACACTGTTTTCATGTTCGCCAGCGACAATGGTGCCACTTCGAAAGGTATCAATCTACCGTTTAAAGGGGGCAAGCATTCCCTTTGGGAAGGGGGTGTGCATGTACCAGCCGCCCTCTGGTGGCCCGGGACCTTTGACAGGAACACAGCGCCGTATGCACCAGGCAACAACATCTATGATGGCTTCATTGGCTATATCGACATGTATCCGACCCTGATGTCCATGACCGGCCAGTCCTGCCTCGGTACAGACCTGGACGGCATGGATTGTTGGTCACATCTCAAGGCACGCACCGAATGCCGGCCTGGCACCATGACCGATCCTCTGTTCTGGATGTGGCTGGATTACGGTTCGGTGCGCACCCATCAGTGGAAGCTCATCTATTCGGAGAGTCAAAACCGAATGGAGCTGTACGATGTGGTGGCGGATATTGAGGAAACCGATAATCTCGCCTCATCACAACCTGGCATTTGTGCAACACTCACACAGACTTACCGTGAATGGATCAAGAAAAACGACTATGCCATGTCCTACATGACCATAGATAAAAGCAACATTCGATATCCGGATCCTGCGCCAGCAGGCGAGGTGCTTGAGATCAGGGCCACACAGACCAGGCCGATTAAGAATCCGGATCGCGATGGTGTCTTTGTTCGGTTCTCCAATGGCAGCGCCTGGGATCAGGAATACGACGCCTATGTTCATCCCGGCGACCGGGTGGAATTTGACATATTTGTGTGTGAGGACAGTGACATTGTCCAAGGCTGTTTCTACACACCGGGTGATGGGTGGAATCCCTTCTACAAATCCACAAATGGCCTGAATCAGGACGGTGTGGCATTGGCTGACCTGACGCTTCCCAGGGGCGTGTGGACACGTCAGGTCGTGGGCATTGGGAATTACTGCCCGGGCATTATGCCGGTCAATCTCATTGCCCTGCGCAGCAGGACACCGGGCACGTATCATATCTACATGGACAACATGATCATAGTGAAGAAGGACGGGAGCATTCGTTCGGTCATCTGGCAGTCCCAGTCTGATTTCGCACCACCGCTCTACCGGTACAAAAACGTCAATCACAACACGCTCGACAGGGCAAAGGCGGTCGACGGCTTTCCCTTCAAGGACATCCAGTTGCGCGTGGTCACGCACCCAGGAGGGTGATGTCGCGGAATGAGGTTTGACAGGATGCACGAAAACGTAACCATAACAATCATCAATGAGGGCTTGAACAGTGAACAGATTAACCCGTAGAGAGTATTTGAAAACGAGTGCCGTGATGGGGGCTTCATTTGTGTTGCCTCGCTTTGCCATCGGCCAGGCTGGCCCCAGCGCCAGTTCGAAGCTCAACGTGGCGCTCATTGGCGCGGGGGGCATTGCCAAGACTTGCTACCATGAGTGTCTGGAGCAAAACGTGGTCGCCATTGCTGAGGTGGATGAGGTCCGGGGCGCCGAAGGTTTCGAGACTTTCCCCAGCGCAAAACGCTACAAGGATTTCCGCAGGCTGCTGGATGCCCATGGCAAGGCCCTGGACCTGGTCATCGTCAACACGCCGGACCACACGCATTTTCCAGCGACCTATGCAGCCATGGAACGCGGCATTGCCGTGCATACACAGAAGCCGTTGACCCACAATATCTGGCAGGCACGCACGCTGCAGAAGGCATACCACAAGTATGGCGTGCAGACCGTTATGGGCAACCAGGGACACACGTTTGAGGGCATGCGTCAGATCCGGGAGTGGTACGAGGCCGGATTGATTGGTGAGGTCCGCGAGGTGCATGCATGGACAAACCGCACGACCAACAATACGCTGAATGCCAGGAAGACCCTGCCTGCAGAGCCCATTCCCAACACGCTGGACTGGGACCTCTGGACCGGTCCTGCCAAACTCAACTGCTACAACAGCAAGCTCTGTCCCTCAGGGTGGCGCTGGTGGTGGGACTACGGCCTGGGCGGCCTGGGTGACATTGGGTGTCACACACTCGACATCCCCAAGTATGCCTTGGGACTGGGGTATCCGTCAGCGGTCTACACGGACCCCACGATCAACTTTCAGCACCAGTATCACGACAAGCCGCGCAAGGAGGCCGGCGCCACCTATGTGTACGAATATCCGGCCCGAGGCGACAAACCGGCTGTCACTGTGTACTGGTATGAAGGCGGGCATTTGCCACAACGCCGGGACAACATGGTGAGTGCGTCCGGTATTCAAGGCGTGCTGGCCGGCGGGTGTATGCTGATGGGCGACAAGAACACGATTTACTCCCCGGGGATGCGTCCGACCGGCCCGCGTTTGCTCAAGGACTGGGCTGAACTGTGCAGGGCTCTGCCGGAAAGGACACTCCCACGTGCTGTGGGCAATCCTGTTAAAGAGATCATGGCGGCCATTCGTGGCGATATTCCAAGGCCGGGCTCCAACTTCGACTATGCGGTCCCGCTGACCGAAACCGTGATCCTGGGCACCATTGCCTTGCGCTCGGGCAAGAGGGTGGAATACAATCCCGAGAGCATGACCTTCAAGGACAGTGCATTGAATGCCTACATCAAGGAACCTGTGCGCCAGGGTTGGGCCTGTGGAGAAGGTCTGCTGGGGTGAAGTTCAAGGACAGACAGGGTCCCAGGGAGCGTTTCAGGATAACGATATGATTTTGCGGGAGGAACTGTTATATTAGGACATGCGTGTCACTTTGACAAACAAACAGATGGCCTGGGCAAGCCCGGTCTGGATAAGGGGCTTCATGACGTACATTTCAAAGTGTCTCCGCCAAGATGCCGTGGAGGCTGAGCCATGAATCCATTACGACTTGTCCTTGTTTTGTGCCTGACCAGCGTGGGCTCACTGAATACGACTGTGCGCGCTGATGAGACTCTTGCGCAAAGTGTCCACAAGCTGAAACTGGCCATTGAGGATCTCATGGAAACGCATGGATCCGCTTACCCTGACGGTGCGCACTGCCTGGAACGACTCGATGCGATGTTGCCCTCGCTCACCTCGAAGAGGGGCCAGGCCAGGGCAACACTCGAAGCCCTGCGTCGCGAAGCGCTCCTGGCGAACCCTGCACTCGTGAAGCTGCCGGGTATTCTCGTGGTGCAGCGAAAGCCGAAGGATCCCCGGTCCCCCAGCGTGATGACCGAAGCGGACCAGAGAATCGGGTATTCCGCTGGCTTGGCGCGGGACATTGCCATGCCTTCGAACCATGAATGCAACGCGTCCCTGGAACGTACGGGGTATGACGATCAGATTGTGATGCTCGACCCCCGTGCGCCTGGGAACGCGCTGAAGACGATTTACCGCCCGGATCAAGGGGGGTACGTCGGTGAGCTCGATCTGGACTTTGATGCGCGTTATGTGCTGTTTACACAGTCAGACAGGACGAACTGGAAACTCTTCGAATATGACCTTGCGGATGGGCATCTGCGACAGGTGTCCCACATGCCGGACGATGTGGACTGCATGGATGGGGCGTACATGCCGAATGGCGACATCGTGTTCGGTTCCACGGCGTCCTACCAGTCCGTACCCTGCTGGCACGGCCAGAAGCGCGTCAGCAATCTCTATGTCATGAAGCGAGATGGAAGCGCCGTGCGCCAGGTGTGCTTCGATCAGGACCACGACTTTCATCCCACGATCTTGAACAATGGTCAGGTACTGTATCAACGCTGGGACTACACGGGCATTTGCCACATCTTTCTGCGTCAGTTGATGGTGATGAATCCGGACGGGACCAAGCAGCAGGCCATCTACGGGAGCAATTCCTGGTATCCCAACTCGCTCTATTTTTCCAAGGCATTACCAGGCGAATCGAACAGGATCATCAGTATCCTTTCCGGATATCACGGCGTCCACCGCGCAGGACAGTTGGTACTGCTCGACACCAGTGTGGGGTGGCACGAAGCCGAGGGCATTGTTCAGCGCATCAGCGGCAAGGGGGATCCCATCACGCCAAAGATCAAGGACGACCTTGTCCAGGGCGACTGGCCCCTGTTTCTCCATCCCTATGCGTTGACTGATAAACACTTTCTCGTGTCTGCAAAACTGAACGCCCGATCCGATTGGGGCATCTATCTTGCCGACGTTTTCGACAATCTGGTCCTGCTTCGAGAAGAGCCCGGCTATGCCCTGCTCGAACCCACACCGATGGTGCCGAGAAAACGCCCGCCTGTACTTCCCGATCAGATCGATCCGGCCAGTGATGTGGCCACGGTGTTCATTCAAGACGTATATGCAGGACCCGGCCTTCAGGGCGTGCCTCGGGGCACTGCCAAAAAGCTTCGCTTGCTCGCCTACCACTTCGGGTATCGCGGTCTGGCCGGGTCCGACAAAATCGGATATGGCGGCCCCTGGGAAGCCATGCAGATCCTGGGCACTGTCCCGCTGGAAAAGGACGGATCAGCCAGCTTCAAGATCCCTGCCAATACACCGGTGGCTGTGCAGGTCCTGGATCAAGAAGACAAGGCCATTCAGCTCATGCGGAGTTGGTTCACGGCCATGCCGGGCGAACATGTGTCCTGCGCAGGCTGCCACGAGGCACCTAACGAGGCCGTTGTCTCGAAACCCGCGCTGGCCGCCAGTATTGCCCCGCGGGCCTTGACACCCTGGTACGGACCGGCCCGAGGATTCGACTTTGAGCGAGAGGTTCAGCCTGTACTGAACCGATACTGCGTGTCATGTCACGATGGGTCCAGGGCGGGTGTGGCAGACCTCCGATCCGAGGCAAACGGCGCCAAGGCTGAGCCCAAACCCATCGGTTATGTGGCGCGTCTCCATCCTGATATGCTTCAGGCCACCCAGGGTAAACTCACCTACAGTCCCGCGTATGACATGCTGATTCACTTCATTCGGCGCGTGGGTATCGAGGATGATGTCAGTCTCCTGACCCCGGGTGAATATCACGCCAATACCAGTGAGCTGATCCAGATGCTCGAAAAGGGTCATTACGGCGTTGAGTTGGATGCGGAAGCATGGAGTCGTCTGGTGACATGGATCGATCTCAACGGTCCCTGTCACGGGACCTGGGGTGATGTCTTTCCCATTCCCGATGGCGCCCATGAGCGTCGCATGACGCTTCGAAAACTTTACGGCGGTCCCGTGGATGATCCTGAGACAATTTTTAAGACTTCATCCAGGCAGACTGACCCTGTTCGGGCGAGCGTCATATCACGGCCAGAGCCTCTTTTTCTCAAGCACGAAAACAAGCAGGCGCAACCTTTTGCACCTGTCAAGCGACTCATCGATCTTGGCGGCGTGACCTTGTCGCTGGTGCGTGTGCCGGCAGGTAAGTTTGTCATGGGGGACGTCCAGGGACAGGCCGACGAGTTTCCCCAGGGCATTGTCACCCTACACAAACCCTTCTGGATAAGTGAATGCGAAGTCACCAATGCGCAGTTCCGACAATTCGATGCATCCCATGACAGTGGGTACTATTCAACACGCCGCGATCGACCGGACGGCAAGGGGCTTTCGCTCGATGGCAATGCGCAGCCAGTCGTGAGGGTGTCGTGGGAGCAGGCCATGGCGTTC
>JAIPFM010000218.1 GCA_021736645.1 Phycisphaerae bacterium | reverse complement strand
TTCTTCATAGTTTCAGCCTGGCCTTTCAAGAGATAGACCGACAGTCCCCGTTTTTTCAGCCCGCACAAAGTCTGCGCTCGCGCGCAGGGGATAGGGATCAGGGGATAGGGGCCAGAAGGAGAGATCTGAACAGGGCCTCCGCCCCTGCCCAACCGTCGTGCTCGTGCTCAGGTCATGTATGACCGGTGCCCGTAATCGTAATCGAAAAAAGAGGATAAGCATGCACTTGGCAATACCATGGAACAGCCTGTGACACAATCTTCTCAAGCAAACCCGGTTTTAGTGTTCTTAAAAAAACCGAGCACGAGCACGAGCACCGTCTGCCTCCGGCAGACTGAGCACGAAGAAGGCAAGGCTACCCGAGGTTGCAGTGGGAAGAAACGTCGTGCGCCAGCGAAAACCAACAACTAGCAACGAGGGGCAAAATCATGAAAGCGAGACAATCCGTATTGTGGGTGATGACACTGCTGCTCGCAACCACCACGCATGCCTACGATTTCGCAGGCGGCACAGGCGAGCCCAATGCCCCCTATCAGATCGCCACTGCCCAGCAGTTGTGCGCTATCGGCTCGGATGCGAACCTGCTGGACAAGCACTTCGTGCTGGTCAACGACATTGACCTGGACCCGAACCTGCCTGGAGGGCAGGTGTTTGACCGGGCCGTGATTTTCCGATTCCAGGGTTGCCTGGACGGTCATGGGTACGTCATCAAGAATCTGGTCGTGGATGCGAACAGAGGCCATGGGGGCTTATTCGAGACAATAGTTCCTTTGGGTCGCGTGGAAAACCTGATACTTGAAGGCATCAGGATTGCATGCCATGGCTATGTGGGGAGTATGGTCGGGGTCAATGGAGGCACCATTTCCAACTGTGTCAGTTCGGCCCATATAGTAGGTACAGGACGCTATGCGGGTGGACTGGTCGGGTATAATATGAATGGTCGTATCATACGTTCCCATTCCACTGGTACAGTGACAGGTGAGAATAGCGTGGGTGGACTCGTGGGAAGCAACAATGGCACGATCCAGGACTGCTCCAGTGACAGTGAAGTAAGCGGCATTTCGAATGTGGGCGGATTGGCAGGTGAGAACGGCGTCCTTTATGGCGATGTTGTCTTTCGTGGCACTCTCACATCATGCTATGCCTCCGGGCCGGTCCTGGGCGTAGATCGCGTGGCCGGCCTGATTGGCTACAACGGCCAATTCGGCGAAGTCGTGCATTGCTATGCCGCAGGCCCGGTCTCGGGCCAGACTCGCACTGGCGGCCTGATCGGTGAATCCTACTATGGGTATATTGAAAGCTGTGTGTGGGACATTCAGAGTTCAGGCCAGCCATTGAGTGCAGCAGGATCAGGAAAGACCACGGCCCAAATGCAGACCCGCTCTACGTATGCGGCCTGGGGATGTGATCACGCGTGGACCCTGGAAGACAGCGTAGATTATCCCAGATTGACCTGGCAAGGCTTCCCAGGTGAGCCCATTGTAAGACCCGAATTCGGAGGAGGCAGCGGTACGGAACTCGATCCCTATTTGATCTACACAGCTCACGACCTCAACCAGATCGGCCTGAGTCGCTGTGACTGGGACAAACACTTCAGACTCATGGACAACCTCGATATGAACGACCTTGGAGATGAGATGTTCAATCCCATAGGATATCTGGCAGGGTATCGAAATCCCCTCAATCATCCGTTCACAGGTGTCATTGATGGCAATGATTATGCAATCTCGAACCTCCGTATCACGGCTGAATCCGGCAATAACATTGGATTCGTGCCATTCATGTCTGCGCCCGGCTCCTTGCGCCATCTGACATTCACGGATCCCAATATTGACGCATGCATGTCCAGACAGGTGGGCACGCTGGTCGGCACACTGCAGGGAGGCTTGATTGCAGAGTGTCACATTCTGGGCGCCCGCATCCATGGCGACCGGGAGGTTGGGGGACTCGTTGGCCGAATGTCAGCGAATGATGACCCTTGCCGTATCATAGACTGTCACTTTCAGGGCACCGTCACAGGCAGTCTCTCAGTGGGAGGTTTGGCAGGTGTGGCAGGTGGTACACTCACTCTGTGCTCTTCGAATGCTGAAGTCATGGGTGAACATTATATCGGTGGTCTGATTGGAACAAACTACAGCACTCAGGTCTCGTGCTGCGATTCAAAAGGCGATGTTACCGGTTACCATGCTGTGGGGGGATTCGCAGGTTCGAATTATTTGGAGGCTGGTATTACAGATTGCAATACATCGGCATATGTCCAGGGTACAGAACACATCGGCGGATTCGCAGGGTTGAATTTTGGAGTCATGGTTAACTGCATGTCCAGGGGCCATGTCTCTGGCGAAAACTATGTTGGCGCACTGGTCGCGTCCAATTCTGGCAAAATCGAGGTATGCAATGCCACAGGATCTGTCACAGGATACGAATGCGTCGGTGGATTGGTAGCGGACAATAACGGCACCATTTCCAGGTGCACTGCCACCGGCAATGTCCTGGCCCTTGGCCTGGCTCATGGCATGGCAGGTGGTTTGGTGGCAAAAAACAGTGACAAAGGCATTGTGCATGCCTGTTATGCCACAGGAGATGTGGCAGGCAACGAATACGTGGGCGGACTCATTGGCTACAACCGCCATGCAGTCTCAGAATGCTATGCAGTGGGCCGAGTCTCAGGGTTGGATCCAGTGGGTGGCTTGGTGGGGCAGAACCGGGGGACAGTCTCCAGCAGCTTCTGGAACATGGAAACCAGCGGCCTTAGCACCAGCGGAGGCGGCACAGGCCTGACCAGTCCTGAGATGCAGACCGCACAGCCTTACCTGGAGGCAGGCTGGGACTTCGAATTTACCTGGTCAATCTGCGAAGGCACCGATTATCCAAGGCTGCAGTGGGAACAAACGTCGTGCGACAGCACAGACCAATAACCGCTAACCAATAACCGTAAACCGCATCGCGGTTTACTCATACCACTCGGCCTGCTCGTTGTTGTTGGCGACGAGTTCGGCCAGGTCTTTTTCGTCGATTGTGCCGTCTGTGTTCACGTCGCCAATGGCGTAGCGTGTCAGAGAGCCGAGCGTGCTGAAGTTGTTCATGAGGACCTGGTAGTCCTGGACATTGACAATGCCGTCTGTGTTGAGATCGTACAAGAACCAGTCATCCTTGCTGGGTGGTTCTGTCACAGACCAGGCCACGGCATAACGCTCGCTCAAGGCTTCAGCCGTGTCTTCAGTGTGCATGATCACCACAAGATGGTAGCGCGTGTATCCCTCGAGCACGGAACAGTAAATGTGTTCGACATTGTCAATCAGACTGTCGCTGTAATCGATCATCACATCCGTACCATTGGGATCCACCGCATAGAGTTCAAGACGCAGATCAGTACTCTTGGCCATCTGGCGATTGAACTGAGAGGTCAGGTCATAGTGGCGATTCCAGTTCAATGTGACGGTGATCATCTGATTCGGATCTGGGACATAGAATTCATAGACTTGTCCCGGACTGGCTAGGCTCAGATCATTAAGGTCCCAACCCTTGTTGCCGGTTGAACCAGGACTCTGCTGCCCGGCCGCCAGCAGGTCATGCGCTGCCAGGGCATTGACCATGCCAGCACCCTGCACATAATCCAGAGGGGCGGCGTGGTCGTCATCATCGCCCAGTTCGCCCTTGTGCCAGAACGGCAGTTTTTTTGCCCCTGTCATGAGTAAGGATTTGATCACCAGGTTGCCACCATCCCGTGATACAGCCGCACTGAGGTTTGTGTCCGATTCAGCCTTCTGTACCAGCATGCCCACCACACCAGATACCACAGGGGCTGCAAAGCTGGACCAGTTTCCAGTGACTTCATAAGAACTGGCATCTTCAGAACCGGCCACCAGGCAATGGCTCGGTGCCACCAGATCAGGTTTAGCGCGCAGGTCGTCTGTGGGGCCGCAACTGGAATGTTCAGGCCTGACCAGGCCAAAGTTCTCCATGGCAGTCTGCATATTGGCCGTGGTCACGGAATCCACCACACCCACACCGATCACATTGGCAGAGGCGCCTGGATACAGCGGACGGTGGTATGCATCGTCACCATTGCCAATACTGGCCACCACAGGGATGCCCTGATGCTCAGCCACCGCCTCAAAATACCGGGTCCACCAGTCTTCCGAATCCCAGCCCCAACTGAGGCTGATGACATCCAGGCCCAGATACGGCTCGAATGCATAGGTCTTGAGAAAATGATTCAATTCATAGATCTCGGCCTGAGCCCCAGGTACTGCCCCTTGATACTGGAAAGTGCCCCACTGATCGGACACCACCTGATCCTCCTGACCAAACAGGATAGAACACACAGCATTGGCATGAAATGAGACTCCCGGCGCAGTCGCACCATCGTCGAACAGGGTGAAATCGCTGTTGGTAAAGACCTGATGTCCAAGATTGGGCTGATAGTCATTGAGCACTGAATCGCCTTCGTAGCTCACACTGCGGGCAATCACACCCACGCGCACGCCCTGCCCAGTCAGATTGGCGTCCCGGGCACGAAGGTCATACACCCCCACGGTCTTGAGGGCCTGGGGCTGCATGGAGGGACTGGCAGACACGGACACATCCTGAGCGAAAATGTTCCCGGAAAAACTGAATAAAACAGTCGCCCATCCCGCGATCCACCACTGTTTCCAATGTCGATTGACGGTTTTTACCATCCAGACGTCCCCACCCCACCGATAATATCCGTAAAATACAGCCAGACCTCCCTGTTGGCTTTTCAAGTCCAACCTTTGGCTGGCCTCCTAACATATGTTCCACATCATACCAAAAAAAGAGTGAAAATTCAAGGCCTCAAACTGGGGATCATGAGGATTCCAATACTGATAACAGGAATAAACTAAGACCTTGCTTTGGACCCTGCAGGCTGGTATACTCTGGCCATTACTTAGTTATTCTCAGCTAAAGGGTTACGGATTATATCATCATGAGTATTATTCTTAACGCATCGCAGATAAACAGCATTCTAAATAACCTGGCAGAGCAGATTTTATCGGATGTTCCCAAAATAGAAGACCTCGCCATCGTGGGCATACGCAGTCGCGGGGAAATACTGGGGAATCGCCTGTGTGATCTGCTGTCGCATAAAACGGACAAAGATATCCTGTGCGGCACACTGGACATTACCATGTACAGAGATGACTTGAATGATCCTCAGGGCGCAGCCCAGCCTTTGGTACGTACCACAGAAATTGACTTTGATATTGACAATAAAACCATTATCCTGGCGGACGATGTCCTGTTTACCGGGCGATCTGCCAGAGCCGCATTGGATGCCCTGATTGATCTGGGGCGCCCCAAGGCGATCAAGCTGGCCGTGCTTGTGGACCGGGCCGGCCGGGAGTTTCCAATCCAGGCTGATTACGCCGGGTACAAAACTGACGTGGCCCCGGATCAGCGCGTGCAGGTACACTTCGTTGAGTCAGATGGAAAAGACGAGGTGGAAGTCGATGTTGTTGAATAGATGAATGGAAGTCCAAGTCTATGTCAATACTTACGAGTCACATCCCTAGAACGTCGAGACGCAATATGGTGCTTAAGATAAAACACAATCAATTTCAGTGGCAGCACAAGCATCTGCTTGGCCTCAGAGAACTCACAAGAGAAGAGATCACACACATTCTGGACACAGCCAAGGGCTTTGAGCAGATCAGTGCACGTGCCGTAAAAAAGGCCCCGCCCCTGCGAGGCAAGATGGTGGTCAATCTCTTCTTTGAAGACAGCACGCGCACGCGCAACAGCTTTCGCCTGGCAGCCAACCGTCTCAGTGCAGACACCATAGACTTCACACAAAAGAACAGCTCCGTGAGCAAGGGCGAGACCCTGCTCGACACGGCCAAGAACCTGGAAGCCCTGGGCGTGGACATTGTGGTCATCCGTCACAATGCCGGCGGTGCCCCCAAACTCCTGAGCAAAAACATCAATGCCTGTGTGGTCAATGCAGGTGACGGCTGCTGCGAGCACCCCACACAGGGCCTGCTCGACGTGTACACAATCCGCCAGAAACTCGGCACACTGGAGGGGCTCAAAATCGCCATTGTGGGCGACATTGCTCATTCGCGTGTGGCGCGCAGTGACCTGTGGGCCATGACCAAGCTTGGGGCAGAAGTCACCTTCGTGGCGCCCCCCACCCTGCTGCCTCCCAATGTCCGGGATCTCCCTGTCAAGGTCAGCTACAACCTGGACGAGGTCATCGAACAGATGGACGTGATCAACATGCTTCGCATCCAGTTCGAACGCATGGGCGGCAATCCCTTCCCATCCATTCGGGAATACTCCAGATACTTCGGTCTCACAGCAGAACGCATGCAGCGGGCCAAACCGGATATCGTGGTCATGCACCCGGGTCCCATCAACCGAGGCGTGGAAATCGAGAGTGAAGTGGCTGACGGCCCAAACAGCGTGATCCTTCAGCAGGTCACCAACGGCCTGAACGTGCGCATGGCCGTCCTGTTCCTGGTCAACCAGGCCGCAGCCTCACAAACGGCCTAAACCCAGATCACAGATCACGGTACTTTGAACGTGGCGTTCTGATCGCTGAAACAAATGTCTCTCGCAAAGGCGCAAAGTACGCAAAGAATTATATATAGTTTTTTTGCCTTTGCGTTCTTTGCGCCTTTGCGAGAAGAAAACGAATTGGACATACTCTCATAAAATTTGAAACCTAAAGTCCTAAACCCTAGCCTCTAGTCCCCGAAACAATGAAACTAAAATCTACACAATCCCAGCTCAACGGCACAGTGCGAATCCCGGCCTCCAAATCACACACCATCCGTCAGGTGGCCATTGCGGCCCTGGCCTCAGGGGACAGTATTATCAGAAATCCGCTGGTATCGAGTGACGCACTTTCTGCAGCGCACAGCTATGGCATGATGGGTGCCAGGATCGATACCTCGGATCCCGCGCAATGGCGCATTCAGGGGACAGGCGGACACCTCACAGCCCCGAAGGACGTGATTGATGTCGGCAACTCTGGCACCACCATGAATATGTCCCTCGGGTCAGCAGCCACGGCCAGTCCGGACCAGGTCTTTCATTTCACAGGCGACCACCAGATCCAGACCCGTCCGGTGGGTCCGCTGGTCGAAGCGCTCAACTGCCTGGGCGCATCCGGCAGATATCTCAAAAAAAGCGGCACCCCGCCTGTCGAACTGCGCGGCGGACTCCAGGGAGGACACACCTTTCTGAAAGCGACATCCAGTCAGTATCTTTCCAGTCTGCTCCTGGCCTGCCCCCTGGCGCCAAAGGACACGGACATAGAACTCCTCCTGCTCAATGAAGCAGGCTATGTACAGATTACGCTCGACTGGCTCGACAAACAGGGGATCCAATACGAAAATTACGATTTCAAGCGATTCATCATACGCGGCAATCAACACTACACACCCTTTGATCTGCCTGTGCCTGCCGATTTCTCGAGTGCCACCTTCTTTTTGTGCGCAGGTGCCCTGTTCGGCGGCAAGGTCCAACTTCAGGGCCTGGACTTTGCTGACAGCCAGCCGGACAAGGCTGTGGTCGATTATCTCAGAGACATGGGCGCTGACATCACCTGCGAAGGTGACACAGTCTTCATCCAGGGCAGTGAACTGCAAGGCATAGACATTGACATGAACGCCACACCGGACGCCCTGCCTGCCATGGCCGTGACAGGCGCCTTTGCCAGGGGCACCACGCGTCTGCTCAATGTGTCTGAAGCCAGAAACAAGGAAACAGACCGCATCAGCTGCATGGCTCTGGAACTCAGAAAGCTCGGCGCAACAGTCGAAGAACTCCCGGACGGCCTGATCATTCACGGCAGTCAACTCAGCCCAGCCCCTGTCCAGGGCCACCACGACCACAGAATTGTTATGGCCCTGTCCCTCGCAGGCATGGCCTTTGACCCGCCCCTGGAAATCGACACAGCCGAGGCCATGAATGTCACCTTCCCCAACTTCGTGGACCTCATGACCGATCTCGGCGCACACATGAAAGTAGCCCCATAAAGCCGGCGCAGGAAAGACACGCATGACTATTGTTGTATTGGACGGTTATACCTTGAATCCCGGAGACTTGAGCTGGGCTGGGTTGGCCGCACTCGGACACTGCACTGTCTACGATCGGACATCAGCGGACGAGATGGTATCCCGGGCTCTGGAGGCCGGGATCGTGATCACCAACAAGGCACCGCTTGACCGTGACACGATGCACGCACTCCCGAATCTTCAGTATATTGGTGTCACGGCCACAGGATACAACATGGTAGACACGGCAAGTGCACGCGATCGTCATATTGTGGTCACCCATGTACCGGCCTACAGCACGGACTCCGTGGCGCAAATGGTCTTCTCCCACCTGCTCAATCTGGCTCACCATGCCACTGAGCATGCGCAGAGCGTTCAGCAGGGAGACTGGCAAAGATGCGATGATTTCGCGTACTGGAATTATCCTTTGATTGAACTGGCAGGCCGGACCATGGGCATTGTAGGCTTTGGACGCATTGGACGCGCCACAGCAAAACTCGCACTGGCCTTTGGCATGAAGGTCCTGATGCACAATCCCTCCGCGAGAACGGATCTCCCTCAAGGTGTCCACCCCGTACCGCTTGACCACCTGCTTCGTGAAAGCGATGTGGTCAGCCTGCACTGTCCGCTCACTGAACACAATGCAGGCCTGATCAACAAAACGACCCTGTCGCACATGAAACGGTCCGCTTTTCTGATCAACACAAGCCGCGGCCCCTTGATCAACGAGCAGGACCTGGCCGACGCCCTGAATGCCGACATGATCGCCGGCGCAGGCCTGGACGTCCTGTCCACAGAACCCCCGAACAAGGGCAATCCCCTGATCAAGGCAAAAAACTGCTACAT
>JAIPFM010000217.1 GCA_021736645.1 Phycisphaerae bacterium | reverse complement strand
TCAATCACATCGAGCATTACGGTACGGACCCGCACATGGAAGAGATGACCATCCATACCAAAGAACCGCTCATCATGTTCAACATCCAGGCCGTGGCAGGGAGCACCTGTCTGATCTGGGAGCACATTGAAGACAGTCCTGGCAAGCGATGTTCCAATCCGCGTGTGATCATGCCAAGGCAACTCGTGCCGGATCGCGTGGACGGGGCCGTGCGCGTGATGCTGAGAAGCTTTGGTGTACGCACACCGCCGTGTACACGTGACAATCCCAGCTTTGGCATGATGGGCTTTTTGCATCTGCTCCCGGCGTCTCTGGCCTGGCTATGGCGTTTGGTCGCGCCGAGGGGCCATGCCAATCCCAGCGTGACTGGCTCGGACGACATGGCCAGTGAAGGCGTGGGATCGTATTGGCCGTTTGCAACAGGTCGTGTCGTGGACCATGCCAACCTATTGCTACGACAGATTCAGACCACGCCCAAGGTACGGTACGTGCTGATTCCCAATCAGCACGTGGGTGCCTGGGCCGTCAGCTTCATGCCTCAGTGGATCAGCCGTGAATATCTGGCCAGACGGGGTGTGGCCGGATTCCATGCCAATCAGGTCATGCCTGCCAGGAGCAATCTGCTGGGCTATACGCCGAAAACCATGCAGATCGACGGAGCCACTCTGCCCCAATGGCTGCTTCAGGTCGAGGCTCAGTCCGAAGTGGGTACAGACGGGTATGATGCCGGGGCTGCGCAGTTGCGTGGTTTCTTTGAAAAGACGCTGAAAAACTTCCTCCACCCGGACCTGGATCCCCTGGGCAAACAGATCATCACCTGCTGTCTGGACAACGGGTCAAACGCGGAGTATGACCAGCTCCTCTTTCCTGCCATTGAACCGGATGTCACCGCGTCCCTTCAGAATTTGTGGTAGGGCCTCCGGCCAGTTCACGGTTCAGAGTTCAAAGTTCTAAGTGCAAAGTTAACGGAGATCATTCTTCAGCCAACTTTGAACTGAGAACTTTGAACTGATTTACGACATGGCCAGCATGCGGTCAATGGAGAGTTTCGCCTTGACGCGTATGGTCTCTTCGACCTCGATGGGGTATTGGTTGTGGCGCAGGGCGTTGAGTGTGTCTTCCAGAGTGATTTCATTCATGTGGGGACATCTGATGCTGCACAGACGGATCATCTCCTTGTCTCTGTTTTCTGCGGCAATGTTGTCACCCATGCTGCATTCTGTGAGCAGGAGAATCTGTTTGCTGGTACACTGTTTGACGTAGCTGATCATCCTGGAGGTGCTGCCCGAAAAGTCTGACGCCTCGACGACCTCGGGGCTGCATTCCGGGTGGGTCAGGATCGTGACATCCGGGAACTGGGCCCTGGCGTTTTTGATGTCCTCCACCGTGTATTTTTCATGGACTTCACATCGGCCGCGCCAGCCGATCAGCTCATAGTCCAGGGCCTCGTCAGTCTGCGGGGACTGGCCGTCCAGGACCGGAAAGATGATGCGTTTGCCAGTTTCACGCGCCACATTGCCTGCCAGGTATTCATCCGGGATGAAGATCACGGTGTCGCTGTCCAGGGCATTGACGATCTGCGCGGCATTGCCAGAGGTGCAGCACACGTCCGTCTCAGCCTTGACATCCGCATACGTATTGATGTAGGTGACCACAGGCACGCCCGGATACCGGGCTTTCAGGGCACGCACGTCCGCAGCGGTGATGCTTTCTGCCAGGGAGCAGCCAGCCTTTTTGGCAGGCAGGAGTACGAGTTTGTCCGGGTTGAGGATCTTGGCCGTTTCCGCCATGAAACGGACACCGCAGAACACGATGGGATCCCGGTCTGTTTCAGCGGCCTTGCGCGCCAGTTCCAGGGAATCGCCAACCACGTCAGGCACTGTGTGGTACAGGGCCGGTTCCATGTAGTTATGGCCCAGGATGATGGCCCCGCGTTCTTCCTTGATCCGGTTGATCTCAAAGACCAATTCCGCCTTCATGTCAATCTCAAAATCCGGCACAATCCCGGACAACCGTTCTTTCATAGCTTCCCGCGTGTCATGCAGGGAAGACGTGTGTAATGCCATGGCCAATCTCCTGTTATCTATTTCTGTGTCTACAGCATACCTGGGGATCGATGTTCGGTCAAGGCTTGCTCAAACTGGTGATCACGTCAAAAAACGGGAAAATTGTGGAACCTGCGGGCCTGGTCAAAAAAAGTCCTCTTGCCCGCCCGGAATTTTGGCGGCCAAGAGGACTGGGTGATCGGTCGCAACCCTACCTCGTGATGGGTAGTCTGATGGAGCCTGTCAGTGCATACCCTCTGCCAGTTGCATGACTGAAGGCAGGAGGTCGCTGATCTTTGGCAGTTGATTCACGCCCACATGGATGCCCAGTTGATTGGCGCCTTCTTCTGTATTGACCTGCAAGACCGTATTGGCCGTGGCCTTTGACAGGTCTGCTGCTATGGGGCCCAGTTGATTTTTGACCTCATTGGGCATGGACGGTAAAACCGCTTCAATGGCCAGCCCGATATTGAGCAGCACGAGTTTGCTGGTGGCAGGGGACAGGGCCTGGAATGTGGCACTGAGCGGGCCTGAGTTGTATGCGTTCTGTTTTTGCTCAATGGCCTTCCTGGATTGCTGGATCACACCCGGGCTCAAACCCAGGACTGTGGTTTTGTTGATTTGATCCAGGTAACAGCAGATCTTCTGACCATTCAGCAACATGATTTCATATTGCCCCTGCTTTGGAGCAGACGGTTTCCCTGAGGCCTGGCCCACAATGGCATGTCCAAGGCTGAGCCATTGATTGAGAAATTGACGTGTTTTTTGGGGATTGTGGCTGGTCACTGCAATACCCACCTGAGAGGCGATCTGGGGAAGGCTCCAGTACGCAGGCGTTGCCTCATTGCCGGGGATCACGAAGATTGAGATCTGTTCGATATTGGCAAATATTTCTCGGCCAATATCCAGGCCGGTCAATTGCTGGAGCTTCTGCTGAACAGCCTGGGCCTGGGCGCTTTCCGGCGAGGCCAGGGCCATACTGACCACCAGTGCGGCATTGGCCGGAATGGCATCAAAACCCGCCTGCGTGAGGGCCGGAGTGTGGATCATGTTGTACGCCAGGCATTGATGGCCTTCCTTGAGGTTCAGGCTGGCATGCATGTGGATACCGTCCGGTTGGATGGACAGTGTTTGCGTGGCATAGTCCAGGCTGGGCAGATCCATGGCCATGTTGGCAATGATGAATTCCCCGGGCATGTGATCCTGAGGCATCACACTCATGAGCTTCTGGTACGCATCATGGGCGTCCACCCAGACTGTCAGGGCATTCTGTTGCCGGCTTGCCACTGGGGCCGCTGACATGAATCGACGGTTCTTGACCAGGCTGGTCTGTGTCTGGGCCTGAGTATACTGCTGGATCACGCCAGCCAATTGTGATTCTGGGAAGGCCACGATCAATGCCTTGTCATCAAAGGCCGCAGCCGGGCCGCCCGGAACTCGATAGGCCTGCAGGCCGCCTATCGGGTCCATGGGTTGAGCGGCTATTTGAAGGCCCACAGTCAACAGGCCGCGCAGGGCATCACTTTTGCCTGGAAACAGGACCGCCACAAATGGAGGGGGGCCATTCTGAGGCACACCCGTGATTCCCACCGCCAGACCGCGGACCTTCTTGAATTCCGAGATCATACTGGGATTGCGCAGCGCCTGGAGTATCTGTCCGATGTCCTGGGGTCCGCCTCCCCTCTGAGTTTGAGAGGTTGAATTCAGAGAGGCCTCCAGGGGGGTGCCCTGGAGCATATTCAAGAGTGTTTCAATCTGTTCGCCTGGATTACCCACCTCCACATAGGCCAGGGTGTTGGCCGGCATGAGCGAGGCTGGATCCACGATCACCAGGTCCTTGAGCAGGGCCCTGGCTTTGTCCACCACGGGGGTCTGACCGGGGAAGGTCTGGACGAGGTGTTTTAATGCCTTAATGGCCTGATCCGGCTGATCGAGCAGCACATAGCACTGGCCCTGACGCAGCATGGCCTGGGCCTTGTAGATGTCCGAGGCCTCAGGATCTACAATGACCCGGCTGTACAGATCCACGGCCTTGGCTGGATTCGAGTCAATTTCCTGGGCAAAAATACCTTCCTGAAGATACTCTGCCGCTGTTTTGGTCTGTGCGTAAGCGCATGCAGCCAGCCCCATCACACACAATACCACACTGAATTTCACAATTCCGCGCATGATTCATCCCTTTCTCTCTTAAACCAAACAATCAAACTGTCAGAAACTGAATTACCCGTTTAGTCGAAGAAGGCAAGGAGGGATTACAGAGGCCACAGGGCTTTTTCAAAAAGGCCCCGTGGTTTTTAGTTTTTGGTTGCTGGCTTACTTAAAACTCAACACCCCGCTAGGGATCCCTAGGGGACTTAACACTTAAAACTGAACACTGCCTACTGAACACTGAAAACTATTCTCACCATTTAAAGAAGCATTGATAATGCCTGTAATACAATCCGAGACTCCGCATGGCCACCAGCGCCAGGACCTGAATGCCCAGATGCATGCTCAGGTACAGTGTCTTGAGCGACGTTGAGGCCTTGGCCAGGGCTGGATCACCGGCGTTGTGCATGCGCATCTGGAGGAACCAGACCAGCATGATCATGGCCGCACAGGTCAGGTAGGGAATGAATGCCCGAGTGACTGGCTTGAACAGCGTGTCCACGCGCCACAGCACCTGCGTGTCCTGGTTCACGGCCACAGCCACCAGGCACATGGGCAGGAAGAACAGGCCGGCATTGGCCAGTATATTGCTTATGAGGGGAGACCGCTCCTGCCCGGCAAAGATCAAGTAGAGTGTGGTTGGTAACGTGCAGACCAGCACGGCCATGATAAAGGCGAACACGGACGCAATGGATTTTTTGAGAAAATCAACATACCCGTCAATGTCCACATCCGGGAGGCCATCCACATCCAGGGCCCCCAGCATGATACTCTCCAGGTAGTACCAGAAGATAATACCCCAGCACAGCACCCTGACAATCAGGCCGAAAGGCAATATGATGCTGAGCGGACCTATGACAAAGGAATAGTCCACATGGGCCACATAGAACTTGAAGCACACTGCCGCACAGATCAGGACCAGGCCCATCCGGGCATCCCGCTTAAACAAGACACCCCATGATCCGATCAATGCCGCACCATAAAAGCCAGGCAGTGGATCGCCTTGTTCCACAGGCTCTTTGGGCTGTGCCGTGCGTCCCGGTTTCTGAAAGCTGACCTCAGGAATTACAAACCGGTGATCACAAGTCGCACACCGAGCCCGCTTACCCGCATGCCGTTCGGGAAAGGCAATCAATGCATTGCATTTTGGACAGTTGAATTCGATGGACATTCTTTTGCTTTCAGCTTTCAGCGATCAGCTTTTAGCCATTTTGCAGGGAGATGTTTTATTGAGCTGATGGCTGAGTGCTGAAAGCTGAGGGCCGGCAGCGCCAGTTGCTCACAACTGGCGCTGCATACAGTCTGTAAAGGCCTTGATGTTATTGACCCACTTCTGGGCTTCGAGCAGGTCCACCACGTCGTCCTTGACGAGTTGGGCCATGGTGCGTTCCAGGGTGGTCATGTTCTGGTCCGGCTGGTTCTTGGTTCGTGTCTGGAGCTGTGTGTAGAGTTGTTCGATCTTGCCGGTTCGAATGAGGTTGGCGCAGGCATAATTATTGTTGAGAATCTCCATGGCCACCACGCGGCCGGAACCGTCCTTCTTGGGGATCAGCTTCTGGCACACAATGTACGCCAGACCGAGTGACAACTGGTTGCGCACCTCGGCCTGCCTGCCCTCCGGGAAATAGTCCAGGATACGGGAGATCGTACCCGTGACGTCACGCGTGTGCAGGGTGGAGAACACCAGGTGACCTGTCTCAGCGGCCATGAGTGTCATGGCAATGGTCTCAGCGTCCCGCATTTCACCCACAAAGATGATGTCCGGATCTTCACGCATCATCTCCTTGAGGCCCTGGCTGAAGGTGTTGACGTCACGACCCACCTCCCGCTGGGAAATGATCGAGTACTTCTGAGGCAGGATGTATTCAATGGGGTCTTCGATGGTGATGATTCGGTTGGCGCGTTTCTGGCCGATCCGCCCGATGAGTGACGCAATGGTGGTGGACTTGCCGGCGCCCGTGATCCCGGTCAGCAGTACCAGTCCGTGTTTTCGGTTCACGATGTCCTGCCAGACGGTATTGGGAAAGCCCACGGTCTCCACGTCCGGGATGTCCAGAGACAGCGCGCGAATCGCGGCCGCCAGGCCGTCATTGTCGTTGAATACATTGATACGGAATTGCAGTTCGCCATACCGGTATGAACAGTCAATGCTCCTGCCTCGATCCAGGTTGTCTGTCTTTTCACCCCTGAGCAGGGGAAGGATCAGTTGATGGGCCATCTCCTTGGTGACCACGGCCCCTTTAAGTTTGACCAGATTGCCGTCAATGCGGTACGTGGGCGGGACGCCCACCTTGATGTGAAGATCCGACACGCGCATGGCCCCCTTTTCCACAAAATAAGCCAGCATATCGAGGATGCTCATCTTGCCGAGGTTTTCAGTGGGGTACACTTTTGCTGAAGCAATATACTCCTGAGTCATTGAGGATCTCCACAAAGTTTCTTGACGTATCAGTTGCTATTACATTTTTTCAGGTCCAATACCCAGCCAAAACATACATATGACGTAGCCGACTGCGGTGTGTTAACTGGCCCGAATGGGCTTTATTTCGCCTCACGATTTTCAATGGCGTAGAGACACTCTTGTGTGGCCACATAGATGACGCCGTTGGCTGCTGCAGGCGTGGTGGAGATGGGCGCGTCAAATTGGGCCGTGCAGAGGATTTGTTTGTCTTTGGATGCGGCGAAGATGCAGAAATCTCCGCGTCCTGACCCCACATAGACCTTGCCGTCTGCCACGAGTGTGGAGCCCCAGATCTCACGGCGCATCTTGTACGTCCAGTAGGGCTGACCGGTTTCAGCATCCACGCAGT
The DNA here is from genome assembly GCA_021736645.1 of Phycisphaerae bacterium. GTDB lineage: Bacteria > Planctomycetota > Phycisphaerae > Sedimentisphaerales > Anaerobacaceae > JAIPFM01. The sequence goes on along the minus strand of JAIPFM010000217.1, from coordinate 1,868 downwards.
GGACCAGGCCGCTGCAGTCGCCCACAAAGACCAGACCCTGACTGATGGACGGGGTCGTGCAGGCATGGTCCTGCAACCGGTAGGACCAGAGTTTCGCCGTGTTCGTGACATCACCTTTGGCTGTGGCATCAATACAGTGGAGCCAGGCCTCTTCTTTGCCCCACCAGATGTCGCCGCCTGCAGTCACGTACACCCTGTTTTTATCCAAGACAGGCATGCCGCTGATGCTTGTGGGGCTGACCTTTCGATTGCGCTGATAGCTGCGTACATCCTCTTTGGGGGCGTTGGGGTCACAGTCAAACTCCCACACCTTTTTGAGTGACTGCCGGACGCTTGGCGGCATCGTCGAATCCACGGCCTCAAACCCATAGACCACACCGTCGCCACCGCAAAAAATGACCTGTTTGCCCTGGCCAATCCTGCCCATGGCCGGAGAGGACCAGGTCGAGTGAAAGATCTGCGGGCCGATCCGTTCGGCATCCTGAGCCACGCAGCGGCCTGTTTTCTTGTCCAGCACAATCAGACTGGGCGCCTCAGGCCGTTGAATGGTTTTGTGGGTCTTGTCCACGCCATTGGAACTGTTGAGGTACAGACAGTCTCCATCGATCAGGATGGAGGCATGGGCGGAATCGTGGGGATACATGTCCACTTCTTTTCGCAGATCCGTGACCCAGAGGAGATCTGCATCCTGGAGTGTCACATCGACCGGAGATTCGCCCGGGCGGGTCAGGTACTGCGCTTCATCCTGGAATCCCTGGTTGCCATTGGTCTGGCCCAACAGATCCAGGCAGATCACTTCCACACGGTTGGTCAGGATGTACACGCGGTCGCCTTCTACAGTGGCGGCCGAACACATCCCGATGTCAGGCCAGTCCTTGAAAATATCGCCGCCCGGAATGCGAGGTACAGGCAGTTGCCAGCACAGCGCTCCGTCGCTCTCATTGAGACACAGCAATACGGCCCGGTCTCCCGTATATCGGGGATCACGCGGTTTGTCGTTGTTGGCCCCCACCAGTACCTTGCCCCCGGCCACGACCGGTGAGCCGTAGGCCCCCTTGCCCAGAGGCGCAGACCACTTGATGCCCTGGCCGGAACCCGGATCAAAAGAGGACGCCAGGCCTGTTTCATGGGAGATCATGTTGCGGGAATAACGCTCCCCCCATTGCGCCTGATCCCCGGCCCAGCCCAGTGGAATGCCGAGAAATACACCACATATGCCTGAAACAAGACTATACCAGAGTGTTCGTTGATGTCGCATCATAAGCCTGTTCCTCAATTATAATCCCGAAACGCAAGCCGGTTCTTTTGTTTTCCCCTGTATTAAAGCAAAAAAGAGAGGAAAATGACAGCCTTTACTTGACGCGCTTTCGAGCGGGCTTCGCCCTCCGCCGCGCTCTCCACGCCGTGCTCGTGCTCAGAGAGTGAAACGAACGGTGCTCGTGCTCGTAATCGGTTTTTGTCTCGCGCAAAGACGCAAAGAACGCAGGGACCGTTGTTTTAGGTGTTAGCCTGATGGAATAGGATTGCACAGGCCAAGAGTGTTAGGAAAACGAATAACCAACAACCAACAACTGTTTTTGAGCCGCAGATAAATGCCGATTTACGCAGATTAAAAACGAACAACCCTTGGCCCGTGCAAGCTTCTTTCACAGGGCAATAACTGATTTTCAACCACAGACACACAGAGATGTTCGCTGTGCCAGCGAATGGGGATTTGTCTCGCACAGAGCCACTGAGTTAAAATGAGAAGGCTGTTCCCCTCGGGCCGGTTAGGCTCGATAATACGCACTCGTATTGTAAGGTGCAACTGACAACGTCAATATTGGAGAACAGCCATGACTAATGTAACAATTGGAATCGATTTGGGC
>JAIPFM010000216.1 GCA_021736645.1 Phycisphaerae bacterium | reverse complement strand
TGATGCCGATGCCTAAAGCAAGAATGAGAATCACCACCATCGAAAAACCCGGATTCTTTCGCACTTGGCGAAGGGCGTATTTTAGATCGTTTGTCAAATGGCTCATGTTTGTCCTTTCAGGACAGGGGTCGGGGGTCAGCTTTGGCTGAGGCTCGTTTCCTAGTCCCTTTGCATTCTTTTGTTCTGTATCATATGTTGCCTACGTTTCCTCTGAGCCCTGGCACCTGATCCCTAAAACCTGACTGACCCCTGATCCCTGACCCCTGATCCCCGATCCCTGACCCCTGATTTCACTCGTACCGTAAAGCCACCATGGGATCGATCTTGGCGGCCCTGCGCGCCGGGATCACACCGGCCAGCGCGGAGGTCAGGGCCAGCACCACGATGGTCACCACGATGCTGATGGGATCCAGCGGGCTGACATTGACAAACATCGAGCGTAACAGGTGGGCCAGAGCCGATGCCGCAATGAGGCCCAGGCCCAAGCCCGCCAGCGTCACCAGACTGCCCTGCCGAAAGACCAGGAGCATGACATCTTTGCGCGTGGCACCCAGGGCCATGCGCGTGCCGATCTCCGGTGTGCGTGACGCCACCATGTAGCCCTTGATGCCGTACAGTCCCAGGGCAGCCAGAAACAGGGCCATGGCGCCGAAGGTGGCGGCCAGGCGTGCCTGCAGCCCCGTGAGCCAGACGTCTCGGGTCTTTCTGGAACGATCCAGCAGGCTGCCCACAGACAGCACCGGGATCTGCGAGTCTATCTTGAACAGTTCCTGAGAGAGTGTGCCCACCAGGGCCCCTTGACGCTGCCGTGTCATGCCGGACGCCAGCACATGGACAAATCTGGGCTGAAGCTTCTGATGCATGGGAATATACACGGTGGGTTCGGCCGTATTGGCCTTATCTGACGGCAGGTCTGCCACAATGCCAACCACCCGGAAGGCTCTCTGCTGCTCGATATACTTGTCAGGGCCCCATCGAATCCAGGTGTCGAGGGCATTGCCGCCCGGGCGAATCTTCTGCGCCAGTTGCTCATTGATGACGATCACCTTTTCTCCTTCGGTCCGAAAGTCCAGTTCGTTGAAGGCGCGTCCCTGCAACAGGGGGAGCCCGAGGGTCTTCACATAGTCCATACCGACGTTGAACGTCAGACACCCCTGAGTAAGTTTTGCCCTGACGTTTTGTGATTCACTGCCCGGCGCATACTCGGACACAGGACCGCCATCCCAGCGAGGCTGCGTGAAATGACCTGTGTAGGACGTGGCCACAGACGCCACGCCGGGCAGGGCCAGAAAACGATCGCGTATGGTCTGGCAGATCTGACGACTGCGCTGCGGATCCTGGCCCATGGCTTGAAGGTCTACTTCCACCACCAGCTTGCCGTCAAAATCAAATCCCGAGTTGGCATTCATCGCCTTGGCTGCACTGCGTGTAAACAGGGCCGCGTCCATGACCAGCACCACGGACAGGGCCGTCTGCACGATCACGGACAGGCCTCTGGGAGTCCAACGCTTCTTGTGTGACGATCTGAGGGCGTCACAACCCGATTCTTTGAGATCCGTGATCAGGTCGCGTCGAGAGAGTCGCAGGGCCGGCTTGAGTCCAAAGAGGACGGCAGCCACGACACAGAAGCCCAGGGTCCCCAGCAGGACACGGCCGTCCATGAGCGAACTGGGGATCTCGACGGGAAATGCATTGGAGCCCACCCACGCCGCCACGGCACGCAGCCCCCCGGAGGCCAGGACATATCCCAGCACACTGCCCGCCAGAGACAAAAGCAGACACTCCATCAGCAACTGCCGCACAATACGCAGGCGCCCGGCCCCCAGGGCCAGTCGAATGGCCATCTCGCGCTGGCGTGACGTGCCCTGCACGGTCATCATGCTGGCCAGGTTCAAGCAGGCAATCAGCAGGACCGCACCGGACACGGACATCAGGCAGAGGACCAGCACAGACGCGGTCTGTCGGTCCTGTTCTATGTAATAACTCATAAGAGTCGTGCGTCCCGGTGCAAACAGCTTGAGCTGCCCCTGCCCTGACCACCATTGAGGATGTTGCGCCTTGAGCCCGGGCACCACGGCCTGCACCTGGCCCTGGGCCACGGTCAGAGGCATCTCGGGCTTGAGTCGACCCACAGGGATCACGTTGGGATACGGTTCCGCCTCCTTGTGATTGGCCCGCCACTTGGGCAGCAGCACACCATACGCCCCCAACGGCACCCAGAAATCGGCCCCGACCGAGGTGGCCCCGGTAAATCCCTTGGCGGCCACGCCCACCACCCTGAAGGCCACGCCATTGAGCAGGATTGCGGAACCCACCAAGTCAGAGGCCTCAAAGAAACTTTTCCAGGCCTGATAACTCAAAACCACCACGGGCTCGGCCCCAAAGCGATCCTCTTCAGGCAGGAACCAGCGGCCCTGAGCAGGGGCACGGCCCAGCATGGAGAAATAATTGGACGATACACAATTAGCCATAGACTGTCTGGCTTGGCCTGCGCGATCGGTGCGCGAGTATGTCACATCAGGCTGCTGAGGCGTGATCGCTGCCAACTCACTGAACACAGGATTGTTTTCACGCAGCGATTCAAACGCCGCATGGCGAAAGAAGTAGTCCGCACCCTCCGCCTCGCACACGGCCAGCTCCTCGATGCGCTCCACCTGCACGGGCCGAAGAAACAGAAGATTGAGCAGGCTGAACGTAATGGTATTGGCACCAATGCCGATGGCCAGCGTGATCAAGGCAATGGCCGTGAAGCCGGGGTTCTTTCGCAACATGCGAAGAGCGTATTTTATGTCGGTGTAAAAATGACTCATGTTGTTCGTCCTTTCAGGGGTCGGGGGTCGGGGGTCAGGGGCCAGGGGTCAGCAGAGGCTGCCGCCATTTGCCTGCGTCCAATTCAATCATAACATCATATTTCATATTCAATGCTCCCATATTCTTCCTTAAAACCAGCCAGCCCGGAGGGCTGTCAACCCACTGATCCCTGAACCCCGATCCCTGACCCCTGAGTTCATTCCATCCACCCATCTTTGAGATTGATGATTCGATTTCCATAGGCCGCGTAGTCCTTGTTGTGTGTCACCTGAATGATGGTGGTGCCTTCTTGGTTGAGCTTCTTGAACAGGGCCATAATTTCCTCACCCTGGTCGGAGTGCAGGTTGCCTGTGGGTTCGTCGGCCAGGATGAGCTTGGGACTGGTGACCACTGCACGCGCAATACCGACCAGCTGCTGCTGACCGCCGGAGAGCTGACTGGGATAGAGATCCTTCTTGGCCACAATGCCGAAGCGATCCAGCGTGTCACAGACGATTGCGGCCCGTTCACTGGCCTTGACATTGCGGTAAGACAGCGGCGTGTCGAGGTTCTCGTATACAGTCAAGCTGTCCAGCAGGTTAAACGCCTGGAACACAAAACCCACGTACTCGCGATTCAACGCCTGGCGCTGCTTGGGCTTGAGCGTGTGTACCGCGTTGCCGTCCAGGTGATACTCTCCTTCCCAGTCATGGTCCAGCAGCCCAATGATATTGAGCAGCGTGGATTTGCCCGCAGCCGACGGTCCCATGATGGTGACAAACTCACCCGCCGCAATCTCAAGATTGATCTGCTGCAGCACATAGGTGAAGCCCGCCCGAGTATTGTAACGCTTTTGAATGTCTTTGAGCTTGATCATGGAAAATTACTCCGTAATTTGTAGCTATCAGCAATCAGCCGTCAGCTTTCAGCTATTTGGACTTTTTCTTGTTTTATGGGCTCACGCCTTTTTTGGGCGACTCAACCAGGCTGAAAGCTGAGTGATGATAGCTGACAGCTCTGTTCTCACTCTTCCTCAACCACCCGTCCGTCAAACAGGTGCACGGTGCGCTGGGCATGGGCTGCGTAACGCGGATCATGCGTGACCATACAGATCGTGGAGCCGCCCTTGTGCAGTTCTGCCAATGTTTCCATGACAATGTCGCCATTGGCGGAATCCAGGTTGCCGGTGGGTTCGTCCGCCAGGATGATGGACGGTTCTGTGACAATGGCGCGGGCCACGGCCACGCGCTGCTGCTGGCCACCGGAAAGCTGGGCCGGGTAGTGCTTCATGCGGTGCGCCATGGACACCTTTTCCAGGGCGACCTGGACTCGGGCCTTACGTTCGGCCTTGGGCACCTTTTGATACGTCAGGGGCAGTTCCACATTTTCAAACACAGTCAGATCCCCGATGAGATTGAAGCTCTGAAAGATAAAGCCCACCTCGCGATTTCTGATCCTGGCCCGCTGCGGCGCAGACAGATCTGCGGCATGGGTGCCATTGAGAATGTAGGTCCCATCTGTAGGTGAGTCCAGCAGGCCAAGGATCGACAGCAAGGTCGACTTGCCGCACCCCGACGGCCCGGCAATGGCAATGTACTGGCCCTTGCTGATATCCAGATGAATCCCGGATAAGGCATGGGTCTCGACTTCCTCAGTCACGAATACCTTCTGCAGGTCCTTGACGTGAATGAGCGTCTTTTCAGGGGTCAGGGGTCGGGGGTCAGGGGTCGGGGATCGGGGATCAGATTTGGCGCTTCCATTGATTATTTCCTTTTTAATATTATTATTAGGCCTTCATGGCTATTTCTTGTCTTTGATCGAATTTCGCAGACCATTGAGCATTCGTCCGATTTCGGCTGTCTTTTCAAGGATCTCATTGGCTTGGTGATCAGGAGTGTATTTCAATCGGGCGGCGATCTGTGTGAGTGTCTCCACTTCGGCGAGTGATCCGTACGCAATCGACAGATGCTGTAGGAACTCACGGCTGTGTTGTCTCGCTCGCCCCTCTGCTATGTTAGCCGGCACAGATACGGCAGCTCGCTGCAATTGACTGGCCAATCCATAGGTTTCACTCTTCGGATACTGCTTGGTTAACTCATAGCACACTACAGCCAAGTCCATAGCCCGTTGCCACACCTGCAAGTCTCGATAACTCCGTATTTCCATGTCTACGCTCCTGACCCCCGACCCCTGATCCCTAGCCCCTATTTAAGCCTGAGCCTCTCCTGCTCGTCCCATTGCGACATGTCTGACAGGATGATCTCCTCGCCTTCAAGCAAGCCTTCTATGACTTCGATGGTGCTGACTGAGCTGCGTCCCAGTTGCGCTCGAATACGCTGGGCGTATTTTCCTTGTTCCACGACCTTGAACAGTTCCACGGCACTCTCGCTGGAGGCGAATACCGGGCGTCCCACATACAGTATATCGTCCAGACGCTCGATTTCCACGGTCCCGACCACAGAGAGATCCGGACGTGCGCCGTCAGGCAGGTCACCATTGAGGGCAATGTCCACGGTCACGTTGCCCTCCATGACAGTCGGGTCGATACGCGAGACCTTACCGGGAATTTTGCCGTTATATGTATCGATCTCCGCTTTGAGACCGATTCGCACGTCACGGGCCTGGACTTCGGGGATCTTCAGACGGGCCTTGAGCCGTTTGGGATTGGTGATCCGTGCCAGGATCGTACCGGCGGCCACGGACTGCCCTAGTTCGATATTCTCTTTGACCGAGGCCAGAACACCCTCTGTACCGGCCTTGACAAAGAGCGAGTCAATCTGGCTTTTTGTCAGGTTGAACTGGGACTGGGCCTGATTCAAGGTGGCCTGGGCTCCTGCCAGTTGGGCCGGATAGGTCTTTTCACGGAACATGGTCCATCGCTGCTTGCTGATCTCCAGCATATCCTCTTGAGTTTCCACCCGGGCCTGAGACAGTTTGTAAGCAAGCTCCGAAATGAGATCATCGTCATACTGTTTTTGATCGACCTCTGCGGTCAGCTGGGCCATGCGCAGGTCCGCCTCCATCTTGGCCTGATTGGCCTTTATCTCCAGCATCTTATCTTCAAGACCTGCCTCCTCCGCAGACAACTGGGCCTCGGCAGAATTGAGCTTGGACTGGGCATCGAGCCACTGGAGCTGCAACTGGGGATTCGTCAGTTCCAGAATCACCGTATTGGCGTCCACCATAGTACCGGGTTCCACCAGAATGGCCCGAACCCGCCCTGCCACCTGGGCCGGGACCACCAGCACATCCTCAGACATCAGGGTCCCCACACCACGGACTTCGCGAAGCATGGGCCCCCGTTTAACTGTGTCAATCCAAAGTGTCCGCTGATCCACACTGGGCACCGCCGGTTCCAGACGTGACAATCCAAAGGTCGTGGCTCCTAACAGAATCAGCACTGTGACAATCAAGAGGCCTCTGCGAAGCCAACGTTTGCGTTTTTGATTTTTTCTTGGGATATCCATATTAGGGCCTAGGCATTAGGGGCTAGGGGTTAGTATTCAGTTTTTCTGATGTCTTGACGTTGGACATCACCTCTGTATTAACAAATTGCGTGCCAAAGTCCTTCAAGGCCAAATCAGCGTTAATACAGTTTAAATGGGGATGATGGCCAACCAATGATTCATTGGGTGTCCAATACCAAATTCCGGGCGCCCGTTTACGGACAGGCTGGCCATAAAGTGAAAAATAAACTTTGACCGCGACCGTGAACCACTGATTACCCGGTTTGGACTAATATAGTAAAGTAACCTTAATCGAGGATAACCATGTATTTACGAATGACTAAACCCTGCTGTTGCGCGGTCCACTTCGCTCATCATGAGGCCTTGAGATGGCACCACGAGTATCTCGGTTGCGAACATCTCCTGATCGGCCTGCTCATGGCGTCAGACTGTGCTGCGGCCTCTATTCTGAGTGACCTCAAGATTGACCTCGCAAAGACTCGTGCCATGCTCACAGAGTTTTTGCATCCTGGCCATGAGGCGGCGAAACGGCGCAGACTGCCGAAAACACGCTGCGTCAAGCGGGTACTCAACTCTTATGCACGTCAAGAAGCTCGCATGCTGCACCACCATTATCTCGGAACAGAACACATGCTCCTGGCATTACTGCGCGACCCAGAGAACATGGCAGCCAAGATGTTGTCCGGTCTTGGCATACAGCCCAATCAGGTGCGAAAGGCCACGCTGGCGTACGTGCTGCCCGGACAATGAACGATTCAATGACCCGTGGTCGTGGCCTTCACGTCAAGCTCTCTGGAGAGTGGATGAGTGTCCTGAAAAACCTGCAGCCACTGGCCCCGCATCATCATTCGGAGGAATCACGAGTGCGGCGCTAGGCATGCAGCGCCTGTTTGAGTCGTCGCTGATACTCGGATCTGGGGATTTCGATAGCGCCCAGTGTCTTGAGATGGTCGGTGGTGAATTGGACGTCAAACAGCGTATATTGCTGCTGATTAAGGTGGTCAACCAAATGGGCCAGGGCAATCTTGCTGCCGTCTGTGACGCGGCTGAACATGCTCTCGCCGGCAAAGAGCCTGCGAATGGCCACGCCGTACACACCCCCGACCAGACGCCCGTCGGTCCAGACCTCCACACTGTGGGCAAAACCGTGTTCGTGCAGGGCCGTGTAGAGGTCGATGAGATCCTCACTGATCCAGGTCTCTTCGCGACCGGGCCCTGGTGCAGCACACTCGACCATCACCTGACGAAAGTCCCGGTCAAATGTCACGTCAAAATCCCCGTGACGCAGGCGGCGATTGAGTGACCTGGACACGTGAAAGCCATCCAAAGGCAGAATGGTCCGCGGATCAGGGTCGTACCAGTAGATCGTGCCATCGGCCTCTGCCATGGGGAAGATCCCCTGGGCATAGCCATTCAACAGGATCTCAGGTGTCAATTTCTCGCGGTCCATTCACTTCATCTAGGATAGGGACAGCCACAGGCCGGCCACACAGCCCGGGCCGTCGGATCGGTTTTCCAGCGTCAGATAGCCCTGGTGGGCTTCGGCGATCTGGCGGCTCAGGGCCAGGCCAATGCCGCAGCCCTGGGGTTTGGTGGTGAAGAAGGGCACGAACACGTCGCGGGTCTGGTCCAGGCCCGGGCCGTTGTCCTTGACCAGGACCTGGACGGCCTTGTCCTTGGTGTGCCAGGTGATAGCCACCTGCGATTCGGTCTTGTCATGGGATTCGAGCGCCGCTTCCGCAGCATTGGCCACGAGATTGATGAGCAGTTGATCAAGCTGGGCCCGGTCTGCGTGGATGGTCAGATCGGGGCCAGGCTCAACAAGAACCTGTACCCGTGTCTCCAGTTGTGCAACCTGCTGAATCCACGGCCCCACATCAAACGGCGTCAATACCGGTTCAGGCAGACGCGTCAAGGTGGAATAGGCGTCTATAAAGCGTCCGAGTTCTTCGGATCGGGCTGCAATGATATCCAGACCGTCTCTGACATCTTCAAGCCACTGATCCTCCGACAGATCCTGCTTGACCCGCTGCTGCAGTGTCTGGGCCACGGACTGGATCGGGGTCAGAGAATTGTTGAGTTCGTGACGCAGGATCTGGATGAGGCGTTTCCACGCGAGACGTTCTTCCTGATGCAGCGTGCGTGTCAGGTCGGACAGGAAGACCATCTGATGTGTCACGCCCTTGTCACGATACGTGGTACGGCGGAGTTCCCATCGGCGCATGCCGGCTGGCAGGGCCAGTTCGAGGATGCGAGGCGTGTCACCTTCCAGGCACTGCGCCAGTCCCAATACTGCGGCAGTCTGGCCCATGAGATCCTTTTCCGGCTTGCCCAGGGCCGCTTGACCACTGTCATTGATCAGACACAGACACCCCTGCTGGTCAAACCCGAACATGGCCACATCAATCTGGCCCAAAGTCTTGCGCAACAGGGCCGTGGCCTCTATGGCACTGAACCGCCTGTCCTGCAGAGACCGCGTGAGTTGATTGACCTCCAGAATGAGTTCACCCAGGGCATCACCGGGGCTGGCCCCGCGCAAGCGCATGGAATAGTCCCCTTCACGCAGGGCCTCCATGAGGTTGGCCAGTGTACGGAGCAGATAGGCCACCTTGCTGCGCACGCTGAACGCAAACGCCAGCCAAGGCACAGTCACGAGCAGGGTCAATACCACCTCTGCCTGGCGTGACATACCCCCTGTCCAGATCAGGACCAGGGCAGCCA
>JAIPFM010000215.1 GCA_021736645.1 Phycisphaerae bacterium | reverse complement strand
CATAAAAACACAGAGCATTAGAATTGTCAGTAGTCGTTTCATCATAATGTTCTCCTTCAGGAAATAATTTTGGAGCCCCATTATAGCATATTCGATTGCCATATTTTATCTATCCGCCCCGATAAGGACTTTTTTTCGGACTTTTGGCCAAAATCCCTTATCTGCGCTTTGCAGAAAAGGAGTGCTGCACGCCTTAAATCTGACAATTCAGAGGGGCGATCAACAGAGCTATAACGGCTTGCCTGTCATGGATTTAAGACAACAACGAGTCGGGCGCCTGGACCTGAACAATAAATCGACATGCCCTGAGCATCATGGCCAGTTTCTTGTGCAGAAAACAACCACAGACCAAGATTTTGCAGGCTTGATTACCGACTGGATGGGACGCTTCGCTGACAGTCTGAAGGTGGGAACCCCCTCTTGCTTTCTTAGCTTCTTTCCTTCTTACGTTCTCTGAGTGACTGGTCTGTGGCACGGACTGAACAGGTCAGCAGCAGTGTGTCACCCCACCGCTTGAGGTCCTGCACGGCAAAAGTCAGACCCAGGACCTCGGTCGTGGCCAGGGCACGCTCCAGGCTGTATTCCGCCCTGGAAACTGTCTCCGGTTCCACAATCTTGATGCCCTGCTGTTCAAAGACCTCCGGCGGCATGATCAGATCCATGGGCTCGTCATAGTCGACTTCGATCAATTCGACCTGCTCCCATTTCCCGTCAACACGCTTATATTCCTCATATTGCCTGAATCGCGGTGTGCCGCTTGACCGTTCCATCCACATGAGGGACAGGTTGTCTGAATCTTCACGTTTGTAGCATTTGTAAAAAACATAACGCACATGGCCCTGGACGACAGTCTCTATATGCTTGTCCCTGTCCGGATCACGTCGAGTCCATTTGAGATAGCGAGGCAGTTCCGTCAGTTCGCGAGGCAGCAGGGGCTGCTCCGTGTTCTTTTTTACCACATAGCGATTCCCCTGTACAAAATCGTATCGATATTGCCCATCGTCATACATGTCGATGATCTGGTCTCCCCTGAACCATTGAATGTGAGTGCCCTTGTCTGCCTGATACCGAATCTCACTGGTCTTGACACGCTGGCCGTCTTCAAAACCATACCCGACAGCGCGTATGCTCTGGGCGTCTCGCATGGCAGCCAGGGCTCGACCATAGACATCATTGCCCTGGAAGAAGAGATACACAGACAGGACTCCGATGAATCCCAATAGACCTGTTAATCCCGTTTTCCAGAATAGCGGAGGGATACGCAAGGCGGCGATCCTGGGAGCCCTGATCCAGAATCTCGTGTCCGATTGATCCAATTCCCTGAGAGACGTGAGAGGTATGATCAGGTTCCCTCGAACCATGCCGACAAAAATCAAAACGGCAAAGCCGCTCTGCCAGCGAGTGACGCTCCAGAACTGCGAGAAAGACTGAGTCAGGAGCAGATGTATCGCATGGCCCACGATCATGGAGATCACCCAGATAATCAGAGCAACCAGCAACAGACCAGGCCAATACAGAAAACGTGTCTGGCCCATGCGTCCCGCCATGGGAATGCCGCGAGCACACATAGCCTGGCACTCAGGCAGGACCTGCTGATAGTCAGTGATTCGATGTGTGCTTTGTTCCAGACGCCGGCCAATGCGCCGCATCACGGGGATGATCACAATCCATATTCCAATCACGACGATACCGGATGCCGTAACAAATGGAATATTCAGCGTTTCCAATACAGACTCTGACACACAAAGCCCTAGCAGAATCAAGGCCATGCAAGCTCCGGATATCATTAAAAGCCGTAAGAATCGTTTGACTCGCTTCTGCTCCTGAGCCAGGAGCATTCTAAATTGTGTCAACTCCTGCTCGGTGACACCTGCAGGATCGAGCCCGTCCTGCTGTAAGAGTGTGTTTCTCATATTATTCATGGCTCTTCTCCAGTTCTTTCCGAAGAGAGTGTTTGGCGTGGAACAGGCGAGACCGGACCGTGCCCAGGTGGATGTCCAGGACCAGAGCAATGTCCTTGTACGACATCTCTTCCAAAAAAAAGAGGGTTAATATCTCCTTGTGAGGGGCCTTGAGCCGGTCCAGACCCTGATGGACTGCGGCCGCATCCTCGTGTGAAAAATCCGGTTCCTCCTCGGACCCAAAAGATTCCAGGTGTTCGCTGGACAGTCCCACCCAGGGATCCTTGAGACGGGCCCGGGAAATCACTTCGTTGCGTGCGATTTTGTACAGCCAGGCCGTAAATGCCCGAGGGTCCCTCAGTGTCTTTACCTTTCGGATCACCTTGACCCAGATGTCCTGGAGCAAATCGTCTGTATGATCAAGAGAAGAAGCCAATCGCCGAACGTAAAACCTCAAACGCGGTTGATACTGAACAAACACCGCTTCAAAGGCGGCCTGTTCGCCTCGCTGGCATCGCCTGATCAAATCGTCTAATTGTTCGAAAGACTCCATGCCACTCCTTAAAAAACCGTCTGCTACATATCAGGATGACCCGTATTCCATTAGGTTCAAGAAAATTCAAATCTTTTTGTTCCACGAAGTCTGTCAGGCCGGACTTTTCCCGTCCCATTTCGCAAAGGCATACGAGCGAGAAAGTCACAGCCCGATATTCGAAGAGACTGCTGCAGTCCCATTGATTTGCCTTGCTTTGGAGGTATAATCAGTCCGATGGTTAAAAAACCAGGACAATCCCAATCAGTTGTCAATTCAAAACTGGCCACAGGACAAGGTCAGTGAGAAATAACATAAGGATACGATTGTGAACAATGAATTTGACTATCCCCGCGGTTCTATAGTGCACATGCTCCAACAGAGTGTCCGAACCTATGCCTCTCACCGGGCCATTGTGTTTGGCGATCGCACATTGGACTTTGCCGCATTTGGAGAGCTGTCCGATCGTGCGGCTGCCGGGCTCTGCGCACAGGGTGTGCACAAGGACGATCGTGTTGGGCTGTATTGCGTGAACTCGGACATCTTTGCTATCGCCTATATGGGGATTGTCAAGGCCGGTGCCACGGTAGTCCCCATCAATACGCTTCAGAATCCTCGGGAAGTGGCGTATATCCTCAAGGACGCTGGTGCCAGGGGATTGATTTACCATGAACTGTTCAGCGATGCAGTGAATGCCATACGCACAGACATTGAAGACCTGAGTCTGTTCATACGTATCGGCGAGACAAAGGGCCCGGAATCAGACATGGCCTGGACAGACATTGCAGCTTCGACCGCCGCACTGCCGGACGTTTCCTTTGACCCGGTCGAGGATGTCGTTGTGATCATCTACACCTCAGGCACCACAGGCCACCCCAAGGGTGCCATGCTGACCCATCAGAATCTTATCTCGAATACGTGCAGCATCAAAGCGGCACTTCAACTGGAACCCGGCATCGATACCATTCTGGTCGTCTTGCCGATGTTCCATGCCTTCGCAGCGACGGTCGGCATGCTCTTTCCGCTTCTGCATGGCTGTACGATGGTACCGTTGCCGCGTTTTGATCCGGAACAGGTGGCCCATGCCATCGCGGCCAGTCACGCCACCATCTTCATGGGCGTGCCCAGTATGTTCAACGTATTACTGCGGCTTCGGGACGAGTTTGTGCCGAAATTGTCTTGTCTGAAATTCGCGGTCTCCGGGGGTGCTGCCATGCCGGTAGAGATCATGCAGCAGTTTGAAGACAGATTCGGCAAGTTGATTTACGAAGGGGACGGCCCGACCGAGTGCGGACCCGTGACCTGCGTCAATCCCATTGGCGGCCAGCGCAAACTCGGTTCAGTGGGGCTGTCCGTGCCGGGTGTGGCCATGAAAATCATGGATGAATCCGGCCATGAACGACCGCACAATCAGATTGGTGAGATCTGTGTCAAGGGTCCGAATGTCATGAAGGGATACTGGAACCTGCCCCAGCAGACCCGAGAGTCGTTTTTCGGTGATTGGTTCCGTACCGGGGACCTGGGGACTGAAGATCCTGACGGCTACTTCACCATCGTGGACCGCATGAAGGATATGATCATTGTCAATGGTATGAATGTCTATCCACGTATGATCGAGAACGTTCTGTGCCAACACCCGGTTATCTGCGAAGCGGCAGTCGTGGGCGAATCTCATCGCCTGCACGGTGAAATCCCCGTGGCCTATGTGACCTGTGAACAGGGACAGGCTGTATCTCCTGCGGCGTTGATGTCCCTGTGCAAGGCGCATCTCGGTCGCCATGAAATACCCCGCAAGATTATCTTTATGGAGCAACTTCCAAAAAACGCCACCGGAAAGATACTGAAGCGTCAACTTCGCAGGCAGGGCGAACTCGAACGGGGCATAGACATCGAGCGACCTTAGAGGTGGTTCAGTCAAGAGACCGTATCCCGTTCGTGCTCAGTCTGCCGAGAGGCGGACGGTGCTCGTGCTCGTCATCGTAATCGTCCTTTTGGGGAACCTCGCCATGGCTCACCAAGGAGGACCTTGTTCAAGGCTATCTGAGTACGTCGGCAGAGCATACGATTTCTTTTCGATTGCGATTACGAGCACCGCTTCGCTGAGCACGAGCACGAAGTATGACCGTCAACGGCCGTACCCACCGGAAGTTGGACATATGCGGATGTTGTCAATATAGATCTGATCACGGTCTTCGGGGCTCTGCCCGGAGTCTGCCCCGTCGCCAACGCCAAGGGTGATCGCCTTGATCGCACCTAGGTCCACGCCTGCAAACTCTGCCAGGTCAATCGGGATCCAGTGGCGCCAGGTCTCTGACTGCACGGCGTACGTGTAGGGATGTTCCACAGTCGCCAGGTTGCCGGCTGAGTCTTCGAGTGTCACGTAGATCAACTGCTCTACATTGTCCTCTGCGCCGCAGAAATCGAGAGTCAGGCAGGGATTGGGTACGACGGTCCAGTCTTGAGGGGCATCAAAGGTGCGTGTCGCCTCTGTCAGGAAGGGTGAATACTGATTCTGAAATTCGAAGCGCATGCCCTTGTCGCCTTGAATCCGCTTATCGGTATCGACAAAGACATAGTCATAGGTCGCACCCGTGTCAGGATTCGGAAGGATATTGTGGGGCCATGCTGCGGCGATAGCCGCATTGTCCGCATAAGATTCAAAGGTATCGATGAGCAGGCACTGCCCCGTGGTAAATTCCCAGGTATTGCCCGTGACAGGCCCCGCAGACCCAACCAGATCCACGCGCCACTGATAGGTCGTGTCAGGCAGCAGCAGACCGGGATCAAAGGCTGCGGTTGCAGGTGACGGGTCGACCGGAGTCATGTTCCCTTTTGAGCCAAACCAGAGTTGACGCCCCTGGGCAAAATCGGGTTCCATCCAGCTCAATCGAGGGTGAACGGACACATCACCGGCACCGGATACCGGGTGCACTGACAGGGCCGCTGCGCCCTGTGACTTGGATGAGACATCGTCAAACGTGGTGTGGAATCCAGGAGGGTCTTCCTGTTCATTCTGTCCGAATATGCCGCTCTTGCCCTGTCGGTAGACCACAATATGAGGACCGGGGTCTTCCCACGAATCCTGCGCATCCGTATCGATCAACGTTTCGGTCTGGGCCAGCAACTCCCCCCCCTGGGAACGATAAATATACCCTGTCACATAGGTGGGATTCGAACCAATGACATCCAGCGCCGCATAAAAACTCCGCGCATTGTCCAGGCCGGGCACTAGGGTTTCAAAATCTCGATTGTGCACATCCGAATAGTTGTTGCTGAAGACCTTCTGAATCTCGATTCTCAGGTTGGCCGGTCCGTTTTCCCAATTGATATGAAGGATGTAGGCATTGGCCACCATGCCGGGGGCAGGCGTCTGTGAGCCGTCGCTCATTATATAGCTGGCCCTGGCCCCCAGTCCGTGGTAATTGTGTGAGGCATCGCCTGTCACATTGACCACGGCCCCCAATCGTACCTCTGCAAAGTCTTCCTCACTGCCAAAGGCCATGCCAAAGGCCGCGCCTCCCACGGAATAGGAGAGGGCTTCATCCAAAGAGAGATAGGTATTACCATTGGGATCACCGACGATCGAACCATTGAACTGTGTGACACCCGGGACCTGTGGATACGCACGAAGCTGCCATGTGGACAGATCGAACTGGCCGCCGGAAAAGGTGTCAATCCAGTCGGCGTAGACGTTTCCAGTCAAAAAACAGATTACTCCTATCATGCCTGCGACTCTAACCCATCTTTTCATGATTTTTCTCCTTCACAGCACAAGCAACATTTACGTAGTCAGGCGCATGCACATACACCGGGCCGCATTTTTCGGACATCATGGATGGCTAGAACTGGTTTCAAAACTGATTTTCGTGCGAGATCGAGCGAAATCCGTGTGGGCAAGACAAAGGCCCGGAGGTCCCCTGGGGATCGAGAACCTTTTTTTGCCGACAACACAGTCCCACGCGGATTGTAGCCGATCGTAGTAAAAGGAGTTTTGAAACCAGTTCTAAACAACATGGCGAATTCTCCTACGCTGGTATCCTTTGCACCAAATCAATCATACAACTCCAGATTCCCCAGATCAATGCCCATTATAAAAAGATGGCTAATTTGGCTCTCCTATAGTGCATATCGCCTGATATGGGACGCAAGGGAGCCTGTCGGAGCATCCAATCTAGCTTTCAGCCCCCCAATTCCTCAGGCAATTTAAGGTGTTTAAAGTACATGCGTCCGGTTCATCCCACAATGCCGGTCAGCGACGGCTTCTTTTGTATTCTTGTCGGTATAGAAGATGCGTTTCTACTGGGACAGAGGCACGGCAAGTCGGCTTTTCCCATGGCATCATGACAAGCACGACTTGGCCCGCATTCATGACATACTCCCAGACCTTACTTTACCAGGTGATAAGGTATGTGCAGGCAGGGCCACCCTTTTTCCTGCAGCATTGTGGGCGGTCGTGTTTGACAACAGGATGTACGCCTTCAGGTGCAAATTTACTCGCCGTAGATTCAATGATCCCCATATCAAGATCACAGGGATAGGGATTTTCACAAACCATCTTTCCTGATCGTTTACCCACGGCTTCAAAGGTATAATGCCCAATATTACCTCCCCGATGATTCATGTGATAGGCCACATCAATCGAGGCCAATGCCTTTCCCACAGTGTCAACATCCGGCGGCCACAGGGCGACTTCCGGAATCTTTTCCCCTATCATTCTAAGGGTAATGTCCCCCATTGTCTCGGCAATCTCCTTGAACGTGTCCAGCCACGCCTGCTGTGAATACCATGCGCCTCCTTCAGGGGCCACGATACCATGTTCCCCCAGGATGTTCGATGCCGTTTGCCTGAATGTGCCCATGGCTTTAACCACGGACAGAACGGCGTCCCCACTGATTTCAACATCCGGAGAAAATGCTGTGAACTGTGCCATAAGGCATCTCCTTGACATGATGATGTATCCACACAGGAACTCTATGACTGCGATCTCGGGTCGCTTAGTTCCCGTTTTGAGTATTCAGTGTTAAGTTTTAAGCTGTGGCAAGGAGTTTCCTTGACATCAGCACTGCACATACAGTCACACTGTCTTGCAGCGCAGCGCCAAGATGATTCAACTCTTCTGCAGCAACGTCAGCAGACGCCGGTCCAGTTTGTGGCCGTACCAGTCTTCCAACGCGATGTCAGTGCGCCCCGAGTCGAGGATGCCGAAGGAGCCGCGGAAGTTCCACAGGGCGTAGCCAATGCCGTGGCCCTTGAGAATATCCATCACGTCAGAATACCAGGCGTAGAAGACATCGTAGGGTGTCTTGCTGTAGCAGCCCGCCTCACCGCAGTGCACACCGATGCCTTTTTTGGCCAGCGCCGCCCAGGGCGCGTAATGGGCTTCGAGCTTGGCCCGATCGTACTTCACAGAGCCGTCCTTATTCAACAGCGGCCAGGTGGGCGTGGGGAAGCTCTGATTCTTGTCGACCCAGCTGGCACGGTAATGGCTGATGCCGGCAGGCGTGTACGCATGAACGCTCTGGACCACGCCCGTGGAGACCATGTTCTCAACCACGCTGTTGCCCACGCTCAGTCCATCGATAATAATGATCCGGTCCGGTGTGTACTTGCGGATCGCTTCCGTGGCCCGGGTCATCACGCGCCGATAGTCCTCGGCCGACATGTAGCCCTCCCGAACGCCCGGCGCCTCGTTCACCAGGTTGAAGCTGAGATCCTTTGTGGATACGCCTTCATATCGCCTGGCAAACAGGTCCCAGTGAAACGCGAAGGCCTCCTCTGCTCGCGGGTCACTCCACAACACGAACGGCTCGCGCTCGGGATTGTTGATGCAGTAGCCGGGCGCCCTGTGGAGGTTCAGGCTCACGTGCAGGCCGTACTTGATGCCGAGCTCTACGGTCCGGTCCACCCTGGCCATCATACTCTCTTTGATCTTGTGCATGTCGTCCGGCGCAAGTTTCCTGGTCTCACGCCAATTCGTGTCGATCCAGAGCCAGTAATCCATGGGCAGTCGGATGAAATCAAAGCCCCAATCGCGAA
This sequence comes from Phycisphaerae bacterium, assembly GCA_021736645.1. Lineage (GTDB taxonomy): Bacteria > Planctomycetota > Phycisphaerae > Sedimentisphaerales > Anaerobacaceae > JAIPFM01. Next base: position 549 of record JAIPFM010000215.1, on the reverse strand, counting down.
TCCACTTGAGGTCGTCCTCGCTCACCATGCCTGCACTGCGCTCACCCCGATCAAAGGCCTGGAAGAAGTCGACCAGATTGAATCCACGCCATCGAGGAATCGCCGTCTGGGCAGGTTTCTTTTCGGTTTGGGCCTGGGCCACAGTGCCCAGGGCAGCGCCCGCTGCCACGGCTCCGACTGTTTTCAGAAATGCTCGACGATCAGTCAACCTGCAGGTCATAACGACTTCTCCCAAAATAACTGTGACAGAACCTTCTTTTCATCAGACACGACAGAGTATAGCACCGGGCCAATGGCGATTCAAGGGAAGAAACCTGCGGCTCGTGAACGAGGTTCGAACAGTGAGACAGTCAGACGGTGCCACAAGACGCCAGCCCATAAGACTGGAGAATTACGAATGGCTAAACGCTGAGAGCTTAAAACTGAGAGCTATTTCTCGCTTAGCCGCCTTCACGGCCCCAGGTGGCGTGCACATGCCCGCGTGTCCCGTCACTGACCTCTATAGCACGGCCGCTATCACTCGACTCCAGGGGATCTGCCATTTTCTTG
>JAIPFM010000214.1 GCA_021736645.1 Phycisphaerae bacterium | reverse complement strand
GGGATTGGAACGCGTTGGACCGAAAGGCAAATCAAAAGTCCTGTTTTTGGAGTTTGACAGCCTGTTCGTCCAGGTTAAGATGGTGATGGTTTTGAATTGGTATGGTTATTGCTGTACTTGTTAACTGGACAAGGTATGTTTGTCGCCTGACACAAGGGAATGCCCATAAAATAGACTGACAACAGGAAAAGGGATTTTCATGGATATCAAAAAAAGAAGACAGACTGTTCGCAGACGCAGGGTCGAGGCGTTCAAGTTCCCTCAAGTCCAGCCGATCAAGGCTGCTCAGCAGTGTCCAGAGGGACCGCCTGCATTTTTGGTCCAGGCCTTGGATCATGTACGGGCCGGGCGTCTGGATAGTGCCATTGATCTCCTGAAGCAGTATGCCAAGGAAGACCCCATGACTGTGTATGGCAATCTGGGCAGTATTTACCTGCTTCAAAATCGGTTTAAAGAGGCTCAGGACGCCCTGCAAAAGGTCTTCGAGACAAGTCCGCAGTCCATTGACACGGCTGTCAACTTGGCCCATGCCCTGGCGTCACAGCATCAGGTGGGTCAGGCTGTGGAAATCCTCCTTGTTTGCCTCCGACGCCAGCAGAAGAGCCCCGCCATTCGCGTGCTGACCAAAGCCCTTGCGGGATATCAGGCCCAGGATGCGGCCTTGACAACCATGCAGTCTCTGTACGACAGCATGCCGGACAATCTCGAAATTCAGTTTGAACGAGCCATTGTGCTCAAGATCACTGGGCATTTGCACGAGGCTGAACAGGCGTTTCTGGGGGTGTTGGAAAAACAGGCCCACATGTGTGTCTATTATGAACTGGCTCGTTTGTATAGAGACACGCACCGTCCCTCCAGGGCCATTTCCTGCCTGCAGCAGGCTGCGGCATTGAATCCGGATCAGGGCGAACTGTACCATGATCTGGGCAATGCCTACTGTCAGGCGGGTCTGGCAGATGAGGGCGTGGCCATACTGAGGCAGGCCCTTGACAAGGCCCCGGATGACAAAATGCTGCGCAGTGACTTTCTCCAGCAGAGCCACACCCTGCCTGATGCCACACCTGAGGCCCTGTTTCAAGGCTATCAGGAGTGGGCCCGCAGGCATGCCCCAGCTTCATTGAGTTGGGGGATGCATTATAACCAGCCGGATCCGGATCGAACGATTCGCATTGGATACCTCTCACCGGACTTTAGTCGTCATTCGGTTTCGTGCTTTATCGAGCCCCTACTCGAAGGGCATCATCGTGACAAGGTGCGCGTCTACGGCTATGGTCACGTTCTCGAGCCGGATGCTGCCAGTGCACGGCTCAAAGGCAGGTTTGACCACTATTGCGACATCGTGGCCCTGGATGATCAGGCCGTGGCCCAGCGCATAAAACAGGATGGGATCGACATTCTGGTAGACCTGGCAGGTCACACCACGGGCAGCCGTCTAGGTGTCATGGCCTTGAAACCGGCCCCAGTGCAGGTCACGTACCTGGGCCACCCGGACACCACGGGATTACCTCAGATCGACTATCGAATCACAGATGCCAAGGCTGAGTCTGAGCGATCCAGGCAGTGTACGACCGAGACGCTGGTGGATCTGCCCCAGGGCTGCCTCTGCTACAGGCCTCCGGACGTCGCCCCGGAAGTCACACAAGCCCCGTTTATGACAAATGGCTATGTCACTTTTGGTTCGTTCAACCACCATGCCAGTATCCACAAGCACATGATTGCCTTGTGGTCTCAGATCCTGTTGAACATCCCGGATGCCAGATTCCTGCTCAAGCTCCATGTGGCTGATGACGAGGCGGTCAAGGCAATGTATCGGGAATGCTTCGAGCATTATGGTGTCACGGCTGACCGACTCGATATCCACACCTGTGGATCACCCGAAGACCATCTGGCCAGTGTGGGATCTGTGGATATTGCCCTGGATACCTATCCCTGTAATGGCACCACCATCACCTGTGAATCCCTGTGGATGGGCGTGCCCGTGGTGACTCTAAAGGGCGACCTGAGCTGCTCTCGCATGGGCTACAGTCTGCTCAGTCAGTTGGGCATGGAGTTCCTGGCAGTGGACACGCCGGAGGCCTATGTGACCATGGCTTCTGCCCTGGCCAGCAAGCCGGAGGCCATCTCTCAGATGCGTGACTCCATGCGTTTGCGTATGGGGGCCAGCACCCTATTGAAAGCCGACGCCTTTGCCGGACAACTGGAGGCTGCCTATCGGTACATGTGGGAGACCTGGTGTCAAAGGACCCAGTCCCAGACACCTGAGATAAAGGACTAGCGGATCACATCGTAGCCTCGTTTGTGTGCATCCTGTTCGATGAAGTCCATGATGGTCTTGAAGTCCTGCTCAGGGTAGACTCGGTCCGCGTGGAGAAGCTTCCGGATGCGTTTGCTTTGATACCCCCTGGGCAGGATCTCCAGTGTCAGCCTAAATCCATGGTGTTCCCAGTGCTTTTCCGGTACGGGGATGGCAAGGCCTTCCCCTTCGTAGGTGACGGACTGTACCGTGCCATCCTCTCCAATGTCCAGGTTCCGTTTGATCACATCCATGAAGATCGGGAATCCCACCACATACCATTCGCCTCGAGCGTCCCTGGCAATCTGCTTGGCCAGTTTCATGGGCTGCACGTCCAGTGCCTGAAGTGCCTTGTCCAGTTCCAGGGTCATGGCTTCATTGTAACAGTGCGCTTTATCGCCCAGGGCCTGAGCCGCCAATGCGGTTCCCAGGAGGTTGGAAAAATTATCTTCCCAGGAGAAGGCAGAGGCAAATTCAGACACCGCACGGGTTGATTTATACCCGAACCACGTCAGTATCTCATGCCAGACCGTGCCCGTGTACGCAAAGTGTTCACCCAGACTGATGGCGACTTCCTCGGCGATTTCATTACGATTGTCAAGCGATGCCCAGTCAGCAGGATATTCAAGTGTGACCACATATCGGGTCGGTTCCCGAAAGGCAAACTCCCATGTCGTCCTCTGGGCCAGCAGGTTTTCCAGGCATCCGGCCGCCAGATAGGCGGTCCAGTCTGCTGATTTTCTGACATGGGCAATATCCACGTGACCTGCCTTGGCGGTGTACACAATGCCGGATCTTTCTTTCAGACTGTAGTGATAGCAGTGCTTGCCAAGCCGATCAGGCCCAATGAACTTGTTCGGAAAGGAGATGCAGGGTACAGCCCCTTTTCGAAGTTTTGGACTCCCCCCGTAGTCTCGCAGTCCATGGTAATAAGAGCATCCGCTCAGGAGGCCTGCTGTCAACCCGAGCAATAGGGTCTTCCAGATTGATATTTGAAATTTACTCATGTTCTCACGCCTTGACATCAATGGATCTTCATTGTGAGAAGGTACTGGTTATAGAAAAATAACATGCAATAAACCTGGTTCCGTGAGCCTCCGAGGCCATGAACTGCGCCAGCAGATCTTATTATGACACAGGAAAATGCCTTTCTCAAGGCGAAAGAAGAAAATACGAAGGTCAAGACCGTTCCTGAGGCTCCAAAGGGCACTGAACCCTGCAGAATACCCTAGATTATGCTGATCCCGGCGTTCTAACCTCTCTGGGGAGAGGCAAGCCCCAGCATCCTGCCTATGCCCCTGTTGTATTTTTCTGGTATTTGAAATCGAGCCTGGTTTTAATGGGCCGGAAAACAGGCAATTCCAGTATATCAGGGGATGGATCGAACGCACGCATGGATTCAGGCGTAGTGGTTCTTTCAAAGTTCAGACTCATAGGATAAGGATGACGCATATGGGCAAGAAAGCAGATGTATATACACGGACCGGTGACGAAGGCATGACCGGATTACTGGGCGGTTCACGCGTGGCCAAGGATTCGACGCAGGTGGAGGCCTATGGCACAGTAGATGAGTTAAATGCCGCTTTGGGTGTGGTCAAGGCCATGGGGCCTCATCCGGAAGTCACCGAGATACTGGGTCAGTTGCAGGAGTTCTGTTATCACATGAACGCTGAAATCGCGTCAGACGATCAGGGCCGTGCCATGCTCAAGCATTGTATCACTGAGCAGGACATCAGCTGGATCGAGGCGCTGATCGATACCTTCGATAAGCGATTACCCAAGTTGACCCACTTTATTGTACCGACCACCAATCCCAAAGCCGCCTTTCTCAACCAGGCGCGAACCGTCTGCCGTCGTGCAGAACGCAGAGTCTGGACGTGGTCTCGTCAATCGCCTGTCAATCCCCATTTGATTGTGTTCCTGAATCGCCTCTCGGACTTCCTTTTTACGCTCATGCGCTACGAAGGCCGGGATTAAAGAGTGTTCGGTGTTGAGTGTTCAGTAGACATCGAAAGTATATTTTTCTGCTTACGGTATACTGACAGCTAAAAACGGCAGGGTCTTTTGCAAACGTCCTGTCAATATCCCGGGACAAAACCGGGTGATCCATGGAGGTGGACGCCCTGACGCCAGGCCGTGACATCTGAGAGCTGATTGGGTTCCGCGGTCCAGAGGTCAGAGGCCTCCAGCGCGTATCCCTTTCCATCGGTCTTGGGGTACCAGTGATCTTCGTAGCGAAAATCAAGAATGGTCTGGCCCAGGGCGTCTTTCAGTTCAATGCGCTCACCGCTGTTGCTCAGGCTCTTTGTGTAGTGGCCCGCCACATTGAGATCCGATCCATAGGCCGCTTCAAAGGTATTGACATCCTGTACGACCAGCACGGTCTCGCCGGAGGTGAGCGTGACATCGCCAAACTCAAAATTCAGACCCCTGGTGAACCGCACGAAATTCAGGTTGATGGGATCATCGCCGATATTGACCAGTTCCACATATTCTTCGTTGTCGTTTTGCGGGTGATACATGAGTTCACTGATGCGCAGGTTTTCCGCCACAGGGCCCACTGAAAACATGGCCTCATGCATGGCACTCCACTGATTATTGCGGAGCACACAGGCCTTGACCTGCGTGGTTCGCGTCAAGGTGAGCGGTCCCCTGTACAGGCCGCCTTCCTGTACCGGGCCCTGCACAGAGACCAGTTGCGCAGAGATTAGAAAGTCTGTACTGTTGGCCGATGCATTGAGGCCATGAATGGCCAGGACATTTCGGCCGGAGACTAGAAGTCCCTGATGAGATGAAATATCCACGGCGTTGATCTGATTCATGGCATTGTGGTTCTGAGTGGCAGTCGAGTTCCAGAGCATCTCTGCAGGGGCGTTGTCCTGGGCCACGCGTGTGCCGTTGAGATACGCTGCAAAGCCATCGTCATACTGTATGCTGAGTATCAGCCTGCCGACCATGCACGGATCATCCATTGAAAATGGGATTCTGATCAGGCAACCGGTGCTCATGCCCCACATGTCATCCAGCAGGTCGGTGGTATAGTACGGCTCGTAATCCCCGGTCCAGTCATAGCCGATGCCGCCGCGCGTCTCAGTCCACTGGCTGTCGTCATAGTCCGGCCTGATCCATGCCTGGCCCAGGTCATCATCATAGGGCACCACATAGCGGCGGGGTGCATCCAGGCCGACAATCACCTCAGTCACGGGCTCCGCGGTGTCTGCTGATCTCGGATCTTGACCATCCATGGAATAGTAAATATCCCCTGAGTGATTGGGATTTAACAGGCTCAACTGCGCACTGACGGCCACTGTGCTGCTGCCTTGAGGCTGACCGTTCACTGAAAACTGGGGCGGGTCAAACAGCGGATACCAGCCCTTGTCCTGCAATTGTCCCAATACAATGTCCGTGCGGTCCAGCATGTAGTCATTCACGATCATGTTGACCTCAGGCCACCAGTGGCTGTCCCTGTTAAAGGGAGAGGCTCGTTTCGAGTCTCCCCACCTGGCGGATTCTGCAATGATGGCTGTTTCGATCTGGTCTGCCCTGGCCAGGATGCGGGCCTGGGATGCTGCCGGGGTAAACACACCGTCATGAAAGAAGTGCTTGAAGGTTCGGTTGGCAAAACGCCAGCGATATTCAGGATGGGCTGTGAGCTGCTGGTGCAGCCACTGCGGATTAAAGTGCTGAAACTCGTTGCCTGCAGGATAGGGGCCGGTTCGATCGTAGTTGCGCGAGTCAGTGGGCAACAGGGAGTGCTCGGCGTCATGCCGGAAGAACTTGAAGCCATCAGGGTTCACACGATTGTAGATGCTGAAAAAATTGTTGGGTCGGTCATTGCCCAGGAAGCCGGAGATGGGGGCATCGAAGTCGCCCACATAAAAAACACAGAGCATATAATCAATGAGATTGTCGACATCAAGCAGTTTTTCATAGTCCGGATTGATTGTGCCGTCCGGGTTGAGTCCCTGAGCCCTGCAATAGCGTTCCTCATTGAATCCGGCCTTGGCCAGGTCCCACAGACGCCGCCATGCGTCCAGGGAGCCGTCTGTGGCTTCAATGGTGTACCCGCCTGCGTCCCCTGTGCTCTTGACCACATCATAATCGTCTTTGGTGCCGCCGAAATAGGACTCTGCGTATGAGGCTTCGGAGCGTTCCTGTGTCTGGTACAGACCCCAATACTGGCCATTGAGATACAGGTGGACATACCGGCTCCGCGTATGGGGTTGTCCCATGTCCCGCTGCGCATCACGCGAGAAGACCTCGCGCACCATGGTGTTGCGATTGTCTCCGCCATACGACCACGAGTAGTTCTGGCTGGTGCGAAGATCGAGGTTGGCAAAGTGGTCCACACCCTCATCCCCAAACAAGGGATAGGTCAGTTCAGACGCCCCGTACTCGCTGCCGAAGAAGAGTCGGAAGGCGTGTTTGGGATTGCCCCCGCTGCGGCTGTATCCGCCGCGGATTCGAAGGCCCGCATCGATCTGAAATCCCTCTGCGCCGTCGGGATGGATGAGCTCCACGGATACAGGGCGTTCTGAAGAGGGTCCTCGCATGGAGGCATTGACATAGATGCCCTGTCTGCTGTCAAAGAGGTTTCTCGTTTCAGTCACCAGGGAAATCGAAGGGATCGCGACCAGGGCATCATCCACAAGATCTGCATAACGAGGATCAGTGATGATGTCCGGGTCCATGCCGTAATCTAGGGTCTGTGCGTTGACACTGCCGAGCGGCCAGATCGGATCAGGTCGTTCACCGTGGGGCGACTGATGGATGATGTCCTCGACAAAGAGGTAGGTTTGAGTCAGGACTCTGGAGTCCTTCCAGCCTTCTTTGACTGCAATGGCCCGGATGCAGGTGGTTTGGCTGATCTGAATCGGGCCCGAATATTTTGTGCCTGTGGCCGCGTATCTCCCCACTTGATTGTGCGGCGACAGACAGTCCAACGACACCCATATTTCAGCGTCCGGTGTGTCTGTTGTGAGCTCGAGGGTTATGGGGTCTCTGTAAAACCCATGGGCATGTGAGGCCTGGACATTGCCGGTCACACCCTGAAAGGCCTCTGTATTTTCCTTCCCGGGTGTGGCCTCTATCATGAACTGCCACGGACCGTGACCAACGGGAAATCGTCCATATGACATGTCATGAGTCTGCTCAGGGAACATGAGCCAGTCAATCGCAGTCATACCGTCTTCGTGAAACAAACCCACTTCTTCGCCGGACGCGCTCAGGCCGAATGAGGCATGCAGCCCGGAGTCCTGAGTGTTTTCGTCCGCCCAGATGATCAGATACCCGTGCGCGTCGATCATGGTTTCTGCGGCACGGTCAATGGGGATCTGCCATTTTGCAGGCTCTGCAAGATCATCCGTGAGATACAGGCCGCCCGCATCCACAGGCCTATCCGCAGTATTGTAAAGCTCGATCCAGTCTTCATACTGGCCCTGTCCGTCTCGAATCACAGAGCCATTGGAGGCCATGAACTCATTGATCACAATGTCGTGGACAGATCCTGCCGCACTGAGTCCGCAACAACCTGTAAACAGCATCAGAACTGCAAATACCCTGGAACACTCAAACATAGTAGTACCCTTCCTTACCTTCAATAATACTGTATAAGACGTGGGTTTAGGGGATTTGTTACAAAATAATCATTGCTTTACCCGGTTCTTCCGGGATCTGATGAATCCGCGCGGGGTGCGTCAAACTTCCTGAATTTGAATTCTGGACGTGATTATTAGCTGTAAATGGACTATATTTTGACTTGGTTTTGACTCTTGAGGCGTTCAGTCCTGAGACATGGTGATCAATTTTCAGTGTTCGGTAGGTGGTGTGCTATGCGTGGTTTAATTGTGACGTTGATGCTTTGCGTGGTGTGTGTCGGGGCAGTGGTGGATGAGGTCGTGCCCTTTGCGGCTGAGCCGTTTGCACTCAAAGAGGTGCGTCTACTGGATGGGCCGTTCAAGCATGCGCAGGATCTGCAGAGCGAGTGGCTCCTGGCCCTGGAGCCGGATCGGCTGCTGGCCTGGTTCCGCAAGGAGGCCGGGGTGGAACCCAAGGCCCCTGTGTACGGGGGCTGGGAAAACCGCGGCGTGGCCGGCCACTGTCTGGGCCACTATCTGTCCGGGTGCAGTTTGATGGTTCAATCGACCGGGGACACCCGTTTTCTGGATCGAGTCAATTACATTGTCTCGGAGTTGGCCCTGTGCCAGGCGGCCCATGGCAATGGGTATGTGGCGGCCATTCCGGGCGGCAAGGCTGTGTTTGAACAGGTGGCAAAAGGGGATATCCGGTCCGCAGGATTTGACCTGAATGGGTGCTGGGTACCGCTGTACACACTGCACAAACTGTTTGCCGGGCTGGTGGACGCGTATCGCCTGTGTGATAACGAACAGGCCCTGGAGGTCAACTCCAGACTGGCCGACTGGCTGGGGCGTGTGCTCAGCAATCTGGACCACGACCAGATGCAGCGGATTCTTGCCTGCGAGCATGGCGGTATGAACGAGGTGCTGGCCGACCTGTACGCAGACACTGGCCAGCGCAGATATCTGATCCTGTCACGCAGGTTTCACCACGAATTCGTGCTCGATCCGCTGGTGCAGCGTACAGACAAACTAAGTGGCCTGCACGCCAATACACAGGTGCCCAAGCTCATCGGTCTGGCCAGACGCTACGAACTCACAGGGGACATCAAGGACCGCACAGGCGCCGAGTTCTTCTGGGACCGCGTGGTCAATCACCATTCCTACTGTACCGGGGGCCACTGCATCAACGAACACTTTGGTCCGCCTGATACGCTCAACGATCGGCTGGGCGTGAACACCACTGAGACCTGTAATGTGTACAACATGCTCAAGCTCACGCATCACCT
>JAIPFM010000213.1 GCA_021736645.1 Phycisphaerae bacterium | reverse complement strand
AAAAGCCGTTCCATTATATTTCACCAGACAACACCACCTTCATTCCGGCTGCACAGGATTTCACCTCCGGCGCCACCATGTGGGGCACCAAGATGGCCGACGTATTACGCGCCTTCCGCATCGCACCCACCATACCAGGACAGCGGTTCTATGTGACCAATGAAGCAGAACTCAAGACATGGTCCTTTAGCGTGGGCGAGGATGGCACACTCTCGGATCCCAGGTTGTTCGCACAGGAAGGTGGCGAAAATGTGGCCGTGGATACCCAAGGCAATGTCTACATCGCCGCCGGCCAGATCCTGGTCTTTGACCCAACAGGAAAACCCATCGACACCATCAAAGTCCCCCAGCGACCCACCAGCCTGGTCTTCGGCGGCAGAGATAGAAAAACCCTGTTCATCACGGCCCGATCATCGCTGTACAGTGTACGCCTTCGTTAATCGACCACGCCCTTTTCCTTGTTGCCAATGATAAAGGCGTAGCGATGGCCCTCAAAATCATAGAACTTGATCATGGGGGTGTCGACTTCCACCTTGCCTCCGGAGTGTTTGATCTGACAGGGAATGAACCAGACTTTGTCCGCTGGGTAAGGTTCGCCTGTGATGGTATAACCAACAATCACCTATAAGACTGAATGGACCAGGCTTTTAGTATACGAAAACCAGGATTAAGTGTCGTATCTCTGATAAAAATAGCAGACACTAGCGCAACTTGGCAAGTGCGGCCCTGAATAGCATAGTCAGACCTGTGGTTTCTTCTGGGGGCAGATAGTCTGACAAGGCTTTGCTGATCGCTTCATCTGAAAGAAGCGAAGCCTTTTTTCGAAGGAACTCATAGAACTCACTGACCGTGTTACCTGAGAAATAGTCTTTCTCTCTCACGTCCTTTGAGTACATCGGCTTCTTAAGCCTTTTTTTGAGCACCGTGACATCGGGTTCAATATTCATCTGAATAAAGAACCAGATATCATACAGGTCCCGGATGAGGCGCCGTTCATTCCAGGCTGCCATCTTGTCTGCCAGAGCCACAGAATAGTCCACCACGCGAATGAGTCTTTGGGGCACATTGAATTGTGTGGAAAACAACTTCGTTGAAAGGGTGGATGTGGGAATCTTCATGGCGACTTTCGCTTCAATCTGAATCGTGGCATCCTCTGTAGATAACACCACACGCAGGCATTTGGAATTCAAGGAGTGGGTCAACGTGGCGCCTTCAACGGCCTTAAGGCACTCAAGTACATCTGCCACAATGTCCTTCTTGGAACGATAGGGGACAAACACGTAATCCAGATCATTAGTCAATCTGGGTGAACCCAGTACTCTAAGCACCATACCGCCTCGAAGCACCGCCCTCTTGTCGAATTTCTGGGAGAATAGATCCAGGACCTTGGCCAGTAGTGCTTGTTCTTTCTCCATCATGAACCTCTCCAGATACGATTAAAGAATGTGACAAAACGTTTGTCATACCTGTCCAGATAACTGTCAATCGTCTCAAAGTCCAGATCCTGAGTGTTGATATCACTTGCCGGATCAAACGAGAACTTCTTCCCCTTATAAAAAAAGTAGCAAACATCCAGGAATGCCTTTTCCGGTATAGCCTGATACATCCCATTAACCGGTACATACCCAAAGTAGAGTCTCGGATGAATGCTGAGATGGTCAACGATCCCCAACTCACATTCGTAAGTACGCGGCCGCCCCATCTTGACCGCCTGGACACGTCTGGCCGGAACAGATCCAATAATCGCTTTTTGAGCCAATATCGTCCCCGTGGAAATGTAGGAACCAGGCTCAATCCTGCTACTGATGGTTGTCAGCGAAGCCTCATGCGTTGCGTACATACCTCGTTTTACCTTGACGAGCACTCCAGCATCAATAAGCTTACCCAGTCTCCGATACAGAGTCACCTCTGTATTCTCATCAAATGCCACCTTCAGATCTGCAATGGTAAAAACACCACCAAGGTCCTCTGCCCACATCTGAATCGTCTTATACCGGTTCATTTCCATGTACAAATACTATCATAAAATGATATTAACTGTCAATGTATACCTTGCAGAATAAACATTTACTGCCAATGGAATATGGCTTCCTTCATCGCAATGACAGATCTGTATTTATGGGCAAAGCCTGTTTCACTCTGACCACACCACAGGACGCAGGACGTGGTTTGCATAGTTCAATAAAACCCGCCCAAGCCCTCGGACTCGGCCTGGGATGGATCTTTGAAATACGATGTCGGGTTACTTAGACTCCACGGAAATCACACCCAAATCAACGTGGTCTTGCCAAATTTCAACGATCGTTGCTCTGGAGTAATTATTTAACTTTTCAGAGTTCCGAATGTAAATACCATAACGACCGTCCGGCACGCCAAACAATACAAACCTACCAGCCTCATCGGTGATGCCGTTAACCGTCAATTCAGAAGACTGAGAATATTCCGGAAGGGATAGTCTCATCCTTGCGTTTGACAAAGGCGATCCATCCTTTTCAAGGATGCCGCTGACCCAAGTTTTTCCACCAAAATCCAAACGACCCGTCTGCGACTTTGGGACTCTATACGCTCGGCAAACCATGCCCAAGGCTGTTTCAAGATTTGCACGACGGATAGTACACATCTCCCCTGGCGGCAGATGATTCACTCTGTAGTATCCCTTTGCATCAGTCACAACAGTGATCGGTGGTCCATCAGCGGACATGGAATCTTTCTGATACAGCAGTGTCACATTGGCCTCTGGCTGTCCCTGGCCATCAAACACAAAACCCTCGACACTGACGCCACGCTTGAGCACAATCTCAACGGGCTCAGTGGTCTGGCCGCCAAAGACTTCAATATTCTCTACGAGTTCCGGCAAATAAGCCGGATGGGTCACTTTAATCGTCTCAGAGCCAGGTGGCAATTGTTCAAGCTCAAAAAATCCATTGATCGTTTTAGGCATGTCTTGCTCATATAAATATGATTCTCCGTAGCAATATGCCTCACCGCCCACATAGGATAGAGGCATCACAATGGCACCACTGACAGGCTCACCTGCCGTATTTGTAACACGGCCCGTGACCCGACCTCCCTGGACCAATTCAATGGTGACCGACTCGGCTTCATCGGTCCTCATGAATGGGCTATATGCCACAGCATAGCCTGGCGCCATGACCTGAACCTGATAGGCGCCCGAGCCAGGTGCCCATACATCGAAGTGTCCATTGACACACTGGGTCCAACGATTTGTCCCCCGTATAAAGCCAATCCCCTCCAAAGGCCTGGCATTGGCAAACCGTACCTTGAATTGATCCACTGGTGCCTGGGTCTCTGCCACAACCACGTTGCCACGCAAACGAAGCTCTTGATAGGCAAGCACAACTTCCACGCCGGAGCATGGCGCTTCGACATTCTCTAAAACAGTTTCCTTGAGATTCACCCCAGAAAATTTCAAGGTATATGTCCCTGGCTCCAGGGAATTAATCTCAAAGGATTCAGCCTGACCTTCTAATGCTGACGCTTGCTGAAAATCTGTCTCTGATCTGTATGCTTTAATGAGAATATCACGATTGACCCTTTTCTCGGTGGTCCAGACCACTGTCCCCGTTATTGATGCCAACGAACCGGGGGACTTCCTGGGAATCTGCACCAAAAGCAATTCGCCTTCAGGCAGTGGAAATTGAACCTGACGAATAGGATAACACCTTGAAGAATCAGAATTCTCACTCTTAATGCCAACATCAACTCTGTAATTGCCGTTGACCACACCTTCCAAAGTGAACAGACCTTGAGCATCCACCAGACATTCATTATATATCTGCATAGCACCATCCCGCCACCAATCCGGCACGAGAAACACATTGACCCCTTCCGCGGGTACACCATCGCTATACTCGGCATACCCGTGAACGCCTCCGCCCTTCTTCAAAACGAGCCTAACCTGCTCAATGCCATGGGGATCAGCCGACTTTAGAGTCACATGCTCCAGAGCGTACGCAGAATGATGTGCCATGATTTCGTAACCTGATCGAGATGGCTTTAACGTATCCATCATGGCCCAACCATTGGCATCTGTTATGTCATCACAGACTGCAAAACCAGGCAGCCCATTTAGCTCTGCCTCCAGTGCAGAGGCATAAACGCGAACACCCTCAATGGGATAGCCCAGTTCATCCACGACCTCCACCTGTATCCAATAGTCAGTTATCATCTGAGAATTCCTGACCGCTGTAAAATCTGATGCCAAGGCGACGGAAGGCAATCCCAGCCAGGTATCAAGCCCAAAGTATTCCTCCATGAAATTGGCTCCAAGAAGCGAGCCCCCGGATTCAAATCTCCAAGGACTCGTCATGTTGAAATTCAAGTCAATTTCTTTATTGGAATTGATCTGTTCGGACTGATCGGACTTCTGCCGGTTTTCAATCGTATTGACAGCGGCCTGAAAAGGATTCTCCCCCTCACCATCCCACACATCAGCCAGCCTCTGCAAAGTAGGAATCGCTGAGGCATCACCTATCTCCGCAAGAAATCCAGCGATCTTAACCTGTGTCGCTTCCTGGCCGGTTTCCAAAAGAATCAACAAACCGGGCAAATCCTTTTGTTCATACAGAGCCTGTGCCAAGGTGAATTCATTTCGTAGAGCCTTCTCAGATTCGATCTTTTTGACGATCGTCGGTTGTGGCTCGGTCACGGTGTCACCTCCCTGGAGGTGACGTACCAGGAACAGGCAGCCTGCGATGAATACTGCGGCGATGGCTAATTTCGTAACGGGGCTTCTCATAATGCGTCTCCCGAGCTCGATCGCGGCCGACAGGTCGGTGCGTGATCGAGTTCTTTTCTGTGCTCGTTTCTGTAGAGACGCCAGGGCCTTGGGGTGTTGCTCTTGCCAGGTCTTAAAGTCCGGTTCGGGCTGCGTGCCCGGGGCTGTATTTTCAATGGCCTTGTCCAGCCAGTGTTTGTCTTGAGGACTGGTCATGATTGTCTGCCCTCCATAAAGCCGTTTTTCCGGAGATTTTTTTCGATCTTTCTTCTGGCCCGAAAGAGTCTTCCGCGTACAGTAGCCTCTGCGATGCCGAGTACAGTACTGATCTGTCGATAATCCAGATGCTGATAGTAATGCAGGACGATCACTTCTCTGTACATCTCCGGGAGCCTGTCCACTGCCGCCTTGACAATCTGTTGATGATCATCGGTATTTCCTGGGTTATCAGCCACTGCAGGTTCATGCTGCGGTGGTAAGGACACCTGTGTTCTCTGGCGACACCGCATCATTTGATATGCTTCATTGCGACAGATTCGCCCCAGCCAGGCGCCAAAGCGACTTGTGTTTTTCAGGTCTCCCAGTTTTTCGCAGGCCTTCACAAATGCCTGCTGCGCTGCATCTTCAGCCAGATTTCGATCCAACAGGATGGCATAGGCCAACCAGACCATGGTGGCGTAGTATGACTCATAGAGCCGTCCAAAGGCCTCAGCGTCACCACAACGAGCTGCGTTAATTGATTGTATTTCAACACTTTCCACGATTCAGGTGCACCTGCAGGATATCCTATTGATCGATCACATCATACAGATGAACCAGCAGCAGGAATAGTTCGCTAAAAAATAAAAAAAGGCTGTAGGCTGATGGCTGAAGGCCTTATGATAAATTTTTGATTTCAGATTTTTGAGTGATGATTGGTGGATGTCTGATCTGGCAAAGGAGTTGACTATGAGAGACTTACGCGTAGCATGCGGATTTGCGGTGGTGATGATGGTCGTGGGCTTCTGTACTGCACAGGAGGTTACTTTGGAGAATGCCCCATTCCTTGACCCTGCGGAGCCCATGGACGTGCGTATTGCGGATCTGATCTCGCGTATGACTCTGGAGGAGAAGATCAGTCAGCTCAAGTATGATGCAGACGCAGTGCCCCGCCTGGGCATTGCCCCGTACAACTGGTGGAACGAATGCCTGCACGGTGTGGCCAGGGCAGGCAAGGCCACGGTCTTTCCCCAGGCCATTGGCCTGGCGGCCACGTTTGACACAGGTCTGGTATATGATGTGGCCTCAGCCATTTCGGACGAGGCGCGCGTCAAGTTCCAGCAGGCCCAGGATGAGGGCAACTTCGCACGATACCGGGGCCTGACCTTCTGGACGCCCAACATCAACATCTTCCGCGACCCACGCTGGGGACGCGGCCAGGAAACCTACGGTGAAGATCCCTTTCTCACCAGCCGGATGGGCACGGCCCTGGTCAAGGGCCTGCAGGGCGATCACCACCGCTACCTCAAGGTGGCGGCCTGTGCCAAGCACTATGCCGTGCACAGCGGCCCTGAAGCGCTGCGCCACGAGTTCGATGCGGTGGTCTCTGACAAGGACCTGTGGGAAACGTATCTGCCCGCGTTTCATGCGCTGGTCGATGCCGGCGTGGAAACCGTGATGGGGGCGTACAACCGGACCAACCATGAGGTCTGCTGCGGCAGTTCGAAACTGCTCATGGACATCCTGCGCGGTCAATGGGGATTCAAGGGTCACGTGGTGTCTGACTGCTGGGCCCTGCAAGACATCCACCAGACCCATCTGGTCACCAAGACACCTGAAGAATCCGCAGCCCTGGCACTCAAGAGCGGCACGGACCTCAATTGCGGGAGCACGTACGGTCCCTATCTTAAAAAGGCCGTGGACCTGAAACTCGTGACAGAAGCCGATGTGGACAGGGCCCTGTCACGTCTGCTGCGCACCAAAATGCGTCTGGGCCTGTTTGACCCACCTGAGATGAATCCCTACACCAAGATCCCGGCCTCTGTCCTCTGCTCTCAGGCCCACAAGGACCTGGCCAGGCAGGCCGCTCAGAAGTCCATCGTGCTGCTCAAGAACAAGAACCAGTGCCTGCCCTTGAGCAAGAATCCTACACAGCTCTATGTGGTGGGCCCCATGGCAGCCAATGTCCAGCCGCTGCTCGGCAACTACTACGGCCTCAGTGATCACCTCGTGACCATCCTCGAAGGGATCATGAACACTGTGTCCCCTGCCAGCACGGTGCAGTACAGACCCGGCGCCCTGCTGGACCACGCCAATGTGAATCCTGTGGACTGGTATTCCGGCATTGCCGCTGAGGCGGATGTGACCATCGCCGTGGTCGGTCTGGACAATATGCTCGAGGGTGAAGAAGGGGAATCCCTGGCCAGCCCGGCCAAGGGTGACCGCGAGGACATCCAGCTGCCTGCGCACCAGCTTGACCTGCTCAAGAAGCTCCGCAAGAATGCCAGACAACTCGTGGTCGTGGTCACAGGCGGCAGCCCCATTGCCCTGGGCGAGGTCCATGACATGGCAGATGCCCTGGTCTTTGCCTGGTATCCGGGGGAACAGGGGGGCCAGGCCGTGGCCGACATGCTGTTTGGCGATGTCACACCGTCCGGCAAGCTGCCTCTCACGTTCCCCACATCAGTGGCGCAACTGCCTGAGTATGCCGACTATGCCATGACAGGCCGCACCTATCGCTACATGACCGCCGAGCCCCTCTACCCATTCGGTTTCGGCTTGAGTTATACCCAATTTGAATACAGCCGCCCCAGGCTCAGCCTTGCAGAAATCAAGCCCGGACAGAGTACGCAGGTCACTGTGACACTGACCAACAGAGGCGAATTGCCAGGCGAGGAAGTGGCCCAGCTCTACATCACGGATATCGAAGCGTCTGTGCCCGTGCCCCAGTATGCACTCAAGGGATTCCAGCGGGTGTCGCTGGAACCCGGACAAAGAAAGACCGTGACCTTCATGATCACGCCTGATATGCTCACACTCGTGAATCAGGATGGACAGTCCATCCTTGAGCCAGGCAGATTCAAGATCACCATCGGTGGGTCTTGCCCCAGCCCTAGAGCCCAGGCCCTGGGCGCCGCCAAGACAGTGGAAATGATATTGACCGTAGGTGAGTAGGCTGAAGGCTGAAGGGAGTTGACAGATCACGGATCGCGGATCGAAGTTGGCTGACAGCTCGACGAATAACCAATAACTAACAACCAGAAACCAGAAATGAGCAACCAAACAATGTCTTATCCCACAAAACTTATCAAATATCTCGAAGCCCTGCCTGAAGATCAACGACAGGCCAGAGAGACACTGTATGCCTACGCCTTGAAACAGGCGGAGACACATAAATTCCAAAGCCCCCGCTTCTGGGCCATGCGTCAGGTCATCTCGGGCATCTCCATGGCACAGGTGGAGGAGAAGATTAAAAGGCGGGTTGTCAGCAGCCATTAGTACACGGTGTTCTGTGGGCTCAGAACCACCCGATCCTTGCTTGATTGCGCCAATAGAATCGGCCCAGGAGATGGGCGAGTATGAAGCTGCCATACACCCAGAAGAACTGACCAAGCACGGGAATGCGGGACAGCAGTGTAAACAGACCCAACACCAGTGACAGAAGAACCATGAGGCCAAGATACGGTAACAAGCACTTGATGATGGCCAGGAGCAGCTTGAATGGATTGAGTGCAGAACTGTCCTGATACAGGACCATGGCGAGCAGACCCATGGGAAAGAAAATCACACCGTACACTGTCAGACACCAGAATAGAGCATCCATCCTATGGAGATACAGGTGATAAAAGAACGCAGGCCCGGCAAACATGACGTACGCGGCACCCAGATGAATGGCCAGACTGAGCTGGTCTGACAGATCAGCCGAAGAGAAGGCATCAGGCGTGCGCATGCCTCCACCGGCACTGTCATTCACACATTCTGCAATGTACCAGCAGTAATACAATTTAACCGCAATCCCGATGCAAAAAGGAACAATCCATATCACGATGGTCAAAGGCCCCAGGAGCTTAAGGATCAAACCTACAACCAATGGAATCCCGACAAAAATGGCCAGATGTACAAAGCCAGCCTGATTCATGGGATACATGAAGATATCAATGGGCCAGGGGTGGCTGCGTTGACCGGTTTGTTTGGCATCCACTTCATCAGCGGCAGTTGACTCTGATATCAGAGGGTCATCCCCAGGCAGCACCGGGTCAGCGGGGATATCCGAAGGCGCAAGTTGGAAAATATCCTCTGGCTGGTCCTGCAACACAGGTACTGTCACCGGATGCCTGCATTTCGGGCATTTCCCACTCTTTCCGGCAAGCTTGTCAGGCACACGAATCCGGACAGTACAGGATGGACACTCGAATCTGATCATACCGCACTCTACCATATTCTGTATTACGCATACTTCAATAATTCCTTCAAAAAAACCTCC
>JAIPFM010000212.1 GCA_021736645.1 Phycisphaerae bacterium | reverse complement strand
CGGCATCACACGCAGTCGCTCTGTTTGATGGCAAGACCTTGACGGGCTGGGAAGGCAACCTGGAATGGTTTAGAATCCAGGACGGGGCCATTGTGGCAGGCACCATGGACCGGGCCATTGTACGCAATGAGTTCTTGTGCACCCAAAAACCATACGGAGATTTTGAACTGCGTTTGAAGGTCAAGCTGGTCGGGCCTGAGGCCAGTGCCAATGCCGGCATCCAGATTCGCAGCCAGCGCATTCCCAACCACCATGAAATGATCGGGTATCAGGCAGATATGGGGCAGCAGTATTGGGGGGCTCTGTATGATGAATCGCGAAGAAACAAGGTCCTGGCCGGGCCGGACCGGGAGGCCTTGAATCAGGTGCTCAAGCTGAATGACTGGAACGACTACAGGATCCGCTGTCAGGGCAAACATATCCAACTCTGGATCAATGGATTTCAGACCGTGGACTACGTGGAGCCCGATGATACGATTGAACAGAGGGGTGTCATAGGTCTGCAGGTCCATTCAGGGCCAGCCTCGGAGGCCTGGTACAAGGACATCACGATCGACGACTCCCTGAGTCCTGTGTCCTTTCGTATCCACACCCTGAACCAGGAATCCAAGTTTGAAGCGGCAGGCATCCTGGACGTCAATCGCGACGGCAAGCTGGATGTCTTGTCAGGCGGCTTCTGGTACGAAGCGCCTCAATGGACAAAGCACATGGTGAGGGAGGTCAAGGAGGAAGGCGAATATTACTATGATTTTGCGAACCTGCCCTTTGACGTGGATGGAGACGGCTGGATGGATATCATCGATGCGGCCTGGCACAACAAGATGTTGTTCTGGCTCAAGAATCCCGGGCAAACCGGTGCCGCATGGACCCTCCACGAAATCGATACGCCCGGCAATATGGAGACCGCCATGCTGTGCGATATCAACGGCGACGGCACGCAGGATATTCTGCCTGCCGCGATCTATGCCCATGCCTGGTATGAAACAAAAATGAAGGACGGTAAGGCCCAGTGGACCAAGCATGCCCTGCCTGCACCCACCAAGGGACACGGGATCGGGGCCGGTGACGTGGACGGAGACGGCCGTTGTGATATCATCGCCTGCGACGGATGGCTGCAGCAGTCAGCCGAAGACACCTGGACCTGGCATGATGAATTCAAGCTGGGCACCACCAGCTGCCCCATCCTGGTGTTCGATGTGGATTCTGACAGGGATGCGGACATACTCTGGGGCATGGGACACGACTATGGTCTGTACTGGCTGGAGCAGGGCAAAGACAGTCAGGGCAAGCGTACCTGGACCAAGCACCTCATAGACGATACCTGGTCCCAACCCCATTTTCCTCTGCTGGCCGATCTGGACAATGACGGGAAAGAAGAATTGGTCGTGGGCAAGCGCTATCGTGCACACAATGGGCATGATCCTGGTGGGAACGATCCCGTGTGCGTGTACTGCTACAAGTTTGACAGCACTCAAAATGCCTGGCGCAGACATGTCATCTCCGAAGGCGGCACCGTGGGATTCGGCATCAATACCGAGGCCCGGGACATGGACCAGGACGGTGACATCGATATCGTGGCGCCGGGCAAAAGCGGATTGTACCTGTTCGAGAATATGCTGAATTGAACCCGGCCGGTCCCTGCACGCGGCCTGGATCACAGCCTGCGTGTCCTATGTCGTGTCGTGACGATGTCGCAGGCTTGAATGAGTGACAGGCGTGATGTCTTAGTGTCACGGGGTGGTGCGTGTGGACACGGGGGGCTGTCTATCACTAGAAGAGAATCAATTGAACTACAATTCCACAAGGGAGGCACGTCATGGGTCTATCGCGTCAACTGTATCGTTTTGTTGGGGATACACCTGCTGAGCCGCGTGAGGGATACGGCTCCATGCAGATTCATAATCCGGCGGCTCGCCAGACCGTGCTGGCCGTGAACAAGTGGTCCGAGGGACTCCAGACCGATGTCGGCATTGGCAACAGCCCCACAGGCAATCCTGATTGTACATTCCGTAGTAATGCAGGTGACTATCAGCTCAAGCGATTGATGGTTCTTGTACGCGAAAAGCAATAGGCATTTATACTCACCTTAAACTGGAAAGAAGAGACCATGGCCATTCGACTTGGTTTGCTGACCTGCTGTTATGTGTGCTTTGGCGGAGTGACCCTGCATGCCCTTGAACTGAATGAGGCGCCTGCCGTGCCTGGCGAGTGGGGGTATCGTCCTGTTCACAAACAGGCCGCGGCCGTGAATCCGCCGAGTTTTGTGTGGCGTCCTCAAAAGGGCATGACCTGGGAGATTCAGTGTGCTAAGGACGGGGCCTTTGACGCGCCGGTCTATCAGGTTCAGGATTTGGCGTGGAATGTACATTGTCCGGCCAGGCCATTGGCGCCAGGCACCTACACCTGGCGATATCGGGGGCAAGACTCACAAGGCCGAAAAACCAACTGGAGTCAGATCAGGGAATTTCAAGTCTCTGCGGAGAGGGCCATGCCCATGCCTGTCCGCGCTGACTTGATCAGCAGGATTCCAATGCAGCATCCGCGTCTGTTTCTGCGTCCGGAGAATGTGCCTCAGTTGCGCCTGTCTGCGCAGGGGAGCATGAAGGCAGACTTCCAGAGTCTGGTCAAGACCAGTGACCGTATTATGCAGAATCCACCGGATACCAAGGAACCGCCCCTGTATCCCGCATCTGTGATACGCAATAGTGACGCGTGGCGTACCATCTGGTGGGGCAACCGGACCTACACGACCACGGCCCTGAATCAGGCGGCCATTCTGGCATTCACGCGGTTGCTGGGCGGGTCTGAGGCCTACGGTCAAAAGGCCAGGGAGATTTTGATGGCCTGTGCTCAATGGGATCCCAAGGGCAGTACAGGCTATCGATATAATGACGAGGCCGGCATGCCTTACAATTACTATTTTTCGCGGACCTACACGTTTGTGCATGACCTGCTCTCAGAGCGTGACAAGCAGATCTGTCGCGACGTGATGCGCATTCGCGGGAAGGAGATGTATGCGCATCTCTGTCCCACCCACCTCTGGAAACCCTATTCGAGTCATTCCAATCGTGCCTGGCATTTTCTGGGGGAAGTCGGTATTGCCTTCCTCGGCGAAATCCCGGAGGCAGAGGATTGGGTCTGGTTTGCCATGAATGTGTTTTACAATGTGTACCCGGTCTGGTCTGACGATGACGGGGGCTGGCATGAAGGCGTGTCGTACTGGAGCAGCTACCAGAACCGGTTTACCTGGTGGGCCGACGTGATGCGTGAGGCCATGGGCATCAATGCCTTTGACAAGCCCTATTATGCCAAGGCCGGATACTATGCCATGTATCTGACGCCGCCCGGCAAGGTCGGAGCGGGCCTGGGCGATCTCAATGCGGCCAAGACCGCGGCACAGAACCGTTCGATCATGAGTACCTTCGCGGTTCAGGCACAGAATCCCTATTGGCAGTGGTATGTGGATCAGATTGGCGGTTCAGTCAGCGAAGGCAATTACATTGGATTCATGCGGGGCTCACTGCCCGAAGTGACATCCAAGCCGCCTGAAGATCTGCCCAGCTCGAGACTCTTTGAGGGCATCGGTCAGGCCTACCTCAATACACAGATCTTCGATGCAAAGGACTCTGTGCAGGTCGTGTTCAAGTCCAGCCCGTTTGGCACGCAAAGCCATGGCTATGAGGCGAACAATGCGTTTCTCCTGTGGGGCTATGGTGAGCGCCTGCTGATTCGCTCCGGGTATCGTGATTCATATGGCAGCGATCACCACAAGAACTGGATGTGGTCCACCCGTTCCGTGAACTGCATCACGGTGAATGGTCAGGGCCAGATCCACCGCAGTGCTGAGGCACAAGGCCGGATCACGGCCTTTGAAACCACGCCTGACGTGGATGTGGTGGCAGGGGAAGCGGGCAGTGCCTATGAAACGCCATTGGATCGGTTTACTCGGTCGATTGTCTTTGTCAAACCGGACCTCATGATCGTGTACGACCAGTTGCGCAGCTCTCAGCCCGCCCGATTTGAGTACTGGCTGCACGCTCGAAAGAAGATCAATGTGAAGGATCAACACCATCTTGAGGTCAGACAGGGTCGAGTGAGTTGTGACATCAACTTTCTGCATCCAAGTCAATTGGCATTCAGCCAGACGGATCAATACGATCCCAACCCGCGCGAACGGATCACCCTGCGGGAATGGCATGTACAGGCCGCAACAGAGAAGTCGGAAAAAGCCATGGAATTTGTGACACTCTATCGGATTCACCGTGAGGATCAGGCCGTGCCGGACGAGGCCAGTCTGGACAGAGTGGCCGGCGGCTACGTTCTGTCAGCAGAGTCCATCAATGGACATATCACACTCCTGCTGCCCAAGGGATCATCGTCCATTATTCGGACCGACTCGCTGGAAACTCAAGGCCGCATCATGGGGCGATTTGAATCTCACACTGGAAAGACGCGTTTGATCAAGGTGGACGGCATTGTACAGTAGTCTGGCCCCAATTTTTTGAGGCAGAAGGGATTGAAAATGAAACGGAATTGGCTGATTCATATTATGATCTGGTGTCTGCTTTGTGGCCTGGCCTCGACCTGCGCCTGGGCCGGCACCGGGAACATCCGGCCCAACATCATCCTGATCGTGGCGGATGATCTGGGGTATGGTGACGTGGGATTTAACGGCAGTCTGCAAATCCGGACTCCCAATCTGGATGCTCTGGCGAGTCAGGGCGTGCGTTTTACACAGGGCTATGTGTCGTCTGCTGTGTGCAGCCCGTCGCGGGCCGGCCTGCTCACAGGACGCAACCAGCCCCGTTTCGGGTACGACAACAATCTGGCGGAGAACCAGAGAGGCTATGATCCCGAGTATGCGGGACTGCCTGTCACCGAAAAGACGATCGCCGACAGTCTCAAGCCCCTGGGCTATGTCAACGCCCTGATCGGAAAGTGGCACCTGGGAACCCGTCCTCAATTCCACCCGCACAAACGAGGCTTTGATGTGTTCTGGGGATTTCTGGGCGGGGGACACGACTATTTCAAGTCCAGTCCCAACGGCGCCGGGTATCAATCGCCCATTGAGTGCAGTTACAAACAACCCCGGCCCATTACCTATATCACGGATGACATCGGCCATGAGGCCGTGGATTTTATCAAGGGACATACGGAGCAGCCGTTCTTTCTGTACGTGGCCTTCAACGCCCCCCATGCCCCCATGCAGGCACTGGACCAGGACCTGGCGTTGTATACGAATGTCAAGGAGAAGAAACGGCGCACCTACTGTGCCATGGTGCATCGCCTGGATGTGAACATCGGGGCCATACTGGCGGCTGTTGAATCTGCAGGCATGTCACAGAGGACCCTGGTGGTGTTCATCAGCGACAATGGCGGACCTGTGGATTCAAACGCCTCGATCAATGCGCCGTTGAATGGTCAGAAGGGCATTCTTCTGGAGGGCGGCATCCGCGTGCCTTTCGTGATGAAGTGGCCCGGTGTGTTGAAGCCGGGCTCAGTGTATGACCCTCCCGTCTGGTCGCTTGATCTGCTGCCGACCTTTGTCAAGGCTGCGCGCGGGACCATCACTGAAAAGCAGGATTTGGATGGTGTCGATCTGCTACCCTACCTCACCAATCAGGTCCGCGGTGTCCCGCATGAAACCATGCAGTGGCGTTTTACCATCAGTGCAGCCATCCGGTCTGGTCAATGGAAGCTCATCCGTCTGCCGGATCGCCTGCCAATGCTTTATGATCTGTCCGCAGATATCTCTGAACAGCATGACCTGGCGATTCAAAACCTGGGACTTGTCCAGTCCATGCTCAAGGATCTGGGACAGTGGGACGTGCGTCTGCCCCATCCCGTCTGTCTTGAGGGCGCAGTCTGGAAACGGCGTCAACTGGCCCTCTATGACACGCAATACCCATTGGTCCAACCTGAAGCCAATTAGCCATCCCTGCGAGGCACCGCTGTTCTGGTGTGGCGGGTAAATAGAAGGCAGAAAAAAGAGTATTTTGTTATACGGAAATCATCCTTGTCTTTGTTTATATATTGAAACCGCTGTGGTTAACCCTATTCAATACTTATACATGGAGACAAGAAGAATGAATGCACATCAGAGCACTTTCTCAGCACAGAGGCCCGCATTGACAGGTTCAGTGATCGCAGTCCTGCTCGTGATTTTATCCAGCCCTCTATTGGCTCAGACCAGTCTCGGTGATCTGGCCCGGGAAGGCGGTGTGGACTGGATGGCAGGGCGATGGGTGGCCATGGATGATCAGGGCCAGGAAGTCGTGCTCATCTACCAATGGCAATTGGACAAACACGCGTTGAGTTGCCAGCTCAAGATGCCTGAGTTCAGCTATCAGGGCATGATTCTCAACCTGGCATCCGAAGAAAAGATCATTCAGGTTGGGGCAGACAACCAGGGGCGTACGAGCCAGGGTGAGTGGCAGGGGGACTATTACGGGGAGGCGACTCTGAGGCTGACTCAAACCGACGCCTACGGTCAAACCGAAATCACGGAATTCAGGTACTCTCAACCGGACAGCCGCACCATGAAGATAGAGATCTATCCGGTCAGCGGCACAGGCGTCAGTACATTCCCGAGAACCACCGTAGAATTTACACGCAAAGACGCAAAATAGGGGCTTCCGTCACTCAGGAGTCAATCCGATCCCGCTGTCAGTTGAACCGACAGACAGCGGGATCTTTTTTTGCTGGCAGGCCATGCCAGGCACCTCAAATGTTCAATCCTGATTGATCTTTTCGCTTTCTTGACAGTCCGGCGCGAGGCGGGTAATGTGCTTATAGTTGGAATGTGTTCGTACTAGAAACATTTGAAACAAGGAGGCAGTCATGGCAGACCTGAAAGACCGGATCTTCGAGATTCTATGCAAACCCCAGATGGCATCCCTGGCGACTGTGACCGAGGACGGCAAGCCCTGGGTCAGATATGTGATGGCCTTGACCTTCGAGGATTTGACCATGCGTTTTGCCACCATGGTTCAGGCACGCAAGGTCAGGCAGATCAAGGCCAATCCCGAGGTACACCTGACCTGCGGCGTGACGAATCCCACGGAGATGCATCCCTATGTGCAGGTTCAGGGCAAGGCCGTACTCAAGACGGATAAGGAGACACGCCACGCCTTCTGGAACGACATGCTCAAGTCGATTTTCGAGGGTCCGGATGATCCCAAATACGGTGTGATCGAGGTGACGCCGTATTGCATCGAATACTGTACACCGGGATCGTACGAGCCGCAGGTGTGGACTGCCTAGAGCCGACAAAGCACACGCATCGAATTTGATCAACATCACCTTTTGTCTGGGAGCCAGGGATGAGAGATATAGTACGCAGGGGTTGCCTTGTGATGGTCGCGGGCATGCTGTTAGTTTCTTCAAATTTGCCCGATGTGTCAGCAGCCCGGGATCAGGGCGGATTATCCACAGTTGTGCATGAATCTGCGCGGGATATCCCTGTGGCCTATGAGGTGGATGTGCTGGTGGTGGGGGGGGCTTCCAGGGCTGTGGCTGCTGCTGTGTCTGCGGCGAGCCAGGGCGCCAGGGTCTTTCTGGCGGCACCCCATGTGTACCTGGGAGAGGATCTGTGCAGCACCTATCGGTTGTGGCTGGATCCCTGCGAGGTCCCTGTCACGTCATTGGCTGCGGCCCTGTATGCAGAGCCGCCCGTGGCACCTTCCTACGGCGAGAATGCCCTGGCCTTTTCTTACAGCGCGGACATGCCGTCGGCCTCGCCGCATCCGGACAATGCCTCCCAGTCGCTGCTGCGTGATGGAAAATGGATGTCTGCGCCCAGTCAAAGTGTGCAATACAACGGAGATGTCACCCTCTCGGCAGACCTGGGGCAAACGCAATATGTGGAGCAGGCCTCTGTCCTGGTGTACCAGCGACCCGGGGATTTTGAAGTGACAGAGGTGGGCCTTGAGGTCAGCGTGGATGGTCAAGACTGGGACTCAGCGGGCGTGATCCGGAACGATCAACTGGGGCAGGGCTTTGAACAGCAGGCCCTGGCCCTGTGTGCGAAGATCGAGCGGAGCGTTCGCTATGTCCGTTTTCTGGTGCGCAGGGCGCCCGGCACAGAAAGGGTGCTGCTGGGGGAGATTCTGATTGAGGGTAAGGCTCAAGCAGCGCCGCCGAAGTCACGGTATCCAGTACCGCCAAAACCCATGCAGGTCAAGCGTGTCTTGGATCAGGCACTGCTGGACGCCAGTGTGCAGTTCCTGTACGGCTGTTGTCCCACAGAGGTGCTGTGCGATGCGCAAGGCGAGTTGGCCGGCATTGTGGTGGCCAATCGCTCGGGGCGTCAGGCCATTAAGGCGAAGGTCATCATTGATGCGACCCCCATGGCCACTGTGGCCCGGGTGGCAGGCGTGACATTTGAACGGCGTGATGCACTGCCCTGTCGGTTTCAGCGCATTGTGGTGGGAGGAGACCCGACGATTTTCAGCCCTCAGGTGGTGCGCAAGATGCCGTCGCTCGTATCCGGTCATGACGGACGCATGTACGAGGCCTATGAGTATACCTTCACGCGTCCGTGGGATGGTCGGTCCTTTGCCGAGTTGGCAAGGATCGAGCAGGCAGGTCGTGACTTGACCTGGCAGCGCGGCCAGGTGGATGCCTCGGAAAGACTCTTCTTCATTCCGCCGGAGCGCATCGTCAGTCCCGGTCCGCCATGCCGGACCTGGCCGGGCGCACTCAAGGCAGATGGGTCTCTGTTCAAGCCTGAGAGCGTCAAGCGTCTCTATGTGCTCAATGGCAGTGCCCATGTGTCCACTGCCGTGGCCGCACAGATTCTCAGACCGATCGAGGCCATGCAGATCGGTGAGCGATTGGGTCGGATGGCTGCAGCAGAGGCCAAAGGCCTCGACTCCCTGGCCGGTGTCTTTGTGCGATCAAAGGTGTCACAAGACGCTGCGGCAGCGGGGGACATCGGGGATGATCCGGCGTGGGCACCGCCTCAAGGTCAACAGTTGGGCACGGTCCATTCTCCCGCACGATCCGTGCCTGTGCTGGGATCATACGATGTGGTGGTAGTAGGCGGCGGTACTGGCGGGGCACCTGCAGGCATCGCCGCGGCAAGGCAGGGGGCCAGGACCCTGGTCGTGGAGACGCTGCATGGCCTGGGCGGCATTGGCACCATGGGCATGATCAGCAAATACTATCACGGTTTTCGCAAGGGATTCACGGAAGAAATCGATGCAGG
>JAIPFM010000211.1 GCA_021736645.1 Phycisphaerae bacterium | reverse complement strand
TTGGTCACACCGGGTACGGCGACTGGACGCTCCGGGGCCGGGCCAAAGCCCAGTTGCGGGGGACTTAGATCCAGTAGCGACCTTTTCATGACCCAGTCCCACTTGACGGCCTGGCCTGTGTAGGCACTCATACGCCCCAGTATGGCAGTCATGGTGGTCTCTGCGATCTGCTGACCTTCGTTGATGGTCTTGCCGGACCGAATGGCCTGGATCAGGTCCGCATATTCCTGAACCGCTGGCTCGACTCTCGGGCCGTCGTACTTGAAGGGCTGATCGCCCGTGATCGTGCCATTGCCAAAATCAAACACAGCACGCCCGCGTGTCCCCTGAAGACGGATGTTGTTGGCACTGTAGATGCCGTCCATCTGGCGCCCTGCATGCGTGACCTGCACACCATTGGGGTATTCATACACAATGGAGAACTGATCGTAGCAATTGCCGTATTCAGGGCCGGTGCGCAACTGGCGAGCGCCCTGGGCGTAACAATGGACCGGGTGGGCCTGCAGGGCCCAGTTGATCAGGTCGAGATTGTGGACATGCTGCTCCACCAGGAAATCGCCTGAGAGCCACGTGTAAAACAGCCAGCGGCGGACCTGCCACTCCATGTCCGACCAGGCGGGTTGACGCACCGGATCAGGCAGGTGATTCATGAGGGCCCCGCCAAAGCGTACTGACTGACCGCTCACGATCTCACCCATGGCGCCAGCATGGAATCTTTCCATCAGGGCCTGCAGGTGCCTGGCCCTGCGCATCTGGGTCCCGGCCACCACACAGAGACCCTTTTCTTTCGCTGCCTCAGCCGCCTCAATAAAGGCATGGGTCCCGACCACGTCTGTGGCGATCGGCTTCTCGACAAAAGCATGCTTGCCCGCAGCCACGCAGGCCTTGAGCTGCTGGGGCCTGAAATAGGGCGGCGTGGCAAAGATGACCATATCCACATTGCTGTTGACCACCCTGTCTACAGCATCCCAGCCACTGAACATGGTCTCAGGCGTCACCTTGTAGATCTGTTCGAAATTTAGCTTTCGCCGCTCACAACTGCTCTGAAAACTCTTGGCTGCTGCCTGCAGCTTGTGGGGGAAGAGATCTCCGATGGCCACGACCTGGACGCCTGGAGAGGATGCAGCACAGTCGCTGATCCCCGCGAAGATGCCGCGTCCTCCGCACCCGACCAGACCCACACGGATCGTGTCTGAGCCCTGGGCAAACGCGCGACTTGCCAGGGAAGGGGTCAAGAGGGTGGCTATACCGGCCGTGGCTGAGGCCTTGACAAAATCACGACGCGTGACGTGTGCAGGATTTGCGGTATTCACGATACGCTCCTTTCATAAAAGAGTGACAGGGCGGTCCCGATCAGGACAGGCTCGTTCATTGAGAGCTGTTTGGGGCATTGACCCATCAAAGCGTGTCCATCATATGCCGATCCTCAAGGAAGATCAATCACCTTGGTCAAAAAACTCATAATCGCACAACGGATCGGGCAGAGGCCGCTGGCACGGTTGGCTGATATTGTCAAAGAATGCCTCTTTTAGTTCAGCTGTAATCAGGTTATAATCCCAGCCGATGGCTTGTTTGGTGTGTGTAACACAGTGTGGATTTTGGATGGGATACTCTATGCAAGACAAGAACAGGACAACACGCTTCGCCACATCGACCAGGGGCGGGCTTGTACTAGTGGCCGTCATTCTGGGCATCTCACACAGCATGGTCAGTGCCGGGGACCATCCTCCGGACTGGCCGACCCTGCGAAAAACACCGTGGCCCAAGTCCGCACTGGACCTCAAACAGATCCCCTTCAAGATCGTCTATGAAACGCTTCGCACGTCAGAGGGCAGGCAAAACTGGGAGCTCTTCCTGATCGACGCGGACGGCTCCAATCCTGTGAACCTCACGAACACACCGGATGTGGATGAAATGTATGCGCACGCATCTCCCGACGGCACAAAGATCAGTTTTGTGGCGGATGAAGGGAGCGGCAGAGACAAGGTGCGCAGTGTCTATTATATGAATGTTGACGGCACAGGTCGTGTGAAGGTGGCACACAATGCACGCCAGGCCTGCTGGAGCCCGGACAGCAAAACCATTGCCTATCTCAAGGCCGAGTTCGAACGCTATACACTCCGTGACTACGGGACCAAGGGACTCTTCTTTTATGACCTTGAGACTCAGGCCCACAGGGAACATGTGAATAAAAACCTGCATCACCTGTACAACATCTCATGGTCTTTTGACCGCCAGTGGTTTCTGGCCACCGTGCATGGGGGCATGGGCTTTGGGCATGCCATCCTGGCCTTTCCGGTCGATGGACCTGAGGTCTATGACCTGAGCCCGTATCAGGTACGGGGGTGCAGGCCTGATTTTCGTTTTGACGATCAGATGCTCACGTGGGGCATGACGGACTGGGATCTGTGTACAGCACACATTGATACATCGTCAGGCAAGCCGATTATCAGTGATGTAAAATGTCTTGTGCAGTGTCTGGACACACACGAAGTCTATCACACGGATTTTTCTCCGGACGGTAAATACCTTGCGTTCAGTCACGGCCCCAAGGCCGAGGAAATCGTGGGCGGCAAGGCCCCGGGCTGGAACATCTGCGTGAGTGACATGAAGGGTACCTGGACAGAGATTACCACAGACGGACATCACAACAAGGAACCCGACTGGGTGCCCATCGCTGCCGAATAAAACAGAGGAATCGTGATTGTGACTACATATCTACGCACGCACAGGATTGTATTACGGATCGGGTATCTATGTCTGGTGCTGACATGGATGTGCGTCCCGGGCTGCCGGAAAAAAGATGAGTCAGGCCCTGTCCGGCAGCGCATGGAGATCATAAAGACCCAAGGCATCGAGATGGTGTGCATCCCGGCCGGGACATTTCAGATGGGCAGTCAAGCGGGGTCTGCAGATGAAGCCCCGGTCCATCGCGTGTCTGTGGATGCCTTTCTCATGGACCGGCATGAAGTCACCCAGGCCCAGTACAGCGCCTTCCCCCTGCCTGACCCCTCTCATTTCAAGGATCCCAATCGTCCCGTGGAACAGATCAACTGGACCGATGCCCTGGCCTTTTGCAATGAGCGTTCCCTGGATGAGGGGCTGACACCCTGTTATGATCTGGACACTGGCGAGTGCAACTTCCAGGCCAGCGGCTACAGACTCCCCACAGAAGCCGAATGGGAGTACGCATGCAGAGCCGGCACGCAAACGGAATTCTCCTGCGGCAATGAGGGACATCTGCAGGCCTGCGCCTGGTACAAGGCCAATGCGTCTCAGTCGACCCAGCCCGTGGCCACCAGACAGGCCAATGCCTGGGGCCTGTACGACATGCACGGCAATGTCAAGGAGTGGTGTCACGATTATTACAAAGACACCTTTTATCAGGAGAGCCCCGAAAAGAATCCCCGAGGTCCCGTACAGGGCCGTGAACGGATCATACGCGGCGGGGGGTGGGACTCCAGCGCGGCAAGCTGCAGATCTGCCTATCGAGAAGCGGATGCCTCGATCAATGACACGTGCCTGGCCAGCGACGCCATTGGATTTCGCTGTGTGCGAAACATGCCCCCGGACATGCCTCCTGATATTGGCTCTGACGGATAACGGACTGCCCATCCATGCATTTTCATACCTGGACATTTTTGCCTTTCTTTCTGATTGCCTATGGGGTCTATCTCGGGGTCAGGACCTCCAGATTCGCAAACCTGTGGATCGTGATTGTGTCCTATGTGTTCTATGGCTGGTGGAATCCCCTGTACCTGGCGATCATTGCCTACTCCACCCTCATTGATTATGCAGTGCTGGCCTGCATGGTAAAGAGCTCACGCAAGAAGATGTGGCTGTCAGTGAGCATTGTCAACGGACTTTTCTTGTTGGGTTTTTTTAAATATGGTCTGTTTGTCACGGAAAACATCAACCATCTGCTGAGTGCCGTGGGAAGTGACTATGCCCTGGCCAGACCAGAGCGGCTCCTGCCCCTGGGCCTGTCATTCTATGTGTTCAAGTCCATGGGATATCTGATTGACTGTTATCGCGGCCATGTGGCACGCGAGACCAACCTCATCAGGCACGCAGCCTTTGTCAGCTTCTTTCCCATCCTGCTGGCAGGCCCCATTGAACGGGCCGCCAACCTCCTGCCTCAGTTTCGTGATCCGCGTCGTGTCACACCGCAGGATATGGCAGACGGCCTGTCCCTCTTTGTGGTGGGGCTATTCAAAAAGGTGGCCCTGGCGGACTGCCTGGCCCTGTACGTCAATAAAATATACGCGTCACCCGAGAGTTTTCAAGGCCCTGCCCTGATCCTGGCCACCGTGGCCTTTGCCTGGCAGATCTACTTTGATTTCAGCGGGTACACGGACATGGCACGCGGTGTGGCCCGAGCCATGGGATTTCGTATCATGCTCAACTTCAACCATCCCTACCTGGCCACCGGACTGGGGGATTTCTGGCGCAGATGGCACATCAGCCTGTCCACCTGGTTCAGAGACTATGTGTACATTCCCCTGGGCGGCAGTCGAGGCGGGCCACTATTCACTGCCAGAAATGTACTTCTGACCATGGTGGTGTCCGGTCTGTGGCATGGTGCAGCCTGGACCTTTGTGGTGTGGGGCGCATTGCACGGCCTGGGCATGGTGGTGACCCGGGCCCTTGAAAGGCACCCGTTCTACAGGGACAAATGCCCCAGGCTGGCCAAGCAGATCGGCGTCTTTGCCTTTGTGACCTTTGCCTGGATCTTCTTTCGGGCCAGTACGTGGAGTGATGCCTGTCTGATTGTCACCCGGATCTTTACGTCCGGTCTGTCAGATCCGGCATGTCCCCTGTTGTTTATCGCGCTCATGGGTGGGGTCTTGATCTATCAATTCATGTGTGACTCCTCCTTGAGGCGATATCTGATGACCGGGTCGGTCCGTGTCAGCCTGACGGTTCTCATGCTGCTCTATGTCATCCTGTTTTCTGCTTCAGGGGGCCAGGCCTTTATCTACAACCAGTTTTGACGATTGATTCAATGACTATGAAGGAACCAGACACGAAAAACACGACTGCATCACCACTGCCAGCCGGGCTCGTGCGTCCATGGGAGGCCTCGCCTTTTTCGTCCAATGAGCAGCGACTCTCAGTGACCCAGTGGCTGCTCACCCTGGCCATCATGCTGCTGCTGTTCGTGTCCCTGCCCAGGCTCTGGCCCCTGATTGAAGACTTCAACCCGGACCCCGACTATCGCATGCCCTATACACTGAGTGACGACTACTGGCTGTACAGTCAGTACTGTCAATGGGCCGCGGCCCACAGCGACGTGATGGTGGTGGGGGACTCTGTGGTCTGGGGACACTATGTGCCGCCTGACGAGTCGCTGTCACATCACCTCACTGGGCTCACTGGGAAAACGACCCAACAGACCTTTGCCAATATGGGTATTGACGGCATACACCCGGCTGCCATGGCCGGCCTGCTGGAATACTACGGTCAGGCCATTTCAGGCAAGAAGGTGATCCTCAGTTTCAATCCCCTGTGGATGACATCCAAGAAACACGACCTCCAGACGGATAAAGAATTTCGCTTTAACCACCCCAGGCTCGTGCCTCAGTTCACACCCAGGATCGCCTGTTACACAGAATCCATACCCAACAGGCTACGCATTGTCATGGAACGCCGTGTCGAGCTCCTCCAGTGGTCCTCTCACCTGAGCACGGCCTATCTTGACAAGATGGATCTGTCTACCTGGGCCATGGCGCATCCCTACGACTCTCCGCTGGGTGCCATGCCCTTTACCCTGCCTCAGCCCAAAGAGACCACCGAGCAGCACCCGTCCTGGAATGCCAGAGGCGGGGCAGCCCAGGCCTTTCCCTGGGTGGACCTGGAGACCTCTGTGCAATGGCAGTTTTTCAAACGTGCGATCAACACACTCAGGGACCGCAGCAACACCGTATTTGTGGTGATTGGTCCGTTCAATGAACACATGATGACAGACAAGAGCCTTGGACAATACCGCTTGATCAAGGCCGGAGTGGAGACCTGGCTGCAGGAAAACAAGGTGCCATACAGCATGCCGGCTCCCTTGCCAAGCGATCTGTATGCAGACGCCAGTCACCCGCTCGCAGCCGGCTATGCCTTACTGGCACAACAGCTCTGTGACGATGCATCTTTCAAGTCAGTCATTCTCAGCCCTGCCGAGCCTGATTAGCAGCCTACTCTTTAACCGCATTTCTCACGCAGCGGAACCCGTAAATGTCATACCCGAAACACACATCCGGTTGGCCCGGACCTTCATTATAGCGATACCCGGCACGACAACTGTCTGCACTGGCCTTCCACGACCCCCCGCGCACGACCTTGGTGTCTCCTGCTTCAGGTCCGGTGGGATTCTCCTTGGGGCTTTGATCGTAATAATCGACGTCATAGAAATCCTGACACCACTGCCAGAGATTGCCGCACATGTCATACAGGCCCCACGCATTGGGCTGTTTCTTGCCCACGGGTTGCGGATGTCCACCGGAGTTCTTGTCAAACCAGGCATACTCACCCAGTGTCGAGGCATCCTTGCCGCAGAAATAGGCCGTTGTGGTGCCTGCTCTGCACGCGTACTCCCATTCGGCCTCTGTGGGCAGTCGATAGCCATTGGCAGTGAAGTCGCATACCCAACTGTTCGGATCGTAGCAGGGCTTTAGCCCCTCCAGCGTTGATCGGGCATTGCAGAATCGTACGGCATCCCACCATCGCACCTGCTCCACAGGATTTTCTGCGACCTTCCACCGCGAAGGATTGTTTCCCATAAGCCTCTCGTAGTGCGCCTGAGTCACCAGGGTGGTGTCCATGTAGAACGAATCCAACGCCACCTCATGGGGGGGCGCATCGATCTCATCTGCATCGCCCATGGTGAATTTCCCTGCAGGAATCTGGACCATGGCGATGCCTGACTCCGTGACTGCCTGGGCCGGTTCATTGGGTGAGGCCAGTGTCTCTTCCGGGGCCTTGCGCTTGCAGCCTGATTGGAGGATCAGAACACTGAATACAAACAAAATAATCAGAAGATGCTTTCTCATATAACTTGACTTCCTGTTCTAAGCGTTTATTCACGTCAATAACAGGACTTCTGCAAAAAGCCCTGTAGTGTACAATTTTCAGTGTTCAGTTTTCAGAAAAAGACGTTTTTTGTACTGTATACTGCCTACTTAAAACCGAAAACTGAAAACCACTGGGCATTTCAATGAAAGCCCAGTCAATAATTCGGCCAGATTTCATACCCGTCAGGATTGCGCAGGCAGGCCCTGCACCGGGTCCTGATCTGTTTCGCCATCTCAGCAGCCCCGGCATGTCCCGCTGCCTGATAGCCTGCCTCGTAACAGAGTTTTCTCACGATCCTGTGAGACTGGGCAATCACATCGTCCTGCGCGCCGCCCATGCCGCGCCACAGCTTACCGAGTTCCAGGCAGGCGTTCAGATTGCCGGCCGCCTTGGCCTGGGTGAGGGCATTGGTCTGGTCGGCCAACTGGTCTGCATAGGCCAGTGTCTTCATGTTGTCCCTGGCCCGGTTGTAGTCGTCCTGCAGCTCTCTGGCGATTTCTATCATGCTGTCAATATAGGGCTTCGAATCGCCGGCGGACTTGCCGGTCCGCTCCAGATACTCGATCATGTCCCTGGCAAAGGCCTGATACTCGTCGAGCCTGGCCACATGACGCTGGACAAAATACACCATGTCCCCCACAGCGCCGGCCACATACGCTTTCCTGGTCACTTCCTCGCCTGCCTTGAACACCGCTTCTATGGCCTCAGTACACCCGCAGGTACAGGCGCGCCTGATCCCCTCAGCACCGCGTCTGTGGTGGGTACGCAGCACGCGGCCTGCTACATCGAGTATCTCATCGCAGAGGTCCCTGCCCAGCGAGGCCTCCAGAATATCCACAGGCGCAGACACGGACAGGGGGGTGCCCTGTCTCTCCGTGAAATACACAATGGACTCGCCTGTGGGCGGTATCTTCTTGCCCAGCCGATAGACCGCAGTATCCCCGCCAAGCCACACAGGATAGGTGTACGACCCCACAGCACCGCGCCAGATGCTCTGTTTGGAGTCTCTGAAGACGAACGTGGTCTTTGTCTTGCCTTCGAGCAACTGGGTCTTCCATTTGGCAGGGAAGGGCGGTTTCCAGTCCGACATGACGTCCTTTTCCAGATAATTCCGTTTCAACGTCTCTCTATGCCAGATACCGGGGGCCTCAAGAAGAGACACATACAGACCCTTGCCGTCATTATCAAGATCCACAGAGTCAATCATCGCCTTTGTGGGCGTCTCCCTATTCACAGACAGCGTGACCGACTGATTTCCCCTGGGCCAGGTCATCACCAGCATACTGGCCTCGCCCTTGAGCAAACCCAGCAACAGATTTTCAGAGGGCACGCAGAGTCTGTCCAGAGACGGATATTGTGCGGGATCAAATACAAGATCGTCTCCCAGAAAACTGGGGACCACGCCGTACTCCATGACGGTGACCAGGCTCACACCCTTCATGGTCTCTGCAGGCTTGATGGCCAAAATGCCTGTGTGTCCCAGCGAGACCGTGGCATCCAGGGTCCGGGCCTCGCCCCTGGCAGAGAAGGAGACATTCAGGGTGACTTCATCACAGGTATTCCGGACAATCGAGCAGTGCTTGATGCTGACAGGCTTACCCTTCAGTTCAAGGGGGATCACCTCGACCTTCTTGAGCCAGTCTGCCTTGGAATAGAGGATCATTTTCCCGGTGCGCGCCGGGAACGCAGCGAGCAGGTGCCGGTTCTCCATCACAGCATCTCCCTGAAAGGCATAGGCCCTTCCATAGTGAGACGGATCTGACCTGGCTGCCGTGGGATTGGCCTCCAAAAGGAGCAGATCGCTTGGCAAGGCTCGCCACTTGCCCCGATCCTGGACGTCAACGGGATCACCCAGGGGCACCATAGTATCCCAGATTTGGACATTTGATGCCATATCTTGGGGTTGGGCCATCACCAGGACACACGGAAAAACCAACACCATGACCCACAGAACCAAGCTGTACCTGTTCCTACCTCGATCGAATCTCATAGTCAATGTTGTCCTTTCTAAACACGCACCACGACAGTCCTTTTCACCCATCCACAGGAGAGTACCATAAACAGATCAAATTTCAAGAAATAAGCACTGCTAACGGCCTTCAGCTGTCACCCCCTAACTTTTCACCCTTCCCCCCTTTCCCCCTTCACCCCTTCACCCCTCACCCCTCACCCTTCCCCCCTCCCCCCCAACCAACAACTAACAACCAACAACCAACAACCCTAAAATGCTCCTTCCCCCCCAGTGCGAAATCCCTCATAATGGTGCATGAGAGCATAAAACCAAGCGGGAGAGTCGCTTC
>JAIPFM010000210.1 GCA_021736645.1 Phycisphaerae bacterium | reverse complement strand
CCTGGTTCCTATAATTCTTGGCTATTGTAATTTGATGACCGGTAAAGTAAACTCAAAACCTTATTTTATGTGGACTGTCACCAGACCTTAGAACAGATACAAAGACGATCTATGGCACGCAGCCAGACAAAGCAAAAGCTTCAATATAGTACGAGCCAGTTGCTCAATTTTAGTCGTGACTCTTATCTGGAGCGTACGAGTCGCCCGTTCTACGCCATCATGTTTTTGCTGCCGTTTGTTCTGTGTTATGAACTCGGCACGATGCTGGTCAATACGAGTGAGTTGAAGCATTCTCAGGTACGCGTGGTGGCTTTTGTGTGGCTGCAGGAGTGGTTGCGGTATCTCGGGTACAATGGAAAACTTGCCTGGATCGCACCGCCTCTGGTGGTGATCCTCATTTTACTGGGACTTCAGCTGGCGTCACGTAAGCAGTGGTATTTTCAATTTGGGGATGTTATTCCCATGGTCATGGAATGTATTCTCCTGGCCGTGCCCTTGATTGTGCTGAGTCTCTTTATCAATAATCCCTCTGCTGCCACACATTCTTCAGAGGACCTGGCGGCCGTGGTGAGCAGGGCAGGCAGCCTCTTCGGGTGGGGATTGCAGGCCAGTACAGGAGGGGCGTCGTCTCTCCTGGCCAATATTGTGACTGGCATTGGCGCTGGGATTTATGAAGAGCTGGTGTTCCGATTGATCCTGATTTGTGTGCTGATGATGATATTTCAGGACCTTTTCGGGATCAGCCACACCAAGGCCATCATTGGGTCGATCATTTTATCCGCGGCCCTGTTCAGCGCGCACCATCATGTGGTCTTTATCGATGGCCATTTTGAAAAGAGTTCAGAGTTTGTTATGGGCGCATTCATATTCAGAACTGTGGCAGGGATGTATTTTGCGGTGTTGTTTGCCATACGTGGATTTGGCATTACTGCTGGAACACACGCGTTTTACGACATTATCGCCACACTGCTCAACGCCGTATTTTTTTGTGCCTAAACAGAATTCTTTCTGACTTAAGCTTTTTTTATAAGATTTCTTAAAAACGCGAAAAAATTATTCTCGAATCTCAAGATCTATTACTTCTTTAAGTGCATGAATTTGTGTAACAATCGTCCTATAAGCGGTTTAATGCGAGTTTTCAGCACTGATAATCCCCTTGAATGCTCAGAGTTGGTTTTGCTATAATGCCCGCATACAGCAAATATTACTTTTGAGGTCATGGCTTATGGATTTACCGCAAATCAATGTGGCAATAGATCAACTGACATTCAGTCTCTTTCAGAGACCCTTGCATCCGGAGCTTTTTCAGATTTATGCCAATCGACAGGTCAAAACTGAGAGCTACGAGGCATCAATCTGGGTCACAGGCTGTACGTATGTGCTCAGCGTTTTCAGTGCTGATATGTGTCTGACTGAAGTGGTGAGTACACCCAAGCAACCTCTGCCGGCACGAGGCTTGTTGGAGCGGTTTCATTTCCAAGGCCCCAGAACCCACAAATGTACACTGAGTCGTGGTGTGAGTTATATGACGGATTTCCAGGTGGAGAAAATGAGCCCCAACCTTTACAAGCAGAGTCGGGCTGATCTGGAGCGGTTTTCACACAACCGAGGAGTTTTTGTGAAGTTTCCGGAAATGGAAATTGGTGAGTTGCAGCCCTTCTGCTACGTTGATTTTGAGGCCAGACGTACAGAACTTCACGTGCATACCTTTGCAGCTTATCCTGATCAGGTGACCATGATCAAGACACAGTCTTTATTCGATTTTCAAAAGTAACTGATTCGACTAAAAAAGAAGCCGGTTTCAGACTCATTCTGAAACCGGCATTTATGCTTGAGGCTGCTTTTTTGCCTCACACTCCTACCTTCTTCTTACCTGGCATCCTACCATTTATTTAGCCTACAGCCTTCAGCATTTAACAGCACGCTGCCTACTCACTGCTCACCACATGATATTGTACATTTTGTTTAAGCACTTCCATTTTGGTTCTGATTTCTTCTGCCATGCGGCTATTGGGGAAATCTTCAATAATATGCTCTCCCACTTCCAAAGCGGTATTCCAGTCCTTGTCCGCCACGGCCATGGAGAATTGGACGCCCAGTATATGCAGCTTGTTCCGGAATACGTCTTTGGCTGCTTCCTGCAGGGCCAGGGCTTCATTGGGCGTCAGATAGGCGTCCAATTCCTTTAGAATCTCGAGACCTCTGTCCGTGTCTTCCCGCTTGACCGCATCATCCCATGCTGAGAGCAATTCTTTCTTGTGTTCTTCCTTACAGGTGTGCAGACGTCCGCGCATGGCCAAAGCCTGTTCAGAGTCTGGGTAGGCCTTGATCAGGCCTTCAATACGAACACTGGCCTTGCCCCATTGATATTCAGACAGCAGGGCTTCAATCTGTCGGACATATTCCTGGATACGATCATTGAGAGCGGCCTTTTGTTTGAGTTGCGCGATCTTTCGAAGATCCGTGGCCAGATCACTATGTTCATGGTGCTGAGCGATCTCGTCAATCAACTCATCTGCAGCCTCAAAATCGAGCTGATTGAGCTTCAGATAGACGGCCTCCTTCAGAGAGTCACGCTCTGTATCACGAAACGCAATGGCCTTGGCGCTCTCGCTGAGACGTGTACTTTGGCTGATTTCTGACAGTCCCTCTGTAATTTTGGATAGGGCCTGGGCCACGTCTTCTAGCTTGGCACTGTTGTCTTTGAGCGTATCGATAATGCTGGAAATCCTCCAGATCAGGACCAGCACGGCAGACAAGGCCAGAACTGTACCCAAGAAAATCATGGTGGAAGACATGGAAGTGCCTCCTGACTCAATCGGTGAATTTGTAAACGAGCAGAGAGCAACCACTGGGATGACCACCGCACAGACCACCACAATATGCCACTTATACTGTTGTAGGAAGGAATCTTGTATCGGGTCCATCAGGCACCTCGTGAACAAGAAATAACATCTGATACTGTTCGAATGTCTATAGTATATCGGCTTGAGGTCCGAAAAGTCAATACAGATTCCACAGAGCAGGGCAAGCCGGTGAGAACTGAGGCGTGCGGGACGATAAAGGGGTGGGGGATGAAACCTGAAACCTGGGGTGTGCCTGTCCGGTCCTGTGATAGGTTGACACATTTGAATTGATAAATGTGTTTTATTGCAGGAGTTATTATGTCATGTAAAGGTAAGATTGTTGTCCGTTACAGTGAAGCATTCAAAATGCAACTGATTCAAGAGCTCGAATCTGGTAAACTTGACAGCATTGAACATGCCCGTCGATCTTATGGTATTACCGGGACTACGACAATCCAGAAGTGGCTAAAGAAATATGGACGTAATGATTTACGGGCAAAGGTGGTACGTGTGGAAAAACCGAATGAGCAGGATCAAATCAAACGATTAGCAAAAGAAGTCAAAGCATTAAAATCGGCCTTGGCCGAAACGCAAGTAGAGAATTTATTGAATAGATCGGTCTATGAAGTTCTGTGCCACGAGGTGGGTATCGATCCCAGCGAATTCAAAAAAAAAGCAAATATGCCACCGTTAGCCAAGCGGCCGAAACGTCCAAGGAAAAAGAACAAGTGAGCATTCGCAGTTTGTGCCGGCAAGTTGGCATGAGTCGACAGAATTATTACAAAAGCCGCAAATATCGTCAGCGTAAACAGATCGATGAATCGTTCATCCTTGAGCTTGTACGCAATGAACGTGCTTTGCAGCCGAAATTAGGCTGCCGTAAGCTCATTGAGCTGATTCGACCCGAACTGTCAAAAGCGGGCGTAAAGATAGGTCGAGACCTATTTTTTGAGCTTATGGCAATACAGGAATTATTGATCAAACGGCGTAAACGCAGTGTGACAACGACCAATAGCCGGCATCGTTTTAAGATTTACGGTAACCTGTTGAAGGCTTTCGAAAAAACAGGTGTTCACCAGGTGTTGGTGAGCGATATTACCTATATTCGGACGGATGATGGTTTCGTTTACCTATCGCTTGTCATGGACGCTTACAGCCGCAAGATTGTGGGCTATGATTGCAGTGACAGCCTGGAAGTAGAGGGGTGTCTTCGATCACTCAAGAAAGCGATCAGCCAGCTGCCCTCCGGGCATGAAGCCATCCACCATTCTGATCGGGGTAGTCAGTATTGTTGTCATGCGTATGTGAATGAGCTCTCTGGTGCTGGCTTGCGAATAAGTATGACAGAAGAAAACCATTGTTATGAAAATGCTCAGGCCGAGCGTTTAAATGGGATTTTGAAGCAAGAGTATATGTTGGGCGAAACCTTTTTAACGAAGCCAGATGCCTATCTTGCTGTTCGCGAAGCCGTCGAACTGTACAATACTCGTCGTCCTCATCAGGCATTGGGGTACCAAATACCGTCCATGGTTCATGCGGCAGCGTGAGTATTTCCGCCGCTCCGGTCGCCTACGGCTCCCTACGCGGCGGAAATACTCCTAACACCCAGTGGGTAGCAGACAGTTAATGTGACAACTTTAAACCAGGACTTGACACCTCAGGTTTCAGGTTTCATCCCCCACCCCTCGGTTACTTCTCAGTATTCTGCCTGGAATTGACCTTTTAGGCCTGACGGGCCAATGCTGACCAGGGGGACGGTTTTACTGTGAGATGCTGAAGGAGCGGGGCGCTTCGGTGCTGATTGGGCCAGCAACTGCAGGTTTTCCACAAGTCTCCTGATGAGGTCGCGTTCTGTGGGCGGGAGCTGAGCGATAGAACGACAGAGCTGCATTTCAATGGCATCGTCTGCTGTTTTCTGGGGGTTGGAATCGCAGTGATTGACCAGGTGGGTCGTATTGAAGTGAAATCTTGGCATGGTCATGAGCCGTCCTTTCAAAAGTAAACTGTCTTCAAACAGGCGGGCTTGGGTTTGACATGCGTATGACAGAGGTCGGTTCCACCCTTGGAACATGTACGTCATCTTAGCAGAAGGAATAGGTCTGTCAAGTGAATCATGGTGTTATGACCATAAAAAGGCTAAATATTTTTTTTGAGCAGATGTTCCGGTCAGAACCAAGTCTTGAGACGAGTCAGAGTCGCCCGCAAGTGGACAGCCCCGAACCCTTACTCCCTATTCAAACACCACATCCTTGCCTTCAAAGACCGGGCCGTCCTGGCAGCACATCTTGTACACGGTCTCTGTTTGACAGGCACAGGCGGGCTTGAGCTCCACAGCACAGCCCTGACACAGGTTGATGCCGCAGGCCATACGACGTTCCATACTGACCTGGGAATCTATGCCGAGTTCCATGCCGATCTGGGCCACGGCCTTGAGCATGAGCTCCGGACCGCAGGCATAGAGGATGATCTCCTCTCCGGGTGTCTCGTGCTGTTCGAGCCATTCAAGCAGGGGCCCTGTGACCAGGCCATGGTGGCCGTATGAACCGTCATCTGTGGCGAGATAGACTTCAACGGGGGTTGGCAGGTGACACAATTCTGTGAGCGTGACTGTGTCGGCTTTCCGTTGCCACTCAAACGGGAGGTTGTTCAGGCTGCGTGCCCCTGTAAACAACGCCAGAGTGGGGCATGCGCTGTGATGAGCCAGGGTGACGGCGAGGTGCTGGATCGGGGGGGCACCCACGCCGCCGGCGACCATGAGGGCCGTGGTCTTACCTTCCGGCATCCAGAATCCGCGTCCCAGCGGGCCCATGGTCTGGAGGATGTCGCCGGGCTTGCATGTCGTGAGTCGCAGCGTGGCCGGGCCGACGGCTGCATAGATGATGTCAATGGTAGATTTGGCTTGCTCTGTGTGCAGTGCGCAAATACTGAAGGGCCTGCGCAGCAGGATCTGTCGCGTCATGGCATCTTCAAGATGGGCAGGGATTCTGGCAGGGTCGGGCATGGCTGTGGTCGTCATATCGATTTCCACAAACTGGCCCGGCATGAAGCCTGCCATGACCTCCGCGCCCTG
Source organism: Phycisphaerae bacterium (assembly GCA_021736645.1). Taxonomy (GTDB): domain Bacteria; phylum Planctomycetota; class Phycisphaerae; order Sedimentisphaerales; family Anaerobacaceae; genus JAIPFM01. Next base: position 3,500 of record JAIPFM010000210.1, on the reverse strand, counting down.
ATCGGAGAATTCAAGACCCAGGCGATAGTAGCCCGGGCCCATGGCACGATTGTATGTCACAATGGCGGGGTAGTCGCCCTTGATTTTACGGGAGAACACCTAGAGCACTCCTTCGAAGACCTTGACGCCGTCCACGACCCTGCACACGTGGGCTGCGTATTTGTCCGCATAGTCAGGCCGACTTCTCGGATAGGCCGTGTCCACGGCCCCCTTGACTGCCTCCACAGCGTCGGCCTTGACCAGGGCACCGGAGGCGCCTTTGTCACCGCCGCCGAGCATGCGTTCACCCAGCACGCCTGGCACGGTCCGCACGATATCGCACATGCTCTCCAGTTCCGGGCCGGAGATCTTGTAGTCGTCGCGCAGGCCGATACCGTCGGTGCGGAAGATGGTGCCCACAGTTTCAATGTCACCCGCCTTCCACGCGTCAAGCATCTGGTAGAAGCGTTTTTGTGCCCCGTAAATATAGGTCAGGCGGTCACACAGATCGGGATGCTGAGCACCGAACTGAGTCAGGATCTTCTGGTACAGGGCCTCGTCCTGGATGTCGGCCAGGCAGGTGATGTCATAACCGCTCTTTTTAAGTAGGGCTACGAGTTCTTCGCACTGGGCGCGGCGTACCTTGTACGAGGACTTTTCAAGCCCCGGTCTGACCGTGCCCGTGTCCAGGCACACAATGCGGAAGTCTATGGCATCGGTGCCCAGGGGTACGTATTTGATGGAACGATCCTTGGGATTGTAGTGGGTGCCCATGCCGGCCTTGGCAAAGTAGATCATGATCTGATCGAGTTGACCGCAGGGCGAGCCGATGTAGTCATTTTCTACAGCCTGGGCCATATCAATGATTTTCATGTCTCCCACCTCGCTGATGTCATACTCATTGACTTCCAACAGGGTGGCAATCAGATTGATCGTCAGGGAGGCTGAACGGCTCATGCCGCCGCCTGGGATGTTGCCGTAGAGCACGGCGTCAAATCCGTTTTGGAATTTGAATCCGGCGCGCGTGAGCACGTAGTCCACACCGTACGGGAATCTTGCCCAGGTCTGGGCCACCTCGTCAGATTGGGGCTTTGGGACCTTGCCGCTTTCAAAGTTGACGATGCCATCCTCCGGGAAGTTGGCACTGTACAGGCGAATACGATTTGTGTGGTTGGGCTTGTATGCCATCCAGATGAACCGGTCGGTGCCCACACCGAACAGCTCTGTGCCATTGTAGTCCCCATGTTCCACGCCGAGACAGAAACGACTGGACGTGCGGCGCACCTTGCCGCCTGCGAGATCAAGGCCCTGGGCCCTGGCCAGGTCGGCCAGGGCGTCAAAGGCCTGTTGATCGGTTGTGATATTCATCATGAGAAATGAATCTCCTTTTGTTGACTACCAGAAGATGACGTACAGGGCCAGTGTCAGGGCGACTACCACCAGGCCGAACAGCTTGGTGCCCTTATCTGTCCTCATGTCCATTTTTGCGTTGATCGGCAGGACCACAGGTACAGGCAGGGGCTTGACCAGTGTCATCACGGTCAGTACGGCCAGGACCACGCCAAAGCATACGGCCATGCGATTGAGGAAGGCCATCTGCGGGACCAGGTACTTTAATGAGCCGTACAGAATCGGATTCAGGATCAGGCCCACAGTGCCCACACTGCGCGGGGCTTTATGCACGAGTACGCCGAAGATAAAGATGGCCAGGATTCCCGGGCTGATGAATCCCTGGAATTCCTGGATAAAGGTGAAGATTCCGCCAAAATTCGGACTCCCGAGCTTGGGCGCGATAAGCATGGCGATCAGGACGAATGCAACCACGCAGATACGGCCGACTGTGACCAGTTCGAATTGCTTGACCTCATGGTGTCTGCCGCGGTACTTGCCATAGATATCCATGGCGAAGATGGTGGAAGCCGAGTTCAACATGGAGGCCAGGGAACTGACCACGGCCCCGAAGATGGCGGCCAGCACAAAGCCCATGAGCCCGCTGCCTCTTGGGAGGAGGTTCTTCAGGAGCGTGGGAAAGGCAGCGTCATAGTCGTACCCGATCAGGCTGGTGCTGCAGATGGCCAGGTCGGCCTGTTTGGCTGCATCCACCACCGTGTCGTTGGCTGCGACGAGTTCTTCGGGCTCAAGTGTCTCTGCGAAACTGACTTCAATACCTGCTTTGGCGGCATTCTGTTTGAGAATGGCATTGGCCGTTTCAGGTTGAACCTCTGCGAATTGTTCATTGAATGGGAAGATCTTGTCTTCCCCTGCCTGGAACTCGGCGATGGCTGTTTCATTCTTGATCTGGGCCTGGTCTCTGAGGTCTGTTCTGTACAGGTTGTAGGCCAGGATACCGGGAATGACCACCACAAATGGGATGATCAGTTTCAGGAGTGCGGCAAAGACCACACCTCGCTGACCCTCGGCCAGACTCTTGGAGCCCAGTGTCCGTTGTGTGATGTACTGGTTCAGACCCCAGTAGAAGAAATTGGGAATCCAGAGACCCACGACCAGGGCGGGCCAGGGGATCTCGGGGTCATTGGCAGGGCGCACCATGTGCAGCTTGCCTTCAGGCAGGGCCGCCTTGTTGAGTTCAATGAGTCGAGCGATGGGGCCGCCATTGGTCAGGGTGTCAATACTGACATCCGGATTGGTGGCGGTTTGTGCCAGCACGGCAGGGTCAGCCTGGCCAAGGGCCCTGAAAGTCAGATAGGCAATGATGCCGCCTCCGATGATCAGAGCAGAGCCCTGAATCAGGTCGGCCCAGGCACAGGCCTTGAGGCCGCCGGCAAACACGTACGCTGCTGCAAGACAGCCGATGATCCAGCAGCCCACTGTGATATTGCCCAGGTCCAGGCCCAGGACTGTCACGCCCTGGAAGAAGACGCTGATGACCTTGGCCCCGGAAAAGATCACCGACGCGGTGGGCACACCCACCAGGATGATGAGGGTGCTGACTGCCATGATGGTACGGGCAAAGGCATTGTAGCGATATTCCAGGAATTCAGGGATCGTATAGATGCCGCTCTTGAGGAAGGTGGGCAGGAATACAAAGGCCACGACCACCAGGGTGATGGCTGCCATCCATTCGTAGCTGGCAATGGCCATGCCGAGCCAGTCCGCAGCCTTACCTGTCATGCCGACGAATTGCTCAGTGGAGATGTTGGCGGCAATCAAGGAGAAACCCACGAGCCACCATGTGAGCCCGCGACCGGCCAGGAAGTAGTCTTCCCCAGTCTTTTCATTTCGACTTTTTACAAGTCCCAGAATGATAACACTGGCCACAAAAGCCACAAATACCAAGATATCCAGTATCGGCATAACCTATCCTTTCCTTTTAATGCCTGCTTGATCCATTCAAACAGACCCTGTTCGATGCAGTTTGTGTCGCATTATAGCGATTGTTTGTCATGCGACAACCACGCTTTTGGCAGGCTGTCAATAATATCCGAAGCGGTCAGTGCAATCTGTCCTACAGTCTCTGCGCCCAGGTCACCGGCCAGGCCGTGGATGTGGCAGCCCAGGGC
>JAIPFM010000209.1 GCA_021736645.1 Phycisphaerae bacterium | reverse complement strand
GCATTTGAGTTCTTTGTCAATGGCACGACCTCACAGGTGGGCGGCACAACCCCAGTAGATGACGGCGAGTGGCATTATGTGGCAGGTACGTTTGGGAACCAGACGCTGCGTATTTACGTAGACGGCGTACAGGAAGGTGAAGTCCAATCCACGGGCGGTGTGGACATCAATCCCAATGACTGGCCCATCATGCTTGGAGGCGAATCAAGTTCAAATGGTGGACAGCAGTTTGTGGGTACCCTGGATGAAGTGGCCATCTTCAACCGTGAGCTGACAGCCGAGGAGATTCAGGATATCTATATCAACGGTATGCCAGCGTCAGGCGCGGCGTCCAGTCCCCAACCGCAAGACAAAACGAACGATGTCATTCGCGATTCAATGTTATCCTGGAAACCCGGGCAATATGCTGCCACGCACAATCTATACCTGGGTGCAAGTTCCGAAGAAGTCACAAATGCGACTGTGCCGACCGCATCCGGCCTGGTTGAAAGTTCGTATGATCCGGGTCGTCTCGAATTGGGCGAAACCTATTACTGGCGCGTGGATGAAGTCAACTCAGCACCGGACTTTACCGTGATCCCGGGCGAGGTGTGGACTTTCACGGTGGAACCGTATGCCGTCATGATTCCTGTGGACGCTGACAAGGCCACGGCCTCCAGTGTGAACAAACAGAATACACCTGTCATGACTGTCAATGGATCCGGCCTTGACGGCGATGCGCATTCAGCCAATCAGGAAGACATGTGGCTCAGTGCGGCCGTGGATGTGTCACCCTGGCTGATGTACGAGTTCGACAACGTGCAGAAACTCGACCGGATGCTGATCTGGAACTCAAACAGCGGGTCTGAACCGTTTATTGGCTGGGGCATCAAAGACGTGAACATTGTGACCTCTCTGGATGGCGTGGTCTGGACAGGCCTGACAGAGACCACGATCAGCAAGGCCCCTGGCCTGCCCGCATACAATGAGCCGCAGGTGATCGACTTTGGATTGATTCAGGCGAAGTATGTCAAGATCGAGATCCTGTCGAACTGGGGCGGATTCCTGAAGCAATACGGTGTGTCCGAAGTCCAGTTCTATGGCCTCCCGGTCTACGCGCGTACACCCGCGCCTGAAGATCAGGCTGTGGACGTCCTGCCTGACGCAGTCGCCACATGGCGAGCCGGTCGTGAAGCAGAGTCCCACAGGGTCCTGGTGAGTCAGGATGTCAATGCCCTGTCAGAGGGCCTCTCAGCCACATCCAACAGCAACAGTCTTGAGATGTCCGCCCTGGATCTCCTGCTGGGCGAAACCTACTACTGGCAGGTGGTGGAGGTCAATGACAACATGGATCCGTCCGAATGGGCCGGTGATGTCTGGACTCTGACCACGGCCAATCGCCTGGTGGTGGATGATTTTGAGGGGTACACCAATCTCTCACCCAATCGTCCCTTCCAGACCTGGATCGATGGCTATGGCTATTCAGCCGATGAGTTCTTCCCTGTCGGAAACGAAGGCAACGCAACCGGGGCCGCTGTGGGCCACGATATCTGGGGCCCAAGCAGTCCTTATTTTGATGGTGACCTCATGGAACAGATCCTGACAGCAGAACGATCAGGTCAGTCCATGCCCATTTACTACGCAGGAAACTCAAGGGTGGATCGCACGTTTGCACCGGCTCAGGACTGGTCCGCGGCTGGGATCACGACCCTGGTGCTGTACTTCAATGGGGACAGGGCCAACGATGCAGGGACTCTGTATGTCACCCTCAACAACAAAAGGGTGGACTATCCCAATGCTGCAGCCCTGTCCACGGGTATCTGGACCCAGTGGAATATCGACCTGGCTTCTCTGGGCATGGCCCTGAACAGCATCAATAAGATGAGTATCGGCATGGACAGTACGGGCTCAGGCCTCCTCTACGTGGATCAGATCAGTCTGTACAGAGACGCGCCTGAAGTTCCGGCCACGGTAGACCCAGGCACCACAGGACTGGTCGCTCAGTACAGCTTTGAAAATGACTATACCGATGCCAGCGGCCACGGCCTCACTGGTACACCCATGGGGACGCCCCAGTTTGAAAACGGCCTGGCAGGCAATGGATCTGCAGTGACCTTGAATGGTAACGATGACTTTGTGGATGTGCCTGTGGGTCCGCTCATGAACACATTAACAGACTGCACCTTTGCCCTGTGGACGAATTTCACGGGTCAGGGCGGTGCCTGGCAGCGCATCTTTGATTTTGGCTCAGGCACGACTCAATACGTGTTCATGAGTCCGTCACGCGGCGGCGATGGGGCATTGCTGTTTGAGATGAACGGCCCCAATGCAGGAACCAATCTGGTGCCTGCGGCCATGCCATTGCCCACGGGCTGGCACCACCTGGCAGGTGTGATTGACAGCACCAGCATGCAAATGACTCTGTACATGGACGGATCTGTGGTGGGCCAGGGGGTCACGGATTCCGTGCCTGCTGATATGGGTGTCACCACTCAGAACTGGCTGGGCAAGTCTCAGTACACTGCAGACCCCCTGTACAGCGGTTCTATAGATGAGTTCCGTATCTATAACCGTGTGCTGTCCGAAGGCGAAATTCGCTATCTGGCGGGTGACAGGTAGACCACCGTCATGCTTTGTTTTTAAAAGGCGGCCGGGGATGCACTCTCAGGCCGCCTTTTTTTGATCAAGAACTAGAACTGGTTTTCCCTTTTCGGTTCTGCATGACCGCCACATAACTGCCGTCGTGGTCTGGATGCTGGGCTGTGGGCAAGGTGGTGCGCTGGTGCTTTAAGGTGAATTCAGGGTGACTGGCGAGAAAGGCCTTGATCTGGATCTGGTTTTCCTGGGGTTCTATGCTGCAGGTGCTGTAGCACAATGTGCCCTGGGCTGAGAGCCAATCCAGGCAGCCGCAGAGCAGATCTTTCTGGATCACGGCCAGGGCTTCAATGTCTCTGGGCCCGAGCCGGTATCGAAGTTCAGTGCGTTTGGCGATCACGCCCGTGTTGGAGCATGGGACATCCAGGAGTATGGCATCAAAGGGACCGTGATCCCGCACGTGGGTCCCCACGTCGCTGTACTGGATGATCTCGATGCTGGTGTGGCCGAGTCGGTCGATGTTTTCCCGGAGTCTGACCAGGCGATCCGGCTGCATGTCCGTGGCCACGATCCTGGCCCCATGCTTTGTGTACTCAGCCAGGTGGGTGGTCTTGGTGCCCGGGGCAGCGCACAGGTCCAGGATGTGCCAGCCGGGTTGGGGATTGAGCGTGCTGACCACGTGATAGGCGGCCATGTCCTGCACCGCAAACCAACCCAGATCAAAGCCCGGCAATTGGGTAATGTCCCCCACCCCCTGGACACGCACCAGGCCCTCGTGACATTCGGCCTCAAGGTCCTGGTCCTGCAGGGCCAATGCCAGGTCTCGAACACTGATCTTGAGGGGATTGGCACGCAGGTAGATGCCGGGTTTGCGATTGGAGGCCTGGGCCAGGGACTTTGTCCGGGCCGGGCCATAGGTCTTATGCCACGACTTGATCAACCAGGCAGGCAGACCATAGGTCTGACTCACATAGGCCACAGGTTCCTTGACCGGGTCCGGCAGAAAGTCCTGGTTGAACAGGCAGCCGACTCTCTCATCCACGGGCACCGCGGCCCTGAGGTTTGCCACCGTGATGTCTGTGTGTCGGACCTCGATATGGCGATCAATGGAACGCAGCACAGCATTGACAAATCCACTCTGCTTGCGTCCTGTGCGCGTGCGTGCCAGGGCCACGGCTTCATGGACCAGGGCATACACAGGCGTGATCGGACAGTACACAAGTTCATACACGGCCGGTCTGAGAATGGCCAGCACCGGGTGCGAGATGCGCTTGACCGGACAGTGGGCAAATGCCTGGATGATCAGGTCAATGAGTTCCCGGTGACGCAGTGTCCCCAGGACCAGGTCTTTGCACTGGGCCTTTTGCAGTGTCTGAGCCAGCGTTTTGTCCAGGAGGGGCGCAATCGGACTCTTGGCGGGATTGGCCAATCGCAAGACCTGACTGGCGGCTTCTCTGCCTGACAGGGTCATGGGATTATCCTCTGGGGCCGGGTGTGCTCAATACGTCACCGGGCCGACAATGCCGGCCATTGACAAAGGCCTTGAATGCCATGAGCGGCTTGCCTGCAGGTTTGATGGTGTGGATGCGCAGAGCCTGTGTGCCGCACACCACGTCCAGATCCTGGTCCAGTGTGCCGGGCGGCAGATGATCCGGATTGGATTTATCCATGACCTCAGCAAAGCCCACAGTCACGCGAACCGATTTTTCTGTGTCCTGCCCCGTGTAATCAGCCTGCGCACCGGGCCAGGGATTCAGGCCCCGAATCTTCCGGTTGACCTCAGACGCAGGCCGGGAGAAATCCAGATAGCCGTCAGACTTTTTGAGCTTGGCAGCAAACGTGGCCTGATCATGGTCCTGAGGCGTCAAGGTGACTGTGCCGCGTTCAATTTGATCCAGCGTGTCCATGAGCACCGGCGCAGACACTTCGGCCAGGCGATCATGCAACTGGCCTGCGGTTTCCTGGTCGCCAATGGGCGTGGTTTCGGTGGCCAGGACTTCGCCGGCATCCATGCGATCCGCCAGTGTAATCACGCTCACGCCGGAATGGGTATGGCCCTTGAGAATGGCCCAGTTTATGGGTGCTGCACCCCGCAGTGCTGGCAGCACAGAGCCGTGCACATTGATGGCCTGATGCGGTGCGCATTCAATGAGTGCCTGACCGATCTTCTGGCCAAAGGCAATGACCACCAGGATGTCCGGTGCGCTGGCTGCAATCAGGGTCAGGGCCTCGGGGGTGTTGACATTGTCCGTTTCCAGGCAGGGGATGCCCTGAGACGCAGCCCACTGCGACACCGGGGTGGGTGTGAGCTGACGCCCGCGACCTGCACCCTGCGGCGGTTGTGACACCACCAGCACGAGCTCATGCCTGGATTGCATAATGGCTTTGAGACATGGAAGCCCGAATGCACCGCTGCCTAGAAACGTGATTTTCATAATGTATGTTGTTCTTCGAGTTTTTTGAGTAGCCTGCGATTCATGATGCGAGCGGCCTGGCCCATGCGATTGGCCAGGGTAATGCCCTCAATATGGTCATACTCGTGCTGGACGCACCGGCTGTACAGGCCCGCTTCTGCCTTGCCTGAAAAGGTCTTGCCGTGGACATCCTGGGCAGTCACGATGCAATCGCGGTATCGTCTGACCTTGGTGTACATACTGGGAAACGACAGGCACCCCTCTTCATTGCATTCCATGGGACCGGACAGATCCAGTTTGGGATTGATAAACACGGTAGTGTTTTCGCGCGTGCCATCCAGGGACACCATGAACAAACGCAGCGACACATTGGCCTGGGGAGCCGCCAGTCCGATGCCATTGTGTTCGACCATCATGTCGAACATCCTGTCCACAAACTCACGCAGGTTGTCATCAAAGACCTCCACCTCCTGGGCCTTGAGGGTCAGGATCTTTGCCGGGTAATAGGTTAGTCTGACGGTCTCCAGATCAATCATGGTGTCACCTTGGTCTTAGTCAAATTCGTCGCCTTCAAAGGTGTTGCCCAGATAGTGCTCGCGCACGACATCATCCCGAATGATGGCGGCAGGCGGGCCTTCGGCCAGGACCTGCCCGTGGTCCATGATATAGGCCTTGTCCACGACCTCCAGGGTACGGCGAACATTATGGTCCGTGATCAGGATACTCACGCCGCTGGCTGCCAGCCTACGGATTTCCTCCTGCAGTTCTTCTACGGCAATGGGGTCCACCCCGCTGAAGGGCTCGTCCAGCAGGATGAGTGACGGGTCCGTCACCATGGCACGGGCGATCTCGAGCTTGCGTCGTTCACCGCCGGACAGGAAGCGTCCGTGACTCTTGGCCACTTCTTCCAGGGAAAACCGCGCGATGAGCATATCAGCCCGGCGGTCCCGTTCAGCACGGCTCAGGGACATGGTCTCCAGGATGGCCATGAGATTGTCACGCACGGAGAGACGCTGAAAAATACTCGGTTCCTGGGACAGATACCCGATACCGTGTCTGGCACGTTTGTACATGGCCATGCGTGTGATGTCCCGACCTTCAAACAGAACCTGACCCCGGTCCGGCGTGATCATGCCCATGATCATGCGAAAACTCGTGGTCTTGCCTGCTCCGTTTCTGCCGAGCAGGCCCACAATACTACGCTGATCAATGGTCACAGAGACCCCATCCACTACAGTACGGCCTGAGTACTTCTTCACCAGGCTTCGTGTCTCAAGGAGCGTAATACCTATCAAGCGAACACCTCTTTAGTATCAGTTAATCGAGCAGGGCATTATAACACCAGTGCGCACGGCAATTCAAATGTAATCCCAAGACATGCCAAGGATGACACTTTAATGCCCAGAGAAGAATCCGGATTATGAAGCGTTTTTTTGCCCCATGCAAAGCCGTTGAATATCACGTCGCACAATGTCTTCTACAATGGCATGCCGCTGAATCACGGGATGACGGTACGCTGAAACACGGTCCTCGACGGCTGCAGACACACCGTTTGCAGCCTCCTGAGGCAACGAATCCACACACTCGACCGGCCCTCTGTCCGGCACGGAGTCACGTTTCTGCCCGGGCCCCTGCCTGCGTGCCGTGGCCTCCAGCCGCTGATCGGCCATCAGATGCCGACTCAAGTCAAATTCCGGGATTTGAATATCCTGGGTCTGATCCTGGGGTATACCATGGTCATGACCCGGCACGATTTCATGAAATCCGAGTCGCGGCATGGTGTTGCCTTGTTCACTCCGTGGTTTTGGGTTCTCCATTGCCCAGTCTCCAAATCACCAACTCACTTTTTATGGGCCGATTGAGTACAGGGTAAAGCGTGACGGATCAATCTCGTCCATCAAAACCTTGATATCCTGTACAGTCACGGCCTTAATGGCTTCAATCTCTTGCTGAACCAAACGATATTGCTGCAGATACATCCAATTCACACCCAAATCAATCAACCGCCCCATGGGCAATTCATTTCGAATGACCAGGGCGCTGAGTTTCTTATTCTTGGCAATGCGGAGCTCGTCTTCAGTCACGCCCTGTTCCCGGGCCTCTGTGAGCAACAATCTCACCACCTCCAACACCTGAGTGGATCGGTCCGGACTGCACTTCAGGTAGCTGTACAGCACGCCGGTACCGTCCATAATGTCAATGGACATGGACGCAGACTCTGCCAGGGCCTTGTCCACCAGGGCCCAGTAATACCGGGAGCAGGTGTCGTCGCCCAAAATCACGGTCATGAGCTTGGCTGCGTGACGTCGTTCATCCTGAAAAGAGACGCCATGGCTCATCAGGGAGATATGCTCCCGCACGAGCTTGGGCTGGACCAGGCGGTCTGTCTTGAAACTGCCAGGGCAATGGCTCAATGACCTGGACACGGCCTGAGCCTGCCACGCACTGCAATGCTGCTCAGCCAGGGACACCATGGCATCCCAGTCAAAATGGCCGGCCCACACCAGGGTCATGTTGTTGGGGGCATACCGAAGATTGAAATAGTCACGCATCTGCTGGCTCGTCAGGGCATCAATGCTGTCCACCGTGCCCAGCACACTGTTGCCGCAGGGGTGCGACTCAAAATGCAGCGTGCGACACCGGTCCAGCACCTCGAAATTGGGCATGTCCTGGTACATGGCGATCTCTTCCTTGATCACATTCTTTTCCAGGTCAAAATCCTCATCACGCAGACTCGGACGCATCAGCTCGATCCACAGGCGCGTCACCTCCGGCAGATACTCCGGCAAGACCGAGGCATAATACACCGTACATTCTTCACTGGTAAACGCATTGAACTGGGCCCCGGTTGCGTCAAATGCCGCATTCACCTGAAACGCATCCATCTGATCCGTGCCCTTGAACAGCATGTGTTCCAGAAAGTGAGAGACCCCACTCACCTCGGGGGTTTCATCCCTTGATCCGGTATTGACAAAAAAACCGACGGCTGCTGTTTTGGCGTGCTCGTTCACCTCGCCAATCAACTGCAATCCGTTGCCCAAGATTTTCTCTTTAAATTTCACAATCAAGACTCATTTCAACATTATTTCATGATTTAATAGTGATGGATTTGGGACCGATCGTGGCCCCTGTAAAGTCCCATGAAGTGCGCTGACACAAGAAGGCCTGTAAGGACTCCAAGGTCACCCCATCAATACAGGCCTTGACCTCATCCAGACTCCGGATACGCCCCAGTTTGTAGAAGTCCCCGCCAATCGCACCTGCGCGACTGCTGGAGGATTCGCTCTGCATGATGAGCGACGATTTCAGTCCCACCTTGGCGCGATCCAGTTCCTCTTTTGTCACTCCCTCGTGCAGAAGATTGAACTGCTCAATGATCACGTCGACCGTCTCCTGGGCCTTGTCCGGTGTGGTGCCGGCATAACACAAAATCCCGGCATAGTCCTTGAGACCATGATATCGGGCGCCAATGGCGTAGCACAAACCGCGTTTCTCCCGAACCTCAGTGAACAACCTGGAACTCATACCGCCGGACAGCACGGACACTGCCAGCCTGGCATTATAATAATCCGGATCTGAACAGGTCACCGTGTCCGTCATCAAACCAATATGGACCTGAGCGCCGTCATTGGGCATGTGCACATACGGCTCACCCCGCGGTCCTGCCACAATGGCCGTGGGTTCTGTGGCAGAAGCCGCCCCAAACAACGATTCAAGCTGAGCACACACGGCTGAAAAATCATACTTTCCTGCCACCGAAAAAATGCTTCGGCAGGGATCAAAGTTCCGGGTGACCAGATCACGGGTTGCAGCTGCGGTCAACGATTCAAGATCTTTGAGATGCCCCAGCGTGCTCACCCCCCATGGACTGGGAAAGAATTGCTCCCGAAGCGAGATCATCACCTTGTGCCTGGGGTCATCATCCAGGCCCAGCACCTCGTCCACAACCAGCTGCCTGGCAGGCTCGAACTGTTCATCCTCCAACCGAGGATGCTGAATGATCTCAGAAAACAAAGACACCGCCTCAGACAGATGGCCCGCCTCCAACACACCGCCAAGGGTCAAAAACACATGGCCCGGACCGCCCATGCGATGCAGGCCCAATCCATCCAGGGCCTCGCTCAACGACCGGCTGTCATGCTGGCCTGCGCCGCGGAACACCCAATCCGAAATCACACTGGATGCACCACAGCACCCCTCCGGCAGGATCACTGCGCCTGCAGGCACCATAAAACTGAAAGCCACAGATTCCACAGCGTCCATGGGCTCACCCAGTAACACCATGCCGTTATTCAACTTATAATAATCAAATCCGTCAATCATGACACCTTCTCTATTAGTTTGTCCAATGAGTCGGTATGGTATCACGTTTTATTTAAATTGCACAGCACCAATTTCCCCGATACCATGACGTCAGAAACCCAGAAACCAGAACTTAGAACTT
>JAIPFM010000208.1 GCA_021736645.1 Phycisphaerae bacterium | reverse complement strand
TAATGCAGTGTCTGGATTTGTATCATCTTTTGAATGTGTAGGTTAGATAGTCTCTCGCCGAGCACGCTGAGGGCGCTGAGATTTTCAAATAGTCAGTTTTTCTCTGCGTTCTCTGCGAGCTCCGTGAGAGATGATTTGTCTCGTTCCGGCCGAAGGCCGGGCTGTGTGCTCAGTGCCCTCTATGATCGTATGCGGCAATGTCAAATAAACAGTGCAGGCGATACCCTGAACCGTTCACTCAGCACCCTGATGTGATTTTTACTAAGTGATCGTCCGCCGCTTAACAGCCGCGACCCCAGGGATCTATCACCAAGCATACGCCCCAGGTCAGAGGCGGTCAGGTTGTTTTCTTTGAGCAGAAACTTGAGGTTTTCAACAGGATCAGATGATATCTCTATCTGACAAGCCTTGCTCTCATACTCTCCGATCAGGACAGACAAGCTTTTGAGGTAGTCACTTTGATCCTTGTTTCGCGGTTGAAGACGCATCATGGCACGCAATGCCTGCATGGCCTGGTGATAGGCTTTTTTGGTTTTGACTGGACGAAGGTCGTATATCTTTTCTATCAACTCGAACCATGTATCCGGGATTCTCGGAGTGGTTTCTTTCATCTGCGTTGTCATAATCTACCCTTCCACTTGTCTTTGCTATACTCCGCGTGTGTCATGACGATCTCCACCACGACCAAAGTTCCGTCATAGTCAATTTCTGTGACAAGGCGATACTTGTTGCCCCTGATATTAAAAATGACATATGCGATATCCTCTTTTTTGAAGAGATCAGCACTCCTGAAGGTGTCGCGAACCTGGGCAAAGTTGCCCCATTGGGCATTTTCTGTGATGGCTATCCATCGACTTAGAGGCTTCACTGAATCTCTGTGCTTGGCCATGAACAGTTCAATGATGATCTTACCTCTGACATCCATAGGTAAAGATTAACAAACTGATGTCATTTTGTCAACACTTAGCACAAGTAATAATCCATGCCCGAAGGTCAGGCTTGCCATCAAGGCGGTGGAGAGTTATCCTTGGCTCAAGAGAGGAAGAGGAAGCCAAGAGGATCTGCAGAGGATGTTGATGAAAAGACAGGTGTTGTTGCTAAAGAACCAGGAGATGACCTATGAATCAAAGATGGACGATCAGTACGGCGATATGCCTGCTCATGACATTGACGATCTCAGTACCGGCTGACCCGCAGGTGGTCTACGCGCCCTCTGCCATGCCCTGTGTGGACATGCACACCCACATGGATGCCAAAGTCCAGTATGCCAAGGCCGTTGATGACATGGACCAATGGGGCGGCACCATCAGCATCTCTCTGGCGGGTCTGTTTTGGGTCAAGGACAACGATGGAAACAACGCCAGCCCGGCCAGTGTAAGGCAGATACCGGGTAACGATATGCTGTATGTGAAGGAACAGTTGAATGACAGAATCCTGTTTGTGCCAGGCGCCTTTCTGATACCCAGAGACGGCATCTGGTGGGGTGTGGATGACATTGCCACCTTTAAAAGCCAGGGCTTTGTGGGCCTCAAATTGTGGCCCCACGGTGCCATTCTATCCAGCGACATTCCCCTGATCCACAAACAGCTCGATGAAGCCGGGCGACAGGGCATGCCGCTGGTGGGCTACCACGCAGGTGACCCCGGGGATATAAATGGAAATAGCGAGGCCTTCCCCAAGTTTGAAGACGATGCGATTGAGATTTTCAAGGCACATACGCAAACCACTGTGATCTTTGCGCATGGACTTTTCATGATGACAAACGACCCGGGCCTGGACAAACTGGGCGAAATTTTTGATGCCTGTCCCAATGTCTTTGTCGACCTGGCCTTTACGCACAATACTCGACAGCCCGCCAATTATACGGTCAGCAAAGCCAGGGAGTTTTACATAAAATACAGGGACCGCATCCTCTTCGGTTCCGATGTGTTTGCAGCTGGGGGCGGTGCCAGCGGATTCTTGAATGAACGCAAAGTCCTCGAAACCAGTCAGGTCACCAACGGCCTGCACGGCGGTCCGAAATTAGAAGGCTTCAATCTTCCGGATTCAGTGCTGAATCACATCTATTACTGGAACGCCGCGCGCCTGATCCCCAGGGTCAGACAGGTCCTGGAATCGCGGCAGTTCAAAATTGGGTACGAATTGGGCCAGTTCAAATTTGACCGGCTGCCTCCGGATGTAACCGTGAATGAACTCACCCTCCAAGGACAGGCTGCCGATCTCACGGGAACCCTGGGCAGTGTCACAGAAAGTCTGGTCGTGGAAATTGCCGGAGAAGCTTACACAGGCATTGACAACCTCGATGGCACCTGGAAGCTGCCTGGATCTCACATGGCCGGTCTGCCCGCAGGCATCTATGATGTCAAGGTGACTGCCAGAAATTCCATTGGACTCGTCAGAACCGATTCAACCCGGAATGAACTGACAGTCGCGCGCCCGCATCCTGTACAGGAAGGCCGCGCATCAGCCGTCAGCGTGCAGCGGCCCCGGTGATCGCGATCAGGACGGGCACGCCCCGGTCCCGGTCCTGGCCGTAGACCATGTCCACCGATTGAATTGCGCTGTCCGGCCTCGGGTTGTTCCACTGCATGGCATAGACGGCAGCGTGCTCATCGCCATTGTCATACACACGGGTCCAGGCCAGGCTCGCATGGGGCAGGGACTCGGGGTCGCGCTGTACATAATGATCGATATCGTCGCCCAGCACCACGGGCACATCCACACTCTGGCTGTCTTCATAATGCACCACATATTTGAACAACTCAAACCGCTTGTTGTCACGCCTGTCCCGGTCATTCATGGGCCGGTCAATGCGGGCCGTGTGCAAAAAGAACAGGGCATCGACCTTGGCATAAATCGGAATATCCGCAATCTGATCCGGCAGGTTGCCGGACAGGCCGGTCCCCGCAAGCATGAGTACCTGGGGGACCGGAGACGTGGGCATGTCGTAGATCGAATAAGGCACACCGCTGAACCGCTGCTCGCCCGAAGGCAGTGACTTGAAGGTACGGTTCTTGTTGCCAAACCAGCCCCGCTCATCCTTGTAGGTCGTGGCCCGTGTGTGGATATCAAAGGGCGTGTACTCAAGATCCGCACCGGCAATCACGGTGCGTGACCCGGAAAACGGGGCCTTGAGATTGCGCAGCAAGGCCGAGAGGATCGTGCGTTTCTTGATCTGGTTGATGGGCACAGGCTCGTTTTCCTGGAACTTGAGATTCACGAGGACGACACCACCTTGGCCCCCCGATTCCCCCGACTCTTTGGCGTAGTGCACCAGGCCGCCCACATTGAGCATGGGACGCACGGTGTCAGTCCAGGGTGTCGGCCTGGCAACCTTCAGATAGATGTTGTCGATGCCGATGATGGGACGCTTGGCCGGGTCCTTGAGCCACGCCTTCAACTGGAGCGTGACCTGCCTGGCCCTTCTCGGCGGTTCAATGGCAAAGGTCTGGGGATCGCCTGTGGGTTCCAGTGTGTATTCCACAGGGTCCTGGCCGTCAAAAAGCAGGCCGATGCGTGTGGTGGGATTGTAATTTACAGACGGATCAAAAGTGAGTTCCGTGAGGGTCTGTTCGTCGGGTAGATCCATGCGGATCTCATACGGTGACCCGTCCTTGGGATATTCAAAATCAATGATGAGAGGCCAGCCGTCCGAGCCCACAAAGCCGTTGACCATGTTGGCGTAATTGCCGAAGTCACTCCTGGCAAAGGGCGCGATGTCGTCCAGGTCCACCACATAGCTGAACACGTCGGACGACACATATTCGTCTGCAGTCCAGCCGAAGATCCGCTCACCGGACAGCATCACGATGTCCCCCACGGTCAGTCCGGCCATCAGGGGATGACGCTTGACCGGGAAGGTGACGCGCTCCCGCTTGAAGGGACGTATGGCATGGGTCACACCCACGATTTTATTGTAGTCTGCCAGACCGTCCGGTGTGAGACCCAGCAGCATGAGTGTCCCGCCCCGCTGCCAGAAGGCCTTGACCTGATCCAGGTGCTGGAGCAGTGTCTTCAAATTGGCAGGCGTGGCAGATACCATGGCGATCTTCGCCTTTGGATTGTCAATCGTATCGAGTACGTCTGAAACCGTTGAATATTGCAGGCCTACGGCCTCCATGACGTGAGTCAGCGGCGCATCCTGGAGGCAGGCCGTGACAGGCGCATATTCGAGTTTGTAGGCCACACCACACTCAATGAGATTCAGCAGGACCTGTCCTGCCACGGGATTGGAGCCGAGCTCGTCTTCCACGGCCAACTGACTGAGATACATCACGCCCTGGCCCACAGGCACCTCCACCAGAGCGGAATACGCCAGTCGCGGACCGGTCTGCACCAGACTCTTGGCCCCGCGCGTGGGCTTGGTATACACGTGGCGATACACAGGCTGTCCCGGTCCCCAGGTAAAGAAGTCCTTGTCCCGGAGTCCAGCCAACGCAGGATGCGAGGTGTCCTCCACAAAGGCAGTCATGCCGCACGCTGTGGGTACCTCCGTGCCGAAATCGTTTTTGCGTGTCACGGGCGCAAGCCCGAGTTCTGCCGGTACGGCCTGATATTTCAACGGCTCGGACTGATCCAGCACAACGACGGCATGGCCCTGTGCAGCGTATACGGCCAAGGCCGTACTGGTGCTGTCCGCACGGATGATGGCATCCGAGCCGACCACCAGGACCTTGATGACGGACGGCAGATTCGTCAGCGAGTCCACAGGCACACAGGTCACGCCGGCCGTTTTCAAAAAGGCCATGGCCCGGCCTGAAGGATCGTACACGGCCACATGATCTCGTACCGCGGCCTTTGGTGCAGGTAACACGGACACGGCCTTGATGTCACGGTAGAGCTCGCGTGTGCCGACCTTGAGGATCAATTCGAGTGTCCCTTCTTCACGTGATGTCACTGTGGGCATGGGAATCCGTTCTTCGAACTTCTCCGACTGACCCGGTGTCACCTTGTGGACTGTGGTCTTTGTATAGCAGGTCCGACCCTGGATCACGAGGCTGCGCGTAAAGACAAGAGGCTCTGTGTACTGCGTATCATTGAACAGGCCGAAGGTCCGCGTGACAGATTGACCGGAACCGAATGTCCAGTTCCATTCCCGCACAAACGCAGCCCGCGCAGCATTGGCGCCCCACTGGTCCGGCGCACCGTCCGTGCCCACCCAGAAGTGCCAGGCTGCATAGTATCCGCCCCATCTGTAGCCCTCGTTGAGCATGCGATAGACCCGGGCTATGGCATCCCGCGTGGCTGCCTTGCCCTGGAACGCAACCTCGCCGCCCCACAGGGCATAGTCGGCAGGATTGATGCCCGTGGCAAAGAAGTCTTCCCCTGCAAAGCGGGGCCGGGTCTGGTCCCAGATCCAGCGTCCGCGTCCACCGCCTTCCACGAACGGCTCATACGCCAGGTCAGGATAACGCAGGTCCAGTGTGGCCAGGTAGTGATCCCCGTGCACAACGAGCGAATTGTCTTTCAGGGCACCGCCGCCGTCGATCATGGCCGATCGCGTGGGATCCACGGCCATGACGGCATCGTGGGTCTTGCTGATCTCGGCCTCATACAAATCCATGTTCTTGGAATTGCCCAGTAAATTAATGAGGTTGATGTAGGCAAATTCATTTTCCAGTGTCCAGATCTGGATGCTGGGGTGGTTGCGTTCGCCCAGGACCTGGGCCACACACTGGTCACGCCAGTGCTTCATCAGGGCCAGTTTGAGTTCGGACCCGCCCTGCTGCTTGCGCGTTTCAGGATCGCCCTCACTGAAGTGATACCCGATGACTTCGCCGTCGAGCGTGGTATTGCGGCGCACCACCACACCCTGTTCATCAAAGAATTCCAGGGCCTTGTGCGGTTCCATGCCCATCCAGCGGGACTCCTGCCCTGCCTGACCGGCTGTACTGAGTCGCATGGTGCGCTGACCGGTTTCCCTGTAGGCTTCAAGCCACTGCTCGGGCGTACTCTTTGAGCCTATGAGATCGGCCCACATGTGCCACACCACGCCATTGAGCGTGAACTGGGTGCCCGCAATCTTCCACTGGCGAAAACCGAATCGCGTGTCCCTTACGTCCGTGACACGGCCATTGATCTCGACCTGGGTGCGCAGATCATAGAGATTGGGTGTGTCCGGCCACCACAACCTGGGATGGGACCAGGCATCTGCCAGATCCACGACCCTGGACTGACCTGCATCCACCTCGAACGGATGTCCCGTGAATGATTTTTCAGCACGTCCCGTCTCAGGATTCACGGCCTGCCACCGGATAACGCCGGACACAGATCGATCGCCGGTATTGGATACGGTCACCTCGGCCTGCAACTGCTTGAGATCCCAACGAGGCTTTACAAATACATCCGAGGCATAGACCGGTCCGCCCGCTGCGATCAGTGTCGGCGTACTGAGCAGCCCGGACTGAGGACAGTTCCACACAGGATAGTCCATGTCCTGGAATCCCTGGTGGAACAGCTCAATGGGATAATTGAAGGTCTTGCGCAGTTTCAAGGGACGATTGGGATCTGCGGACCGTCCATACCAGGCATCGCGAATACCCACCCAGATCTCATTGACCTGCCCGGCCCGGATGCCCGGCGTGACATCCACCTGGAATCTGACAAACGGACTCTTTTCAAATCCGCAGAGCACGCCATTGACCACCACGGTCGTGTTGAGATTGTTGCTGGGAAAATCAATGGAAAAGGCCCGTCCTGTCATGGAGGCAGGCACCTTGACGCGGGCGCGAAACCACAACCGATGCGCAAACATCAGGTCCGGTCTGGACACGTTCTTGTCCGAGGGTATGTCAATGCCGGACCATACAGGTGACACAGGCAGGTCATGGATTGGCAGATCCACGGCACCGGGCCTCTGTTCGTCGTAACGGCACACCTCCCAGAGACCCGCCAGAGACACCTCACTGCGCTGCCCGGGCTCGACTGATGTCACGTCAAAGACCTGCGCAGCCGCAGCTCGATCCCTGGCCGTCTGCCACGCTGCACCGGGCCTGTTTCCTGCATGAGGCTGAAACGTACCTGCCTGTGCCACACAAATCACATCCGCAGCAAACAGGATGCGCTGGGTCTTGCCCTGGTCGTCCTTGGCCGGTGTCAGTTTAAATTCCATGCCGTGGCGGCCTGACGCCAGTTCCTGGGTCCCCAGTTGGAGCCACGCCACCTCGGTCCAGAACCCCACACGCATCAGATCCGTGGTCAACTCGTCCGGCGTCACTGTGTGCCAGGGACCTTGATCCACGCGCCAGTCAAATGGGCTCCTGACAAATTCAAACCCCAGGCGTAACCATACATCCTGCGGCCCAGCCTTTGGCAGATCAAACTCGTAGGTAACGCGAACGCCTCCATCCGGTACAGCCTTGGCCACCTCATTCTCTGCAATCGAGAGCAGGAGCCATTTACTGCCCGACAGAAACTCCGAGGTTTCCGCACCGGCCGGCTTAAAAGGAATATTGCACACGTCAGGCGATTCCCCCTCAAGCCAGACCACCTGGGCAGGTGCCCCGGAAGCCATAACCAATCCCAAAACCAAAACAAGAAATTTTGTATGAATCCCTGTTTTCATGCGCATGTCGGGTACTCCTAATCAGAGGTGTCTATAGAATCCAGTTGGCCATTTTAACGACTGAACTGGAATCACTCAACCACGAACCCTTTGGCATGCCTGATACTTTACTGACTTTTCTTCCCTTGAACGGTCCTGTTCCGGGCTATATACTTGGGCTGTATTGAGGAATGACACTTCTTATTGTCAGTGGTACTGGAAGTTTCCAGGTAGATGTTAGAGTAGAGAGGATTGAGCATGCCACAAATCAATAGGACATTTGATCATGAAGACATGTCTGAGGGCCGCACGGCGAGCACGCCACGCCCGTGGATTAAGCGCACGGCTCTATGGATCGCAGGCTGTGCTATCCTCTTTGGGCTGATCTGGATGTTTATCCCATCGCCAAACACAACAGCCGAACCCAGGGTGACGATTATTGACAGCAGACTCCATGTCTTCTCTGCCAAAGTCGCTGAAGACAGCACCACGATCTACTTTGGAAACCAGTTGGAGGGACAGGCCAGGGACAAACTCAGGCAACTGGGTGCACCTGTCGAGACACTTTCGCGAGGGGTCTATGGTAAACCCGGTGGCAGAACCTTCTTTGTCAAGTATGATTTCCCTCTTCCGAACGATCCTGGCGCACACCTGGACGCAGAGCTTGTGGATGAACATGGCACAGTATTTCCTTTACGCTGTGGGGCTGGTGGTCAGGATGGGTCCCCTCGAAAATACTGGAACCTGTGGACACTCGAGTCACTGCCGCCGAATTCGGAAAACTGCGTCTTGCGCCTCAAGCTACAGACAGAAGAGACACCCGTGGGAGAGATCACATTTGACAAGCTCTAGTTGAGTTTCGGCAGGGGTACGACCTGCCAGCCCTCGGTGCCGAAGCGAATGTCCCGTTCCACGAACTCCCAGATCACGACCGTCTTGTAGGCCAGCCATTGGGGTCTGCTGGCGAGCTGCTGACGAACCAGTGTCGACGCCCCGCCGTCATTGACCAAAGAGGTCAGGGGGCGACCCATATGATAGGCGAGATGCTCCACAAAACCGGCAGAGCCGGGCTCGTCTCGACTGTAAATCCTCAGGAAGCTGTCACCCATGACGAGCACCGGGGAATTGGGATCATCGTGATACAGGGCCTGGGTATCGGCCTCAGCGATTTGAGTACAGGCCAAGGACTCGGGTTCAAAAGACCTCTGGATTTGTGGGACCTGCATCATGGCAATGATGTCACCGTGGCGCGTGACAGGTGTGGGCTTGAGTTTGTAGGTAGGGTCCTGTTTTTTGACCCAGCCTAGTATGCCGCCAAGCCGGTCGGCCACGGTCCTGGCTGCCAGGTCCATGCCTGCGGGTGACCAGTGACTGTCCTGGGCCAGGTAATAGTCGCCAGCTCCGGACGTGGCAGTACGACGTGCCTCCTGGAAGATCGAGAAGAGATCCACCAGTTCGATGTCAGCCTGCTGCAGTCTGGCCATGAGGTCCAGTGTGCGGGGATTGATTGAGCCGGTCATGGTGCCTGGATTGAGTTTGTCCGGATAGATACTGGCCTTGTTCGGTGCGATCATCACAAGCAGATGAATGCCCTGGGCCTGCAACTGGTCACGAAAGTCAGTCACTGCCAGGAGGATCTCGTCTTGGGTGGGATGCTCTGAGGCTGATTGAGTCTCCACCAGATATTGCAATGAAGGTTGATAAAAGAGCCAGCCGTCCCTGCCCATCAGGGTCTTTCCCGGTGTTTCAGCCAGTGTGACAAAACGAAGCCACTGTGTCCAGGGCCTGATGATTTTTGCAGGTCCACATTGACCGCGCAGGTCCGAAGCAAAGGCCATTCGATTCGACTGACTCGGCATCCGTGAGAACAGATCGAGGCATTGCGGCCTGTCACCATGGGCCAGTTCCATGGCCAATTGTGTCACAGGCACGGCCAGCAGCAGGCTCACAAACGCCA
>JAIPFM010000207.1 GCA_021736645.1 Phycisphaerae bacterium | reverse complement strand
CCTTGAACCACAGTCAATGCCATGCCATGATCCAGGCCTGCGACCAGGCCGACGTGCCCCTCTTTGTGGCGTATTACAGGCGGGCCTTGCCCCGATTTCTCAAGATCAAAGCGCTCATTGAGTCCGGTGCCATAGGCGTTGTACGCTGCGTCAATATGGTCTTGTACAAGCCGGTTGGCCCGGAGGAACTGGATCCCGACAACCTGCCCTGGCGAGTTCGTCCTGAGATTTCAGGTGGGGGCCATTTCGTGGACCTGGCCTCGCACATGCTTGATTTTCTGGACTTTGCACTGGGGCCCATTGAATCGGTCACGGGCGACGCCTCTAATCAGGCCGGTTTATACCCGGCCGAAGATATGGTCACCAGCTCTTTTGTCTTTCAATCCGGTGTTGCGGGCACAGGTCTGTGGTGTGCCACAACCCACGATCGTCTGGATCGTACGGAGATCGTCGGGTCCGGGGGGAAAATCACCTACGCCACCTTTGGTAATGACCCTGTGGAACTGACCACAGCCACGGGCACCCAGTTTCTG
Source organism: Phycisphaerae bacterium (assembly GCA_021736645.1). Lineage (GTDB taxonomy): Bacteria > Planctomycetota > Phycisphaerae > Sedimentisphaerales > Anaerobacaceae > JAIPFM01. The sequence goes on along the minus strand of JAIPFM010000207.1, from coordinate 8,990 downwards.
TCCCTGAAAAATCCAGTCCACATCCAGCAGCCTCTCATCCAGACCATTGTCAACGCCCTCAACGGTCAGGGCGCCTGCCCCAGTACCGGCGAGACCGCGGCGCGAACCACGTGGGTCATGGATCAGTTGCTGTCGAATCATTGATAAACGGTGAAGTGGAGTGAGTCCTTATGATGACATCAAGAGAACGAGTCGTATGTGCATTGAACCACACGGCACCGGACCGCGTGCCCGTGGATTTTGGAGGGCATCGTTCGTCCGGCATTTCCGCGGTGGCCTATGCCAAACTGAAAAAGGCCCTGGGCATTTCCAGCGGGGATGTCTATGTCTATGACATGGTGCAGCAGTTGGCCATTGTGGAGATGCCCGTGCTGGATGCCCTGGGCATTGACGTGATCGAGATGGGGCGGGGCTTCATGAAGGGCGATCACTTCTGGAAGGACTGGGTCCTGCCGGACGGCACGCCCTGCAAGGTGCCGCACTACGCCAATCTGGAACAGCGAGGCCGGGACTGGTTCATGCTGGCAGACGACGGGACTGCCCTGGGTGTGCAGAAGCAGGGGTGTCTCTACTTTGAGCAGATTTATTTCCCTCTGGAACAGCGTCCCATCCAGGCCGATGATTTTTCGGATCTGGAGGTCCAGCTTGGCAGGACCGTCTGGGCCACACCGGCACCGGGTGCCCACCTGCCTCTGGATAAGTCCGGACTGGCTGAACTCAAGACCGGAGCCGAGAGGCTGCGTCTGTCCACGGACCGTGCGATCGTGGGCCTGTTCGGCGGTAACCTTTTTGAAACGCCACAGATGATGTATCGCATGGACAACTATCTCACGTCCATGGGCCTGTATCCCGAGGCCGTGGAGCGTTTGTCCCAGGCCCTGTGTGACATTTACCTGGCCAAACTGGAGAAATGGCTGGAGGCTGTGGGTGACTCGATTGATGTGATCCTGTTTGGTGACGATCTGGGCGGGCAAAACGGTCCGCTGATCTCTGCGCAGATGTACAGGCGATTCTACAAGCCGTTTCACCTCAAGATGTGTCAGCGCGTCAAGGCATTGGCAGACGTCAAGATCATGCTGCACTGCTGCGGGAGCATCGAGCCGTTTCTGACCGACCTGATCGAGGCCGGCATGGAGGCCATCAATCCCGTGCAGATCAGTTGCCGCGGTATGGAGTCGCGAATTCTTAAAGATCGCTATGGCGATCGTATGACATTCTGGGGCGGTGGGTGTGACACCCACCGCGTGTTGACCTTTGGCACGCCGCAGGAGGTTCGGGAGCACGTGAAGGCCCAGGTGGAGATCCTGTCGCTGGACGGAGGATTTGTCTTTCAGCAGGTGCACAATATCCAGGCCAATGTCCCGACTGAGAATATCCTGGCCATGTTCGAGGCGGTGCATTCATGAGTCCGTTGGATTATGCGATCATTGGCGGGTACTTTGTCATCGTGATCGGCCTGGGATTCTGGTATCAGAAACGGGCTTCGCAGAATATCAAGGCCTACTTTCTGGGCGGCAATTCCATGCACTGGCTGGCCCTGGCCATGAGCGGTTCTGTGGCCACCTTTGACATCACAGGCACCATGTGGATCGTGTCGATCCTGTTTGTCCTGGGCATGAAGTCCATGTGGCACCACTGGATGTGGGGCTTCATGATGGGCGCCTTTTTTCTCGCGTACATGGGCAAGTGGGTGCGGCGATCCAGGGTGGTGACCGCAGCCGAGTGGATGGAGACCCGTTTCGGAGACGGACCCGGCGGACGCCTGGCCCGGACGGCCTATGCCCTCATGGCCGTGATCACCTTGACCGGTTTTATTGGATACGCCTATCAAGGTATCGGCAAATTTGCTTCAGTCTACATTCCGATCGAAAGTCTGGCCAACCACGTGCCCTGGTCCTGGCTCCAGACCCTGGTGACGAATCATCCGGCCGACTGCCTGGCTGTCCTGGTGATCAGTGTCACGACCCTGTATGTGATTTCCGGCGGTCTGTACAGTGTGGTGGTCACCAATGTCATTCAGACGGCCGTGCTGACACTCGGCGGTTGCTTTATCGCGGGTGTGGCGTGGTATCGGTTGACCCCCGACATGCTGGCCCAACTGCCGGCCGGTTGGGACAGTCTCAGGATACCGTGGCGTCTCCCGGAACTTGCCGGGACTGAGAATGCCGGGTTCGAATTCTTCGGAGCCCTCGTGATTCTGTGGGTGATCAAGGGACTCTTTCTCAATGCTGGCGGACCTGCCCAGATGTATGACTTTCAATTCTTCCTGTCCGCACGCAGCCCCCGTGACGCGGCCAAGCTCGGCGCGGCGTGGAGTTTCTTCCTGATCATTCGCTGGGCCATGACACTCGGCATCGCTTTATTGGGGCTGCTGGCCATATCCAATGTCACTGACCCCGAGCAGGTCATGCCCGTGGTCCTTCTGGAATTCATGCCCACGGGGATTCGCGGGATTGTGATCGCCGGACTGCTGGCCGCCTTTATGTCCACATTCAGTTCCACGGTCAACAGCGCCGCCTCGTTTGTGATCCGGGACTTCTGGCAGAAGTACGTGGTGCCCGAGGCCTCGCAAAGGCACCTGATTCTGGCCAGCCGTCTGGCCACGGTGATGATTGTGTTTTTCGGGATTTTGATTGGTACGCAGGCCAACTCCATTGCGCAGATCTGGGATTTCCTGATGATGTCCCTGGGTGCCGGCGTGATTCTGCCCAATATCCTGCGCTGGTACTGGTGGCGCATGAACGGCTGGGGCTACGCCCTGGGTACGTTCGGCGGTATGGCCCTGTCCCTGTTGCCGTTGATGGTGAGCGGGCTTTCAACGTTCATTGTCTTCCCCTCGATTTGTCTGGCGTCGCTGGTTCTCAGCGTGGTGGGGTCGCTGGCCACGCAGCCCGTGACACAGTCCACACTCGTCGCCTTCTATCGATCGATCAGGCCCTTTGGGCTCTGGGGCCCAGTGCGTGACATCGCGGGATTGTCCGAAGCCGAATCCGTGTTGTCGTCAGAGAGTCCCTGGCGTACCCTGTTCAATGTGGTTGTGGCCATGATCGGGATTCACGGCCTGTATCTGTTTCCCATGTACCTGGTCGGGCACTGGTATGCCAAGGCCGTGGGCTGGTTGGCAGTGGCCGCAGTGGCCATGCTTGTCTTGTCATTTACCTGGTATCGACATTTGCCGGAGGACCAACATGATTAAAATGAAATGGACCTTGTTGCTTGTGACTCTTCTGTGTTCGTTGACTACTGCAAGTGAGACGCTCTGGCGAATCGGTGTGCAGGATCAGGATTACGGAGAGTTTGCTGGTGCCGGGCATTATGATCAGTATGCGCAGCTGTTTAGGGAACCCGTGGTCTTTGACATTGGCAAGAGTGTGCCCGGGACTGACTGGCCCTTTATCCACCCCTCCATTGCGGATGCCTGGGCCGGGAACAGAGTACACGCCCATACCATTCAGTTTGATCTGGACCGTGACATGGCCCCCTGGTATGCATTGACGATTCATCTGGTGTCCGCGCAGGGTGCAGCCCCGCCGGAGATATCTCTGGTGGTCAATGGTCAGCCTCACAAGCAGACCCTGCGGACCCAGGCCGGTCCCGGTGACGCGGTCCTGACAGATCCCGCAAAAGGGCGTCCCCAGTCCCATTCATTTTTATTGCCAGCCCGCGTTTTGGTCTCAGGCAGCAATCGTGTGGTGATCCAGACCCAGGGCTCATGGCTGCTGTACGATGCCATTGAATTCAGTGCGATTTCCGAGGTGCAAAAAATCACAGGCCTGACGGTTCGCGCCCTGCCCGGCTGGTTCAAGACACCGAACGGTGTGGCCCGCAAGCTCCAGGTGGAATTTACCGGGGGCTATCTCATGGCGCCGGCCGAGATCAAGGTGACATGGCAGAATGAGATCCAGTCACAGGATGTGAATCCCGACGGTCAGATCCTGTCCAGCACAGACCTCCTGGTGCCCATGGCCTATACCCCTGAACCGATTGTGGCGACCGTGACACTGACGCAGACTGAAGAGCCCGTCACTCAGTCCGTGACCATCCAGCCGTATCGTCAATGGGAGATCCACCTGGTGCACCAGACCCATCTGGACATCGGGTATACGCACCCCCAGCCCGATGTGCTGGCCCTGCAGGTGCGTCAGCTCAAGGAGGCCATGGACCTGATTGAGGCCTCCAAGGACTATCCGCCTGAGGCCAGGTTCAAGTGGCATCCGGAAGGCATGTGGGCGGTAGAGGAATTTCTCCGCACGGCCACGCCCGACGAGAAGACGAGATTCATTGAAGCCACGCGCAGACAGGATATCCACCTCGACGTGATGTATGCGCAGGCCATGACCGGGATCTACTCCGAGGAAGAACTGTTCGAGCTCATGGCCGATGCCAAGCGCTATGAACGTCAGTACGGTGTGACCATCGACTCGGCCATGCAGTCCGACGTGCCCGGTTACACCTGGGGCCTGGTGGCGGCATTGGCCCAGAACGGCGTGACCTACATTTCGGTCGGGCCCAACAGCGGCCACCGGATCGGCCACACCTATGCGTGGGCCGACAAACCCTTCTACTGGGTGTCCCCCTCAGGCAAAGAGAAGGTCCTGTTCTGGATGTGCGGCAAGGGGTACAGTATGTTCCTGCGGAGCGGCGTGGCCCAGTATCACGGTCTGGCGGACAATCAACTGCTCAAGTACATGGACGAGGTCACCAGCTATCTGGATAACCTTGAACAAAAGAACTATCCCTATGACATGCTCATGCTGCGCTACGCCATCGGCTCGGACAATGGGCCGCCTGACCCGACCCTGAGTGATGCGGTCAAGTACTGGAATGAACGCGTGGCCTATCCCAAGCTGATCATCACCACCAACAGCACCTTTCTCAAGACCTTTGAACAGGCCCATGGTGACAGCCTGCCAGAGGTACGCGGTGATTTTACTCCGTACTGGGAAGACGGCGCAGCCAGCACGGCTGCCGATACCTCGATCAATCGCCGCTCCGCCGAACGCCTGGTGCAGATTCAGGCTCTCTGGTCCATCCTGAAACCGGACCTGCCCCTTCACGAAGCCGTGGATGCCGCCTGGGAAAAGCTCATCATGTACGACGAACACACCTGGGGCGCCTGGAACAGTATCTCTGCACCGGATGATGCCTTTGCCGTGCAGCAGGCCGAGTACAAACAAAAGTTCGCCCTGGACGGCAAGGCCATGACCGACGCGATTTTCAGTGAAGTCCTGACAGATGTCGCGAAAGACGCGTCTGGGGTGATTGACGTAATCAACACCCATGCCCGCGTGCAGACCGGTCTGGTGCGTCTGACCGCTCAACAGTCCACAGCGGGTGATCGCGTGGAAACGGCCAATGGACGCCTGGTCGTGTCACAGCGTCTGGCCTCCGGTGAACTGGCCTTCCGGGCCGAAGACATACCTGCATTCGGCAGTCGGCGCTATGTGGTGCGCTCGGGCAGGGCCAATGCCACAGGCCGGGTCCAGGCCGGCGCGTACACCTTGAAGAACGGGCGTGTGTCTCTGACGATCGATCGCAAGACCGGTGTGATCCGGTCCCTGACCTGCGCAGGCATCGACGCAGACCTGGTGGATACCAGTCAGGGCAGCGGCCTCAACGACTATCTCTACATCCTGGAGCGTGATGCCGGCAAGAACCACCACCGTTTTGAAGGTCAGGTGACAGTCATCGTAGAGGACGCCGGGCCCCTGGTCGGAACATTATGCATCGAATGTCGTGCGCCCGGTACCCGGTCCCTGACCCGGCGCATCAGTCTGGCGGACGGGGCGGAGTCCGTGACACTGACCAATATCGTGGATAAAGTCAAGGAGCGGCGCCCGGAGAGTGTGTCTTTTGACTTTCCCTTTAACATCCCCGGCGGCATCATGAAGATCGACACGCCCTTTGCGACAGTTCAGCCGGAAAAAGATCAGTTGCCCGGTGCCAACCGAAATTTCTTCTGCGTGCAGCGATGGGTGGATGTGTCCAATGCCGACTATGGAGTCACCTGGATCACACTGGATGCCCCAATGGCTCAATGGGACCCCATGATATTTGGCGGGGTCGGGTACAATAGCGCCCTGTTTCGCAAGACCTTAAATCCCACGCAGACCTTCCACTCCTGGGTCATGAACAACCACTGGGAGACCAACTACAAGGCCGATCAGGAGGGCAGGGTCAGTTTCACCTATGTGCTCTGTCCGCACCAGGGTGACTTGAATCCGGAAGCGGCCCAGGCACTGGCCCGATCCGTGCATCAACCCCTCATGGCCATGAGTGTCAATCCAAATCGGGCCACATCCAAACCGCCGCTGACGGTCCATGGTGAGGGTGTGGTGGTGTCCATGCTGCGACCGGCCAGGGACGGCCGTGGACTGATCGTTCGTCTGTTCAATGTGACAGACAAACCCGCAACGACCACCGTGCAAGGCCTTGGCAGGTACAAACAGCTCTGGCTGAGCAATCCCATGGAAGATCGACTGGAACCGGTGGATGGGGCACTCACTGTGTGCGCGAACGACATTGTGACATTACGTATTGAATAAAACGGCTTTAACGAGATGTATGAGGTGAATCCATGAAACGTCTTCTCCTGATGTATGTGATTTTCGGCGCATTGACCCTGGCCCTGGCAGCCCAGGAGACGCCTTCAGAGTACGGGAACATCACTGAAAAAACGCCCTCCATTGGCCAGTATTTTTCCTGGATCAACAATACGAATGAAGGGTCGACTGAGCAGCAGACCCTGGTGAATCTGGCGTTCTTTAAATGGCTCCACGATGAATATGGCATGCACCTGGGCATCTATGCCTGGGATGCCGGCAATATTGACAGTGCGCAATACTATGGCAGCATGCAGACCGAGAAGTTCAAACGCCAGTATCCCAATGGGTGGAAGGCCATTGCCGACAAAGCTGCCTCGTTCGGGTGTCGGCTGGGCCTGTGGGGCGGTCCCGACGGATTCGGCAATACCCCCAAGGAAGAAAAGGCACGCACGGATCTTCTGGTGAGTCTGTGTCGCGACTATGGGCTGCAATTGTTCAAGTTCGATGCGGTCTGCGGCAATCTTCGGGATGAAAAACAGGACGCCTTTGCCCGGGCCATGACGGCCTGCCGCACGTATGCACCGGACCTGATCGTGTTGAATCATCGCCTCAACCTGGGCAAGGCCCTGCGTCATGCCACCACATTCCTCTGGGGCGGGGCCGAGACCTATATTGACGTGCACATGGTCAATTCTGTCACGGCGCCCCATAACCGGGCCGCTGCGTTGTCACGGGGTCTGCCTCCGGAGCTGAAGCGTTTGACCGAGGATCACGGCGTGTGCATTTCCTCCTGTCTTGATTTCTGGGAAGACGATCTGGTGCTCCAGGCCTTTAATCGGGGTCTCATTCTGGCCCCGGAAATCTACGGCAATCCCTGGCTCCTGCGTGACGATGAGTTTCCCAAGCTGGCGCGCCTGTACAACCTTCATTTTCGAAACCGGGACATCCTGGTCGAGGGCACGGTCCTGCCCGAGGCGCGATACGGCCCCCATGCAGTGGCCCGAGGCGATGCAGGGACGCGATTTGTCACGCTTCGCAATCTGACCTGGAATCCTGTCACCTATGACGTGCGTCTGGACCAGGAAATCGGGTTGACCGAACCGGGGACCGTTCAGGTGCGGCGCTACCATCCGTCCGAATACGTGTACGGCACCTTTGATCCCGGTGACACCCTGTCAATTGAGGTGGCGCCGTTTCGGTCCTGTCTGCTCATGGCCACGGTCAGGCCCTGTCCTGAGATTGGCGTGTTGGGCTGCGATTACGAGGTGGTTCGCGATACCCATGACAAACCGGTTCTGCTCAAGCTCCTGGGAAGATCGGGTGAAACGGCCACTGTGACATGTCTGCCCGGTACACGATCTTTGAGCAAGGCCTTTCTCGAGGGGCAGCGACGGGACGGTCTCCTGGGTCGGGGTGAGACGATCCGGTTTTCCGGACGCCGCAGTGCGCTGCCGACCCATCACAAGCTGGCCGCGCTGACGTCGGTGCCAGTGCCCGACGATGCGGAGGCCTGTTATGAGGCCACCTGTTTTTCGGCTCAGAACACTGCCCTGGAAGTCCAGTCTCTCAGGCGATCCGGCCCAACTCAAATTCCCCAGGTACAGGCTGCACGCGATGCCTTTTTTGACCAGGAGTTATTCTGGCGTCGAGGCATCTGGGACCGTTATATGTTTGACAATAACCCGGAGACCTTTTTCAGTGCGTATCACTACAGAACGGATAAACGCCTCGACGGCGGCGCTTTGCGTCTGGATCTGGGCAAATCGGTCCGTGCAGACAGTCTGACCCTGACGTCTCTCTGGCCGCTGGATCGTCAGGGCGAGGCGCCCACCGAAATGGCCGGTGAGGTGTCCCAGGATCGCGTGCACTGGCAGCCTGTGATCCTGACCCGAGACCTGGCCCGGGAAGCGGATTATTCGACTGTCCAGGTGGCCGATATTCGTCACAATGGCGGTGAATTCAGCCTGTATGGGACTCGCGTACAGGCCTGGGCTGCCCGGGTGTCACAGGCAGGCGCATTTCGCTATGTCAGGGTCCCGTCAGCCCCGGACCGGATCGCAGAGATATCCGTCTGGAAAGATGGACAACCAATGGATCGTTCCCAGTGGCAAGCCACGAACCTCTTTGCGCCATACCAGGCCGTACCTGCGCAGGCGGCCTGGCAGGCGTCACTCCATATTGAGAATGATGTGGCTGCCAACAGTGTGCTCTGTGTGGCGCTTGAAGGTCGCCATGGCACGGACAAGACCTCTGTCGCCCTGCGCATGGACGACGAGTGGATTGGTGCGTCGCAGCGTGCCCCGTCTTTTCCCTGCGTGGCCTGGGAGTACGGTCCCGGACGGCGAGATCGCAACAACACCTATTATTTTCCTGTGACCGATGCCATGCGGGGCAAGGCCCTGGATGTGGTGGTCTTGAGCCTCAAGGGCGGTCTCACCGAGTTTC
>JAIPFM010000206.1 GCA_021736645.1 Phycisphaerae bacterium | reverse complement strand
CCAGTACCAGGTGCTCTGCTGCTGGCAAGCCTTGGCTCAGGTGCAGTGAGTCTCCTTCGAAGACGCCAGTGGGTATAAGCCTGACACATGTAGAATAACCTGAAAGGGGAGGCAACAGCCTCCCCTTTTTTTATGCGCCTTTGTCCTCCATGAGTCTGGCAGGGACTTTCACGTTGTGTCCCTCAGCAAAGTTGTATAGAATCACGCTACTGTCGTGACTCTGAGTTTTCGTATGCATTGACCTTTGAGCCAGGAGACTTAAATGATGCAACGATCTGTGCGTTTGACGTTTTTATGGGTAGTGTGCGTGGTTTGCTGTGCCTCGAGGTTGAACACGGCTGCAGAGGAAGGATTTGTGTCCCTCTTTAATGGCAGGGATCTGCAGGGTTGGACTGCTGTGGGGCCGCCTGAGGCATTCACGGTCAAGGAGGCTGCCATTTACTCCACGGGCGCAGGTCCCTATCCCTCGTGGCTGTGCAGTGAGATGGAGTACGAGAATTTTGTGCTCCGCTTTGAATACAAGACCGACGGCTGGTACGAAGGGGGCGTGTTGTGGCACGTGCCCATGGATGGACCAGGCTCCAAGCTCGGATGCAAGATCCACCTGCGTCATGATCAAAAGGCCTACGGCCTACGATCGCCAGGGGCCATTTACGACGCTGCAGCTCCGGACAGTATTGCCAACCTTCCCTCCGGACAGTGGAACCGGTGCGAGATAGAATGCAATTGGCCTCGCCTGCGCGTGACGCTCAATGAACGACTCATTCATGACATCGACATGGACAAGGATGAAGCCTTTGCAAACAGACTGCGTCGGGGATTTATCGGGATTCAGAACATTGGCTGCCGCGCGTCTTTCAGACGTCTCGACATTCGTGTGCTCCCTGATCAGGAGCAATGGACGTCTCTTTTTGCATCCGGCATGGAGGGATTACGCACTGAAGGCAATGCGGACTGGCAGGTCCAGGACAATGTGCTCACAGGTCAGGGGAGCGACGGCATGGCATTCACCCAAGAAGCATTTGCCGCGCCCTTTGAACTCCAGGTCTGGGTCAAGACCTGTGTGAACGGCAATGGCGGGGTGCTCTTTAATGGCGGCCCCGGTCGTGTGGAGGTCCAGTGTTTTAATGCACCGGATAGTACCAATCCCACAGGAAGTCTGTATGGGATATCGCCTGCGCAGCGTGTGCTCAGTCAGGACCAGGCGTGGTTTCTCATGCAGATTTTTAATCGCGGATCACATGCCACTGTTCTCGTCAATGGTGAGGAGGTTTCGCAAACTCAGGCCCTGAAACCTCCGTACAAAGGATCAATCGGATTTCAACAGCACACACCTGGGGGCATCATTCACTATCGTGGTGCCAGGATCAGGACATTGGGTACAGGGCAATAGAGCCAATGTCCCATTTGTGACGTCATAATTTATGTGGACAGAAGTCTCGTGATGACTTAAGTTGCCCTGTATCGTTTGATCAGAATTCGAGTCAATTCATTCATTAGTTTAAAGGAGTAGGCAAATGAGAGTTTTCTGGATTTTTACAGTATTGGCGTGCATTTTTGTGGCGGGGTGCAGTAAGCCTGATTCTGATAAAGACCAACAGGCCGCTCAGACTCAAGAGACTGAGGCAGGGGAAACCTTGATCTACTACACATGCCCCATGGCAGAGCACAAAGACGTTCACAGTGATGCGCCCGGCACCTGTCCTAAATGCGGTATGGCATTGGTGAAGGCAGTGACCACCTCTGTGGACAAGATGGAATTCTATGGATGCCCCATGGAGGCGCACAGTCATGTTCGTGGGGACACACCAGGGACCTGTCCTGAATGTTCCATGGCATTAAAACCCATGCGTCTGGTCAAGAGTGAAGGCTAGGCATTCCAGTTTCCGTCTATTGTCACGACCTGGAAACATGGGCACACAGTTGACAGTGTGCTGGCGTGATAATCCGCTTCATTCCCACGGTGGATTGCAGGACCGGGCCATGACCTGGTCTGGATTGGTCGTGGCAGGTCGAGACAACGAGTCTTATTTTGTCTCCGGTGTAGGTTTTCAGAGAGTGAGTTTGGGCAAAATAAGGTATTTAAGTTAGTAATAATCGTGATTAAATAATAGAGTGGAGGGGGTTTGCAGTGAATGGCAGGGCGTGTGTGTTATAAGTTGCGTTCGTCTGAGTGTTTTGCTTTGCAAAAAAGTGCCAAATCCTTGTTGTAAAACATTTTGTGTTCCGGTATTATCTCAAACATAACATTTTTCCTCCTTCCAAAAAAGCTCCAGCCAGCACGCATGGAGCTTTTTTTATGCGCATTCACGGTCATTACAGTGTATTGAAAACCTGGCTTCATCAGCCGTCAACTATCATTCGTGAATCCCGTTTGGGTTAATCGCTTGTGTCCAGGATGCTCATGAAGGCCTTTTGCGGGATCTGAACATTGCCCACGCTCTTCATACGTTTCTTGCCTTCCTTCTGTTTTTTGAGGACCTTCATCTTTCGTGTGACATCGCCCCCGTAGAGTTTGGCGGTGACGTCTTTTCTAAAGGCCTTGATGGTTTCACGGGCAATGATTTTGCCGCCAATGGCAACCTGGAGGGGAATTTCAAATTGATGACGTGGAATGGCGCGCCTGAGTTTGATGATGAGCTTTCGGCCTCGGGGTTCGGCATTGTCCCGGTGGACGATCAGGGACAGGGCGTCCACCGGCGTGCCGTTGATCAGGAAATCGATCTTTACGAGATTACTCTTCTCAAAGCACTTGAATTCGTAGTCCATGGTGGCATACCCGTGACTGATGCCCTTGAGCAGGTCGTAGAAGTCGTACACGATTTCTGCCAGTGGGGCCCGGTATTCCATCATGACGCGCGTGGGGCTGAGGTAATCGGTCTTCATGAGTTTGCAGCGTCGATCTTCTGCGAGTTTCATGATACCCCCGATGGTGTCAGTCGTTGTGATGATTTCCAGACGTACAATGGGTTCTCTGAGTTCTTCGATGTGACCGGGGTCCGGCAATTGGGTGGGGGACTCGATGCGTGTAATTTTGCCATCTCTGGCCATGACTTCATAGCTCACGCTGGGCGCCGTCTGGATGACGTCAATGTCATTTTCGCGTTCCAGGCGTTCCTGAATGATCTCCATGTGGAGCAGACCTAGAAAGCCGCAGCGAAAACCAAAGCCCAGGGCCGGTGAGTTTTGCGGGACAAACGAGAAACTGGCATCGTTGAGCGCCAGTTTATCAAAGGCTGCGCGGAGTTTGGGGTAGTCTGTATTGTTGCCCGGGTAAAAGTCTGAGAACACCATCTGCATGGGCGGGGCGTACCGTTCCATGGCCTTGTCAGCAGGTTGTGCGTCGTCTGTGATGGTGTCTCCCACGGTGACGTCAGCCAGTTGTTTGATATTGGCGATCACGTACCCCACTTCACCGGTACCGAGTTCGCCTGTCGGTTTCATCTTCGGGCAGAATTTTCCGATCTCTGTGATGATGTAGGTCCGTTTGGCGCCCATGAATCGGATTTTCTGCTTCAGCTGGAGTTTCCCTGCAAAGATGCGTACATAACAGATCACGCCTCTGTATTCGTCGCAGTGGCTGTCAAAGATGAGGGCCTGGGTCTTTTCGCGGGAACGATCCTTGGGTGCCGGCATCAGTTCACAGATGGAGTCCAGGACCTCTCGAACCCCCATGCCGGTCTTGGCACTGATCAGGAAGCACTCGTTTTTTCTGACGCCCAGGATGTGTTCGATTTCTTCACCCACCACGTCAGGCTGGGCCGCAGGCAGGTCCGCCTTGTTGATGACGCCCATGAGTTCAGCGCCGCTCTCAATGGCCAGGTACGCATTGGCCACGGTCTGGGCCTCCACACCCTGGGTGGCGTCGACCACGAGCAGGGCCCCCTCGCAGGCTGCCAGGGCCCTGGAGACTTCATAATGAAAATCCACATGCCCCGGGGTGTCAATGAGATTGAGCATATAGGTGTGACCCTCGTACACGTAGTTCATGGTCACGGCAGAGGCCTTGATGGTGATGCCCCGTTCGCGTTCCAGATCCATGCTGTCGAGGAGCTGCTCCTTGGCATCCCGAGCACTCACTGTGCCTGTAATCTCCAGCATGCGGTCGGCCAGGGTGCTCTTTCCGTGGTCAATGTGGGCCACAATGGAGAAGTTTCTGATGTATTGGGTGTCCATAAATGGGTGTTCCTGTTGTGTCTTGTCAAGTTTTTCTACAACGCTGCGAAATCACATAAAACTGAGTCTGCAATGGGCAAGGCCCTGGCTGTCAGAAAAATACGATTCTCTTCAATGGTCAGTAGTCCTTGTTCACAATACCTCCGGATAGGCCCTGCAAACAACACGTGAGGGTCCTGTCCTGTAACCTGCCTGAATCTCTGGACATCAATACCATGCCGCGTGCGAAGATTCAATACTGCGGTTTCACAAATTCGATCCATGGGGCGGGTTGCCACGGAAGTCTCCACCGGGCTGACACCGGATTCCATGGCTGCCACATAGGTCTTGATGTCCGAAAAATTCTGTGTTCTGGTTGTGCCGCTCGATGAGGCTGCAGACGGGCCAATGCCCAGGTAAGGGTGATTCAGCCAGGTGCCCAGGTTGTGCCTGCAGGTGTAGCCTGGGCGTGCAAAATTCGAGATTTCATACTGTTCATAGCCGGCTTGGGTGAGCGCCGCGATGGCCTGCTCATACATGGCCATGTCCGTGGACTCATCCACAGCCAATTGCCGCCCCTGTGCCACGGCCTCTGCCAGGGGTGTGCCGGGTTCCAGTGTCAAGGCATACGCAGAGATGTGCTCCGGATGCAGGGCAATGGCCTGGTTCAGGCTGGCCTGCCAGGTGGCTGGTGTGGAACCGCAGATCGCAAAGATCAGGTCCAGAGACAGGTTGTTGAATCCTGCCTGTCTGGCCAGATGCACGGCTGTCTTTATGGTGTCTGCGTCGTGACTGCGTCCCAGGCACCGGAGCTCTCCGGCATCAAAGGATTGAGCCCCCATGGACAGCCGATTGACCCCCAGGTCATGCCACTGTTTGAGTCTGGCCAGCGTGACCTGGCCGGGATTGCATTCCACCGTGAACTCGGCGAGGTCGGGACATCGGCTCATGATGGCCTTGACCAGATCGGTCAACTCCGATGTCGGCAGGCTGGAGGGAGAGCCGCCGCCAATATAGGCCGTGCAAACCGACCGGGTGTCATGCTGTGCCAGTTCTGTGTGGATGGCCTGCATCAGACGATGGGTATCGTGTCTGTGCACGGGTTCTGAATAAAAGGCGCAGTAGGCGCATTTGCTCGTGCAGAAGGGGATATGCACATAGAGCCCCAGAGAATCTTGATCCGTTTGTGAACCTGATTCTGTCACGCTAGCGAGCCTCGGCAGCCCCGGCAGCCATACTTTCCAAAAACGCCTGATTGGTCGGATACTTGGCCATGAGTTTTTGCAGGGCAAGCACGGCATCTCTGGGGGAATAGCTGGCCAGGACCCGACGCAAGGTGGTCAGACCCTGACTTTCAGCGTCCGAGTACAGGTGGGATTCCTTGCGTGTGCCACTGGCTGGAATGTCAATGGCCGGGAAAATGCGAGCTTCAGCCAGGCCCCGGTCCAAGATGATTTCGCTGTTGCCTGTGCCCTTGAATTCTTCAAAGATCAACTGGTCCATGCGTGAGCCTGTATTGATCAGGCAGGTGGCGATGATGGTGACAGAGCCGCCATGTTCAATGTTCCTGGCCAGGCCAAACAATCGCCTGGGTATCTCAAGTATACCGGATTCCAGGCCGCCGCTCATGGTATGGCCTCTCTGGCTGGAACGTCCTTTAATGCGATTGTTAAACGCCCGGCCACACCGTGTGAGGCTGTCCATCAACAGGATCACCTGCTTGCCGCATTCCAGTTCTACCTGAACCAGGGAGAGCACCATTTCAGCGAGTTCTACGTGTTCGTCTGCAGAGTGGTCACTGGTACTGGCCAGGACATCCACAGTCTCTGGCACGGAACGTCTGAACCCAGTGACCTCCTCCGGGCGTTCATCCAGGAGCAAGACAATGATATGGCTCTCAGGAGACTGGGCCTGGATTGCCAGGGCGATATGTTCCAGCATGACGGTCTTGCCGGCTTTGGGAGGAGACACAATGAGTTGACGCGAGCCCTTGCCGATCGGTGCGATCAGGTCAATCATACGCATACTGGTCTGACCGGACCGGCCCAGGTCAAATCGTTCGACGGGGTCCAAAGCCACCTGTTCGGAGTAGGCTTTACGCTTTCGAAACGCTTCGGGTGTCAATCCGCAAATGCTTTCAATGCTGGACACGCGGGTCTTGCCTTTTTTTCGTTCCATGTGTCCGATAATCTGAGCACCCTGGACCAGTCTGAATTTTTGAACGAGACCTATGGGGATATGGATCTCCTGGGACTCGGGGCGCAGGGAACGCTCCATTTGCCGCAGCACATAGGTCTGGTTGTTAATTCGTTTTACGATCCCTGACATTTCATTTGGCATTATTCAATCCGTGGGAAAATAGACAATTCGGTGGATTATAAGTCAAGTCTGGACGTGTTCCTGAGTGCTGTGTCTTCAGAGATCAGGAACAAACTCGTATTCTAGCATAAAAATAGGGTTTGGCAAGCCATAATGTTGACCTTTAAGTCCGCGGCCTGGCATTCGGACCAATGAATTGCGGCCTTCTGTTGCCGGTCTCAAGTCAACAGCCTTCCATTATGAGTCTCATAATGCCTTAAAAAACCCCGGTTCTGCCAAAATAGGCCGTGTTGTTTCAGTTGCCTCAAATTCTATCCGATACTTGCGGTAACCTTTGAATATATATATGGAATTAGCGTTCATCTGAGAGAGGATGTGGGTTTTAGCCTGCTTGGATTACCATGAAAACAATCGCAGTAGCCAATCAAAAGGGCGGATGCGGTAAGACGACTACCGCGGTAAACCTGGCAGCAGCCCTTGCAGTGGGCGGAGCCAGGGTCTTGCTGGTGGATCTGGACCCCCAGGGCCATGCCACACTGGGGATTGGGCACGATCCCGATAAATTGGATCGTACCATAGGTGATGCCATGGTGGACCGACACGTGTCCATTAATGATGTGACACTTGAGACTCAGATTGTCGGGTTGTCGTTGGCACCCAGTAATATTATGCTGGGTACCGTGGAGTTGGACCTTCGGGATCGCACAGGCAAGGAGTTGGTCCTGGGTGAAAAGCTACGCATGGTGTCAAGTCAATATGACTACTGCGTGATCGATTGTGCGCCGCCTTTGAGCCTGCTCATGCTCAATGCCCTGGTCGCGAGCAGCAGTGTTGTGATCACCGTTCAGACGCACTACTATGCGATTGAAGGGCTGAAGCGTTTGTTGGAAACCATACATATTGTGAGGAAACGCTTTCATCCCTGTCAGGTCAAGGCCCTGGGATTGCTTTTGACCTTTGTCGAGGACCGGACTCTGCTGTGTCGTCAGGTGCAGCAGCAGCTTAGAGAATTTTTTGGCAACCTGGTGTTCGATACGGTTATTCACCGAAATGTTCGTCTTGCCGAAGCACCCAGTGCTGGTGAGTCCATTTTTACCTATGCCCCCACAAACAAGGCCGCTGAAGAGTACATGAACTGTTCTAAGGAAGTGGTGAAACGTCTGTCCCAGTTGGAGGTTCAAGATGGCCAGGAGTAAAGGTGGTCTTCAAAAGAATATCTGCAACATTTTTCAGGATGCTGACATGCCTGAGGATATCCTCACCAATCCGATCCCCGAAGATCTGGAACCTGAGCCAGATTTAGTGCCTGTGGCAATTCCCCCTCTTGAGGCGTCCGAGCCAGAGACAGCCCCTGAACCGGACATGTGCGTGTCCATACCGGAAGTTCCTGCAACAGAACCAAAGCCTGAGCCTCAAGCCCCCCCTGAGGGGCCAGGATTTTCCGATTCTGTGATTGAAGGCCAGATGAAAAAGCAGAAATGCGAAAAGAATTTTTCGTGTTATGAGTCCGGCCTCGAGGATCTGTGCCAGGCACGCGTGATTCACAAGGGTAAGACAGTCCAGTGCCTGGAGCCCAAGACGAAACCCTGTGCCTTTCGACTGTCATCGTTCTTCAAAAGACTCTGCCAGTGTCCCATCCGTATTCGCATTGCCAAAAAGCATGGGAAATAGACAGGGGTTTGGGGCCGGGGATAAGCCTCTCTTTGTTAAGGCGTTTGCCTGCACATAGCAGCCGTCAAAAAACACCATGTCTTTGCTTGACGTGTCATTTCTAAAGGCTACAATAATCCAAGGTATATCCGACTGGCGTGGAGCCTTTAAGGTCGGCCAAATGGTCCGTTTACGGAGAGACGGTGAACGATGGCGAATACAAGAAATGGACTTCAAAAAAGTGTCTGCGGTGTATTTGACGCATATCACGGGTGGAACGGGGTGGATCTGGACCAACGAACCGGTTCAACGTCGGTGGCTTTACTCGAACAAGCCATAGACCAGCTTATTGAAACACGCCCCACGAAAAAGGCCAACCACAAGGCCTCGCCCGGTTCGGTCTCACTCATTGGCTGAGGCCACCCTTGCCGTGGGAGAGGTCTCCATGACCACGCGGAATCCGACATTGTAGACTTTTCGCCACGCAGGGTAGCTCAGTCTGAAGGATGAACTGCACCGCTTGGGACGGTCATACCAGGAGCCGCCGCGTATCACTTTTTCACCCTGGATCAGGGGATCATGTCTCTTGTCCTGTTCTCTGACCGGATAAGGCTGATACGTGGATCGCGTCCATTCCCACACATTGCCGTGCATGTCATGCAGGCCCCAGGCATTGCCCTGGAAGCTGCCGACCTCTGTGGATACAAGCGTGTGGTCGTTGAAGCGATTGTCCCTGGGGATCAGATCCGGAGAATACTGGTCACGTGCATCATAGGCCAGGTCACGTATGGTGGCGTCGGCCAGGTTGGCGAAGGCCGAGAAGTCGGTATCCAGATCACCGTAATAAAAAGGGCTGTCCGTGCCTGCGCGGCAGGCCCATTCCCATTGGGCCTCAGTGGGCAGTGTAAATCGCTGTCCAGTTTTGTCGGAGAGCCAGTCACAGAAGGCCATGGCTTCCTGCCAGGACACGCGAATCACCGGCTGTCCGGCTGAATTGAGATCCCAGCCCAGATCTTCTTGATTGAACATCCAACTGCCCTTGTCCTGATATCGACTGTCATGAGACGCATCAAAACAGGCGTATTGGGCATTGGTCACCTCGAACTGACTCATCCAGAAGGGGGCCGGTATGGTGACAGCGTGGGGCGGGAACTCGTCGTCGTGTCCAGCGGCAGAGCCCATGACGAACTGGCCTGCAGGTACATATTTCAGTATAACGCCGATGCCATTGCCCAGGTCGACATGGCGTTCTGTCGTCCCTGCGAGATCTTGTCTCGCTGCGGCCTGGGCCGAGTCGAACGGCCAGCCGGACACGTTCGGCATGGGAATGGTCGTACGTGTTTCCTGAGGGGGCAGCACAGGTGCCCTGGTCTCGGGCGGGCTGTCCGGATACTGTTCAGGATTGTCCGTGACACCGCCGTAGCGTGCTCGCAGTGACAAACGTCGATGGTTGTCCTTGTCTGTC
>JAIPFM010000205.1 GCA_021736645.1 Phycisphaerae bacterium | reverse complement strand
CAGGACATCCTGGTGCTCCACGATTGGCTGAGGCAGGACAAGCTGAAGATCGATGGCGCCTCGGATCGCTTCAAGACACCTGCTGCATCGGCCCTGAAATCTGCGACAGAGACCCTGGCGTATGTCACAAAGTCTGCCCTGCAGACCGACCTGGCTGCCGAACTGGCGTCACTGACTCGGAAGCACGCAACGGCTGCAGACAGTCAGTGGCAAGACCTGTACCTGGCCGCCAAAGCGCTGAGACGACGCATCATCTTTTCGCATCCGGCTCTCGATTTTGAAAAGATCCTGATCAATGTGAATCCGCCCACGCTGTACAGTCACAACGGCGACCAGCACCTGGGCCGTCACAGCCGGGCGGGCAAGGGCTTGACGATCCTCACGCACTGGAAGACCCCGCAACTCACGGCCACACCCATGCTGACGCCCGGTCAACTGCCCGAAGGGGCCGTGCGCAACCCGGACCTCCACTATGATGCACACAGGGTCGTGTTCGCGTTCTGCGACCACACGCGTCCCGGCCAGAAGCGATACTTCCTCTACGAAGCGGCCCTGGACGGTTCATGGGTGCGGCAACTGACCGGCACGGCACGTGACACCTTCAGTACCTGGGACAACCGTGCCACTGTGATCATTGAAGACAACGACCCCTGCTACCTGCCTGACGGGAGTCTCATCTTCATCACCACGCGATGTCAATCCTTCGGACGCTGCCACGGCGGTCGGTACAACCCCGCGTGGACGCTTCACAGATGTGATGCCAACGGAGACAGTATTCAGCAGTTGTCGTTCGGCAATGAAAACGAGTATGAACCGTCCGTGCTCAATGACGGACGCATCGTATTCACACGCTGGGAATACACCAACCGTCACGAGATGTTCTTCCACATGCTCTGGGCCTGCCACCCGGACGGGACCAACGTCGGCCACTTTTTCGGCAACGACATGCTTCACCCCATGATGATGGTCGAAGCCACTGCCATCCCCGGTACGCGCCGCGTGGTGACCACGGCTCAAGGTCATCACAGCTACAATACGGGCACCACCGTGGTACTCGATACAAACATTGGAGAGAACACCGAAAGGGCCATCACGCACATCACGCCCGAAACGCCTTACTCCGAAACGAACGGGTGGCCCAATCCCCATTACAGTCACCCCTATCCGGTCACGGACGAACTGTTTTTGGTCTCTCGCGCCAACCACAACGTGCACCCGCAGGGCAGCACGCCGCCGCCCGCAGACCGGGCGATCTATCTGGTCGATCCAGTCGGTGGGCGCGAACTGATCTACGAAGACCCGGACATGGCCTCGTTTTCACCCATGGCCATACGGCAGCGCCAGCGCCCGCCGGTCCTGGCATCCATGCTCCAGCCGGACGCGCCGCAATACGGAACCGTCTACCTGCAGAATGCCTATCTCACGCGCAACGATCCTGACGGGATCATCAAACCGGGCATGATCAAGGCCGTACGCGTCATCGGGCTGGGTGTGCAGCCGCGAGCCAACCGCACCGCCTGCAGCCTGCAGGTCGGCGTTGAAATCCCCAAGAAGGTCATTGGCACCATACCCATAGACGAACACGGGGCCGCGTACTTCAAGGCGCCGGCCGGCATGTCTCTGCAGATCCAGACGCTCGACGAAAACGGCATGGCGATCCTCACGGAAAAGAGCCTCTTTTATCTGCAGCCCGGTGAGAACCGAAGCTGCGTGGGATGTCACGAACCGGAAGGGTCGAGCCCGATGGCCAACACCGGGGGTATCCCCGGGCAACTCCAGCCCGCGGACCTAGCGCCCGCAGCGGGTCCGGCCTATGCTGGGGGCCTGAGTTTCATGCGAACGGTTCAGCCGGTCCTGGACCGCTACTGTATTTCATGTCACGGCCTGGGCGAAGGCGGTGACGCCGAATGCGATAGGATCAATCTGATTCACGACGGCCAGGTGTGGCCGCAGTCGTTCAGGGCACTGCATGCGCTCGGTGACCACCGGCTCGGCGACAAGCCGTACATGGACGGCTGGGCCAACAATCTCCCAGACGACAAGAACATCAGCAGGCCGCGCAGGTTCTACGCCTACAGCAACAAGGTCGCGCACATGCTGGTGAAGAATCACGGCGCATGCAACATGGACCGGGACAGCATGATGCGCATCATGGAGTGGCTGGACCTCAATGCGCAATGCTACGGCGACCTGTTCCCCAACAAGCTCGAGGAACGCCGGATCGACGCAGCGGCCCTGACGCAGTTGCGAACGTATGTAAAGGCACTCTTTGGAGAATCAATCGCAAACCAGCCCGAACGTGCATTGATTAATGTCGCACAGATCGATGAAAGCCGTATTTTGATGGCACCGCTTGCGACTGAGGCCGGGGGCTGGGGGCAGATAAAAGGCTATGTCTCCAAGAGCGACCCGACCTACAAAAAAATGGCCGAGCTGGTGGACAACTGCATTATTCACAAACGCAACGAGAACACACAGGGCTGGCAGCCCACACTCGAGGCCGGCGGCGGAGAGGACTGGGTCATGGCCGAGCGGGCCAGTTTTATCAGCAGTCTCAAGGCGTCATCCGAATTGAAATAGGGATGCGGCCAGTCGATATTTGGAGGCTTTCAGTTCGTGAGGTAAAAGATCCTGTGTCCACAGGATTGACCTTTCATTGCAGGGTCCTTATGATGACGGGGTCTTATTAATCGGTTTTGGAGAGATGATTATGAACAGGTTTCTGGCTTTATTTATGATGTTTTGTTTGAGTGGGGTGTGTATGGGGCAGATCAAATCGCCTGAGGTGCTGGAGGATGGACGTATCACATTTCGGTTGTGGGCCCCTGAGGCTCAAAAGGTGGAGGTGCGTCTGGAAACGGCCGGGACCCTGGCCATGGAAAAGGACGAGCGCGGGCGGTGGTCTGTGACGTCCAAGGCACTGTCCCCGGATTACTATGTGTATTCCATGATCGTGGACGGCGTGTCCATGAAGGACCCCAGCAACCCCCTGATCAAGTACAATCTGTTCAACACGGAGAGCCAGGTGCGCGTGCCCGGGCCGCAATCTTTGCCATGGGAGAGTCAGGATGTGGCACACGGCGTGGTACACCGCCATGTGTATCGGTCCAAGGTGATCGGCCTGGATCGACCGTTCAATGTGTACACACCACCCAAGTATGATCCCCATGCAGACCCCTATCCTGTGCTGTATCTGCTGCATGGGTACAGTGACGCGCAGGACGCGTGGGTGTCCGTGGGGCGCGCCAATGTGATCCTGGACAATCTCATCGCTGCAGGCAAGATCAGGCCCATGGTGGTGGTCATGCCGTACGGCTATGGCAATGACGCGGTGATCAGCAATGGCTGGGGCGGGCTGCGTGATCGGTCCGCGTGGGAGAGCAGTGTGGCCAAATTCCGCGAGGCCGTGCTCACAGAATTGATGCCCCAGGTGGAGGCTCAGTATCGTGTGTCCAAAGACAGAAAGGACCGGGCCATCACAGGCCTGTCCATGGGCGGGACCCAGTCTCTGGACATTGGCCTCAACAGCGTGGACAGGTTCGCCTGGATCGGCGCGTTCAGTTCCGGCGGCATGGACACCAACTTTGACCGGGCCTATCCCAAGGTGGCCCAGGCCAAACAGCTCGATCTGCTCTGGATTGCGTGCGGTCAGCAGGACGGTCTGATCAAGGTGAACAAGGACCTGACGACCTGGCTCACCACCAAGGATGTGCCCTACACGTGGCAGGAGATTCCGGGCGGGCACAGCTTCATGGTGTGGCGACGCTTCCTGGCCGAGTTCCTGCCCATGCTGTTTCAGACGAAATAACTCAGGTAAGAACCGAAGTTTTGCAAACTTCAGGTTTTCAGTTTTCAGTAGGCAGTATACAGTGTAAAAACACCTTTTTCTGAAAACTGAAAACTGTACACGACAGGGCTTTTTGCAAAAGTCCTGTTAAGAAGGTTCACGGTTGTACGTAGTCCGTGGCATCTCCTGGCCAAAGTACCGCAACAATGAAAATCCTAAGGGGCTTCTCATGAAGAATGGAACGGGACTAGTCACACTCATCGTGGTGGGGGCCCTGGCGTGGCCTGCGTTCTGTCAAACGTCGCTTCAGGGGGATATGGTCCTGTGGTATGACCAACCCGGCGCAGAGTGGCTGGATGCCATGCCCATTGGCAACGGCCTGATGGCAGGCATGGTCTTTGGCGGCACGCAAAAGGAACGCATCGCCCTGAACGAGTCGAGTTTCTGGTCCGGACGGCCTCACAATTACAATGATCCCAATGCGGGGAAGTACTTTGCCAGGATTCGTGATCTCGTGTTTGCCGGGAAGTTTCAGGACGCTGAAAAAATGGCGGATGAACACTTCTACGGCAAGCCGTCCGGGCAGCAGGCGTATCAGCCCATAGGCGATCTGCTCCTGTCTTTTACAGGTGTGGACAGGGTTGAAGACTACCGCCGTGAATTGGACATGGAGACCGGTGTGGCCCGGGTGACATACAAGTCCGGTGACACGGTCCTGACACGTGAGGTCTTTGTCTCGTATCCGGATCGCGTGATGGTCGTACGACTCACGGCAGACAGGCCGGGCGGCGTCAACGTGGATGCCGAACTGACCAGTCCGTACCAGGACAGAGTGACAGCCACGGCCGACAAACTGGTCATGGACGGACAGTGGAAGGGCCCCATGGGCGAGAACTGGCTGATCGCACCTGTCGAAGGTGTGGGCATCCGGTTCCAGACCGTGCTGAATGTCAGCGTCGACGGTGGCCGCTCTGAAGGGCAGGGTGACAAGATCCACATTGCCGGGGCCAATGCCGTGACATTTATTGTGTCCATTGGCACCAGTCACGTGAATTACAGGGATATCAGCGGTGATCCCGCGGCCAGGTGCGAAAAGGCCCTGGCTGCCGTCCAGGGCAGGGACTATGCTACGCTGCGGCAACGGCACGTGGCAGATTTCAATGCACTCATGGGACGCGTTCACCTGACCGTTGGCGACAGGGCCGCGAACGACAAGCCCATTGACCAGCGTCTCAAGGCCATGCGCGAGGGACAGTTGGATACGAACCTGGAGGCCCTGTGTTTCCAGTTCGGCCGCTACATCCTGGCCTCCAGCAGCCGCGCGGGCGGTCAGCCTGCCAATCTCCAGGGGATCTGGAATGAAGACGTCCTGCCCAACTGGGGGAGCAAGTATACCATCAATATCAATACGGAGATGAACTACTGGCCTGCCGAGGTGTGCAACCTGTCCGAGTGTCACCAGCCCCTGTTCGACATGCTTCGGGATATCTCAGTGACTGGTGCCAGGACGGCGAAGACCTACTACGACTGCAAGGGCTGGGTCACGCATCACAATACCGACCTGTGGCGAGGGACTGCGCCTGTGGATGCGGCCCGCTACGGCATGTGGCCCATGGGCGGGGCCTGGCTCACGCTGCACCTGTGGGAGCATTACGCCTTCACTGGCGATCAGGCATTTCTGAAAACCTATTATCCCATCATGAAGGGCTCTGCCCAATTCTTCCTGGACCTGCTCATGGCCCATCCCACACACGGCTGGCTGGTGACACCGTTTTCCATGTCACCTGAGCACGGGTATCTCGACAGCCAGGGGAATATGTGCTATCTGTCGCCTGGACCAACGCTGGATGTGGCCATCCTGCGCGAACTGTTCCCTCAGGTGATCGAGGCGAGCCGGGTCCTGGGTGTGGATGAAGCATTTCGCAAAAGGCTCGAAACGGCCCTGGCCAAACTGCCGCCGTATCGAATCAGCCAGCGCGGTACACTGCAGGAATGGATCGAAGACTGGGAACCGGGCCCGCAGGGACACAACTGCTCCACCAATTTTCCCTTCTATCCCGGCAGTTCCATCCAGTTGCGCCGCGATCCGGCACTCGCGCGTGCGGCTCGCACGTGGATGGACTCCAGGCAGGCACGCGCCGGCTGGGTGACTGCCTGGTACATCTCCATGTGGGCCCGTCTGGAACAGGGTGACAAGGTGGCCGAATTTATGCGGGGCTACATGAGAAATGCCCTGGCCAACAACCTGCACAACCGCGGCTCGAATCAGTCCGACGCCACATTCGGCTTTACGGCCGGCGTGGCCGAGTCGCTGATTCAAAGTCATGCAGGTGAAATTTCCTTACTGCCTGCGCTGCCTGCGGCGTGGGATCATGGATCTGTCACTGGGCTGAAAGCACGCGGCGGTTACGAAGCGGCCATGCAGTGGGAGAATGGGAAGCTTAAGGCTGCGCAGATCCGCAGTCAGATGAGTGGTCCTGTCACGCTGCGTTACAGAGATAAGACGGCTCAGGTGACAGTCGATGCCGGTCAGACCGTGAATGTGGATGGGGATTTGGCCGTCCAGAAAGCATCAGCCCGAGATTATCAGTTCGACGGCACCATCTCGCGTGAGGTCCTGGAGAACTACCTGGATCGGTCCGTGACCATGGCGTTTTTTCTGGTCAAGGGCGTGGCCGAGCGGGGCCGCCAGCCCTATCAATACAGAGAAGACGATGTGCGCATGATCAAGAATATGGGGGCCAAGTTCATTGGCCGTGCCATCTATCGGTGGGGCGGCGAGAGCCGCCTGAACGAGCCGGAGTTCTGGTCCGGGGCCAGGGATTTGATCGAGCGCGTCCATGCCTTTGACCCGGACGTGATCTTTCAGGGCTGCCTGTTCGAGATGATCAGCAGCGATGTGGACAATGTCAGGATCCCGGCCTGGGTCTTTGAGGAGTTCAATCTGCCGGTTGAAGCACGGACCTTCTCGGTGGCGGCCATGCTCAATCCGGACGGCAAGCTCGCGAGACACTGGGGACGCAGCGGTGTGCCTGATGTCACGCAACTGGAGACCCAGATGTGGTTCTTCTATCTGGCAGGGGCCTATGTGAATGTCGGTGTGGAAGCGCTGCACCTGGGACAGGTGGGGCTCATCGGTATGGCAGACCCTGATTTGAAGGCCTGGTCTCGATTGCTCAAACGCATTCGGGCCTATGCCAGGGTCCATGCGCGTCGTCATATCGTGCTGCTCGACGCGCATGTACCACGCCACGGCATGATCGTGGATGGTGTGAGCCTGCTGGACTTCAATACGTTCCCCCTGCGTATCAAGGAAGTCGTGGATCGGCCGTATGAGGGCAGGCTGGAGGTCGGTCATCTGGATGCCATGTTCAAGAAAAGTAAAGGCTGCATGGCACCGAGCGGCTGGACATGCGACAGCCTGCCGTATCTGGTGGAGCTTGACAATTATGGACGCGACCGCAACAAGATGAACATTGCAGACACGAACTCCATTTTTGTATGGGGCTGGGACGAGATCTCCTGGTTTTCCCTGCAGCCGGAGGCCTACAGAAACCAGTGGCTTGAATACGCGTACGACTGGATTAAAAAGACCGACCCGAACGGCCACCTGCAGATGCCGGTCAGCCGCATGATCTCCTGTCCCAATGAGACCGAAGGCAATTACCGGGCCAATACCCGAAGTGCAGCCTGTCCCGTTGGCTACGCGCAGGAAGAGACCATCAAGAAGATCTGGGCGAAGGCTGAGAAGTGAGTGAAGGTTCAGGGTTCAGGGTTCAGGGGTCAGGGTTTCTGGGTCACGGTTTTTTATCCAAAATAGGTCAAAACATGTAACATTCCAGGTGAAACTCCGTCATAGTCTACAGAAGCCGTGATCTGGGACTATGTAAGGAGCCTTTTGTATGAGCTGGAAGCGATTGCTGGGGGGATGTGGATTGTTCTTTGTGATGGCTGCGCATGCAGCGCAGACACCCGTGGCCCTGGATGACGTGGTGAATACCCTGCCCAGGTTTGACGTGTCCGGGCAGGTTGTGGATAACGCGAGTGCCCCCATTGCCGATGCGGAGGTGTGGCTCTACTATGCGCGCGGTCAGGCCGGATTGCGAGACCGGTTGGCCGGG
This sequence comes from Phycisphaerae bacterium, assembly GCA_021736645.1. Taxonomy (GTDB): domain Bacteria; phylum Planctomycetota; class Phycisphaerae; order Sedimentisphaerales; family Anaerobacaceae; genus JAIPFM01. The sequence continues at coordinate 1,685 of JAIPFM010000205.1, read as the reverse complement.
TACTTAAAAACGGAGGCTGACGGGACGTTTGCCTTTGAGCAGGCCATGGTGTGGGAACCCCAGACTGAGGATACCGAACGGTTCGAACCCCACTATTCAGTCATTGCCAGGCATCCGGATCACGGACTCTATTTTGCCAACCTTTTTGAAGGCGATGCCGCGGATCAGGTGAAGCTCAGGCTCACACCCAGAGAGACACGCACTGTGACGGTGACTGACCCCGACGGAACCCCGGTGGCCGGGGCCACCGTGTTTATCTGTGGCGGTCGCCTGTGTGTTGAGGATTGTGAGGGCAAGGATCGCAAGTACACCTATCTGAGGGTGAACCAGGATCTGGGGATTGTCTCTGCTGTGACCGATGACCAGGGCAAGGCCACGGGTACCTGTCTGGATGACGGGTATTTTCTGGTGACCAAACCGGGCTATAAAAAGACCTGGGTGCCTGGCAACAAGGCGATTCTGTTTTCCGGGGCCAGTGTGTCCGGTACGGTCAGGTATCCGGACGGTACGCCTGCAGCCGGGGCTGCTGTGTGGTATAGTTACAGCGGCGATCGTCTGGGATGGGATGATGTGACAGTGGCGAATGCCAACGGCCATTACGAATTCGCGCACGTGGCTGCAGCGGGGTTTTACTACTCCTGGATGAACCCGGACGACGAGGCCAATGCCCAGGGCAATGCCGCGGTGCAGGCAGACGATCTGCGAGTGGGGTCTTCTCTTTTGTGCAAGAAGGAGACCTTTCAGATCAAGCCGGGTGAACATCTGAAGAAGGACCTCACGTTTGCTGACAGTGTGACGCTGTCGGGCCGGATCATGGATGTGGGCACGAACCGGCCTGTGCCCCGCATGGGCTTGAGTTTGTTGACACGTGCGGGCGGGCAATCTCTGGATTCCAAGGCCGTGACTGTGGACGAGAATGGCCGTTTCTCTGTGGCCGTGGCGCCAGGGAGTCACGTACAATTTTCCTGGGAAGAGTCGCGCACCGAGGGTCTGTATCTGATTGATGAGGCCTGGCAACAGCAGGGCAGTTACAATCCCACATTCAGACAGGTCGTGAATGACGATGTCAGCGATTTGGTGTTTAATGTCAAACTTGTGCCGCTGCAGCCCCTGACCGGTCAGGTGGTGGATGAGCAGGGGCAGGGCGTGGCTCGGGCGTCTGTGTACATTCATTCCGACCTGCCGCCTGCCAGGACCGATGAGACAGGAGCGTTTGCATTCAAGGGCGTGTTTGCCCAAAAGGCCTTTGACCTGTATGCCGAGTCAGTAGATCAGAGTGCCGCAGGGATCATGCATATTGAGGCTGGGGTGACAGAAGCCAAAATTGTGCTTCGACCCACGCAGGACTACAAAGGCCTGGTCTCCAGTACAGATGGTGTACCCGCGGGTGACCTGAAATTCTATCTGGACCTCAAGATCAACGACAGCACCGTGTACCGCGTGCGTCGGGAACCCAAGACCGATGACGACGGCCGGTTTGATGTGGAAAACCTCTGTCCTGCGGCTCGCTATTATGCGTGGTGGAGCTCGGACAATGAAGACAATCGCGATTATGACTATGGCAACGCGGACATTGACCTGACTGGCCTGTCCGAAGAGGGCGTGATCACGTTTCAGGCCAAGCAGTATCTCAATGTGATCATGGGCACTGTCAAGGACGAGCAGGGCCAGCCCATTGCCAAGGC
>JAIPFM010000204.1 GCA_021736645.1 Phycisphaerae bacterium | reverse complement strand
AACCCACCCCATCTCCGCAGGGACAACAAGGACAAGAACGAAAGTACAATCTGGTTTGAGGTGGGCAACACCAGCCCTGTCACCCTCAATCTGCAGCGCACCGGAAAAACAGGTCCCGGTCAGGTCACGTTGCCGGCCCGGACAGTCACCCTGATCAGACTCACAGCGCCGGCGGATGCAAGTGTGGAACTCGCCTACACAGTGACCAATGCCCTGATCGCACCAGGCCAGGGTCTGCCCGTCAAGGCTGTGATTGATCTGAAATAGAAGCCTAAGGCTGAAGGTTGAAGGGGTTCGCCAGTCTGACAGTCTGACAGTCTGACTGTGAACCCGTCAGCCTTGTTCATCGAGACTTGATATGAGAAACGTACATAAAGCGGCGTGCGTCGCACTGGGACTCTCTGTCCTGGTACTCTTCGCGGTGTCACCCTGCCTCGCTCAGACTGAGCCGGGTATTCAGACACCCCTGAAAGACCGATGGTTTTTCGCATTCGGCAATGGCCAGAACCGTCAGGGTGCAGACACCATCAAGTCGCTCATTGATGTGGGCGCAGCCCACGGTCTCAACGGCATGGTGCTCTCTTCTTTCGGCCTGGACAGCATCACACGCTGGAAGGACACTGACCTCGCTCTGCTCAAAGAGGTCCAGGCCCATTGCGACAAGACACACATGGAACTGATCCCCACCGGGTTTTCCGCGGGCTATGGCGGCGGTGCCCTGGGACATGACCGCAACTTTGCAGCGGCCCTGCCAGTGTCCCTGTCTCTGATCGCAAGGAACGACAGGCTCATACCGGCCCCCAGTGACAATGTCCTCAAAAACGGCGACCTGGAAACCCATGCCAACGGACGATTCGCAGGCTTTGGATTCCACGATCAGCCCGGCGAAATCACCTTTGTGGACACGGACTTTGCAGCGTCAGGCAAGACGGCCATTCGTTTTGAGAATTTTACGGCCAATGAACACGGCCACGGCAGGATCAATCAAAAGGTCTTTGTCCAACCTGGACGCTCCTACCGGTTTTCGCTCAAGATAAAGACCCGGGACCTCCAGCCTGCAGGCAGTCTCAGGATGCAGATTCTCAAGGAAAACGGCAGCGGCACGCTGGCCAGTTACAGCCCGGCGATGAAGTCGACGCAGGACTGGACAGAGATCTCTTTCGAATTCCTCAACAGTCAGGACACCACACTCCTGATGTACGCCGGCATCTGGGGCGGCCGGTCCGGCCAATTCTGGCTCGACGACCTGCGTCTCTGTGAGAACAATACCCTGTCGGACATTGTCACGCGCCAAGGCACCCCACGAAGCCTCAAGAGCCAGGATCGCGACATGACTTTTGCAGAGGGCCGCGATTTCGAAACCATCCGCAATCTTAGATCTCTGGACTCGGTGAGATGCCTGCCGGGCAGTGCCATCAACACGGGAGAACGGCTCGAGCTGGCCTGCTACAAGATCCCCTCCATCTCCCATGCCTGGGGCCAGCAGATCAGCCTCTGCATGTCCAATCCCGACCTGTATGCCTATTGGGAGACCCAGGCGAAACGGCTCCACGAGGTGATCCCGTACAAGAAGATCCTGCTCTCCATGGACGAGATCCGCAACGGGGGCGGATGCATGACCTGCCGCAGCAGCGGCCTGTCCATGGCCGAGATCCTGGGGCAGTGTGTCACACGACTGCATGACATATTCAAACGGATCGATCCGGACATCGAGGTCATCATCTGGTCGGATATGCTGGACCCGGTCCACAATGCGCACAACAACTACTATGGCGTGATCGGTGATTTCACGGGTGCCTGGCAATATGTGCCCAAAGACATGGTGATCATGTGCTGGTACCACGAGATTCGGGACACATCCCTGGCCTTCTTCTCGGGCAAGGGCTTCAGGACGTATGGCGCCGCCTACTACGATGCAGACGATCTGACTTCCTCCAGAGAATGGCTTGCATCACTGAACCGCACGCCCAACGCGCAAGGCATCATGTACACGACATGGCTCAACAAGTACGCCCTGCTCCCCGATTTCGGGGATCTCGTATCACAGTGACATCTTCAAAAACACTCAACGACCCCGCATCGCCTCGTTGACCTGCGCAATGGCCATGTCCACGGCGCGCTGATTCGAGGCGAGCTGACTCTGGATCGCGGCCTTCTTGGCCTGACCCCGCGCGCGAATCTTTTCCAGCGAATCCCCCCCCTCGCCGGCCCACGCCATGAATGACAGGATTCTGCCGCATGAATTGCACCACACACTGGGGGGATTCTCCGAGTAATCCATGGAGTGCATTGTCTCGGTCTTGCAGTTGTCACAGGCCAGCATTTGCGGAGTCTTGAATGCCGCTTCATACGCCTTCCACAGGGCGTCTCGATCCCCGAAGTAGGCCTTGTTCAGATCTGCAATAGAGGCATCGCAGCGTCTGCTCAGTTCGGCCTTCAAGGCCCGAAGGCGTGCCAGTTCCTGACGAAGCTCGCTGGGATCCCAATCTCTGTATTCAGTCTTCTCTTCGTCTTCATCTGTGACATCCTCTTCTGGTGCAATGGAGGCAATAAGTCCGCGAAGAGACGCCAATGCCCCGTGCAAACGCCCCATGGCCGTACCACTCTGCTGCCACTGCTGGGTGATCTGAGGCGACAGGGCCACGGCCTGGGGCTGTATGTTTTTGTATAGCGACGTCATGGGCTCAGGGTACACGCTGTTGACAAGCCGGCTTGAGGCCTGAACCTCCTTGAGCAGATCGCGAACCAGGATATACTGCGTCGCGAGCTGTTCCACATACTCGGCCTTCCAGGCCGGGAACTGAATGGTTTTGAACTGTGGCAGCAGAGACTGCGTTGCAGCAAAGGCCTCAGCTGCCTTGGGCCCGGATTGGCGAGATACGTAGCTGGCATAATTGGAGATTTTTTCCACATACAGATCGCGAAGCTTTTGCGTCTCAATGATATATTTGGCCATGGAGTTGCTTTTGCTCATGAGTGTGCTCAGGGCATCATAGCGGGATTTGAGCAGGGTCTCCAAACGGGCCATACGCTGCTGATACGCCTTGAGCGATGCCAGGGGTGCGTCCTTCTCTGCCACAAGACCCTGGCCAGTCCATTGCATCACAGCAGGACGCGTCAACTCGAGTTGCAGAGCCAGGGCCTGATATTCACTGGTCATCGCGCCCAGCACAGATCGGGCCGAGGCCACGGACTCAGGATTCTGCTGTAGTGTCGCCAGGGCCAGGGACACCTGCGACACACACTGATTGGCCTGGCCCTGAACCTGCTTGAGTGTCGTGAGCGTGGACTGAGCCTGACCTGCGTCAGTCGCCTCAGCCTTGGGTAGGGTCTTGAGTTGCCTGGCCAATCCTTCAAGATAGGTCTGGAATGTGCCATTGGATTGGGCAAACTCCTTGCGCATGGCCGTCATCCTGTCATGTTCCTGGATGAGACGCAGCGCATTGTCCACGGCCTTGGTCAGGGCATTGGCCTGGGCTGTCAGCCTCTGCGCTGCCTTGACATGCTTGACCGAAGCCACCCACACTGCGTGGTCAAAATTATCCTCATCATTCGCTAGATTTTCTTTTTCCACGAGTTCGGCGTAACACTCCCACAGCTCGGCCTCTTCTGCCGCTTCGTACACAGCGAGTCCGGCCTCCAGGGCCGCACCTGTCAGAATCAACACAGGATGCGCCAGGAACACGGAGGAGTAACTCGTGGTCTTGACCGCAGTGTACACGCCCTGTCTGATCAGCACCTTGGTATTGATCAGGTCCTTGACCCCTTGCTTATTGGGGTCCATACCCATGAGGGCATAGTTCAGGGCTTGATCCTTTCCGTATTTCTCGGCCTTGACTGTCAGATGGTGCTTCACGTCAGAGGCGCCCAGAAGCAAAGACGTATATTGATTCAAAGACAGGAGCCCAGCGCCAAAGCCCCAGGCCGCAGCCTCCAGATCAGAGGCTCCCTCTGCCTTGCTCGAATAATACCACGACGCGCCGATCATCGCCCCCCCTGCGACCTGCATACCCTTGCCTGCCACCGCATTGACCTTGGCATTGTTTCGAAATTTCTGATACCCCTGCACACTTCGGGACACCAGGTCATCAATCGTGTCTGCACCGGGTATCTTGAACCGTGCGGTCTCTCCATACACCGTGGGGCCCACCGGTTTTTTGGGCACACCACCTTCAATGCCCTGCATCCAGAGCTTCAGTTTTTCATTGTGGACCTTGACATCATCGGCATTCGTGGACATACCGCCTGTACCGGTCTGGTCCATTTCAATCAGGGCGTTGAGGTTTTCCCGCATGCGTGTGGTACTGTCAATAATCTGGGCACGCACCTCGGGAATTTGGCTGCGTATGGCCGGATCATTGGACTGGAGCAGCACAGACTCCAGACCGCGGGCCCGGCGTATCTCGATTTCAAAGGCCTGCAAGGCCTTGGTGCGACACACCCGGTTGGTCTCGTCCAGGGCACTGCACAGACCCTTGATATTCGATTCATTGACACCGGCCAGTTCAGGGGCGATGTTGGTGCCCTTTCGGATCTTGTCCAGCGTATTGAGGAACTGATCCGGCGTCATGTCCAGGCCGGACTTCTTCAGGATGAGGCTCAGCTCCGGGTCGGACACACGCATGCCCACCATGGCCTTGAATGTTCCCTTTGCCGCCACCTGAAGGGCTTCCGGTGTATTGAGCATCTGGGAAGGCGGGGTCTTCAATCCCTGCCCGGCCTTGTTGAGGTCATCCAGGATCTGCACAGGCAAGACACCCGGCTGGTTCTTTTTCATGGCCACACTCAGGTAGGTCTCCTTGCTGCGAGCATCTATCGCGATCTGCGTTTCATAGGCAGACGACCCCACCTCGCCCAGCAGGCCCTGATAATTGACAGTCACATCCATGGGGACCTTCAGGCTCACATACCCGGGCTTTCGCTGGATGCTCCCCATCTCGTCAAACGCATCTGCAATCCCCAGGTTTTTAAGTTCCTCCATGAACTTTCGGGCCTGTTGGGGTGTGCCCCCCAGGTCGATGTCACCTGCCATACCGCGCCCCTGGGCCGGGTCGCTGCCCAGTGTATAACTCAGACCGCTGCGGTCCGCTGCGATCTTGATGATCTCACTGCGCCGCACAGCCAGTTGACGGCTCTTGCCCGTAAATTGGTCAAACTCCAGCTGGATAAGTTGTTTCTGTTGTGTACCACTGAGACTGGAATCACTGAGGATCTGGTTGCGTTTCTGGGAAAATGAATCTGTGAGCTGCTCATACGACTGCTTGATGGTCTCCCATTCGGGACCATAGTTTACTGGCATCTCTTGAGCAGACGCACCTGTTGTCAAAATCGCACATGCTGTCAGGATTGAAAGAAGAAACCGTCTCATGATTGCGTCCTCCTTTCAGCCAGGGCCTGTTTGATCTGGCCAATATAGTCTCGCACCGGGTCATCGGGCGGTGACTCCTTGAGTACTTTGTCAAAGATGGCCTCGGCCCGCTGGCTGTCGCCGTCCAGTTGCCACAAAAGCCCGATCAGTCCGGCAACAAAACTGTCCTCTGGATGCTGCTCATACATCAGACGCAGCCAGGTCAGACACCCCACCCTGTCGCCAGTTTCAACTGTAAACACGGCCATTTGCAGGGCTGCCGAATGACGGATCTCAAGGTTCTCCGGATTCTGCACAGACCGCAGATACACGATCTCCAGGGCCTGATCTCCATTGCCCAGCTGCAAATACGCATCTGCCAGACCGGCCAGGGCGTCATCGTCTTTCTTGTTATCCTTGAGCAGCAATCCATACTGTTCAATGGCAGCACCGATGGACAGCGTGGTGTTGGCAGCCACATACGCATCTGCCAGATCCAGGCGATACTGCCGGTTGGTCGGGGCCAGATCCACTGCCGTTTCCAACCGATCAATGATCGTACTCAAGGTGGCATTGTCCAATGTCCCCAGCATGAGTTCCATCTGCGCTTCAGCATGGGCCGCTTCGGCTGTATCAGACAGAGACAGGACCATGGGCTCAGGCGTGGAGAACGCAGCCGTGTCCCACGCAGGCGGCAAGGGCGGCATGACCGGGCCTGACGCAGGCATATCGTCAGGCATGAACTGCCTGGGCAATTCACCGGGCTTGAGCAGCGGCCCCACACCAAAGGCATCCACCAGACTGTTGAATACCTCAGACTCGGCTTCGGCTTCAACCTCATCCACAGCCGCGACTGCCTGGGGCACATCACGAGTCATCAAAAACAAATCGAACTTTCGACTTTCCCTGGGATCACACACAGGCAACACCAGAGTGCCTCCGGCATCGGACACCAGCCGGAAGCTATCCGAACTGCTTGAGCCCCTGAATCGAAACTGCCAGACCTCCGGCACACCCAGATCAGCCTTCGTCACCACTGGCACAGGATCTGTTTCACCCAACTGAAGGACCGCTCCACCGGCCTGATCCGTAACATATGCGGTCCCTGTACCGGACCAGAACGGTAGAGTCACCTGATTGTTGATGCCAAACCGCTGCTCAAACACAACCGCTTCTGTGCCGTCAGGATTGAGCCACACAGCCGGCTTCTGCGAGCTGTAAAACACATGATCCCCTGCCACACCTGGATTGGCATAAGACGCTTCGTGCCACACGGACGTACCCTGTGACAGGTTCGTTATCCACACCCCCTCACGTCCCTGGCTGTTCTTACCGGAAATCACCAGGGTATTCTGCCCAACCTGGAGGTGTTTTCCATAAAGCTTGAACTGATCCGTAGGCCCGTCGAGAGTCAGCGTGCCATTGACATAAGCCGCTTTTTCGTATCCCAGCACACGACGACTCGTCTTCTCTTTTATGTCATACAGCACCACAGTGCTGCCGCGATAATTAACCGCATCCAGCACATAGGCCAGATGCGTCCCTGCCGGATTGAAATCCCAGGACAGGGTGTCCATGCGGCTGGTGATCTGGACACCGACCAGAGACCCCAGACCATCCGGCACCTGGACAGGAATGACCACAACTGTTTTTTCCTGCAAATCGATGAGCACGAAAAATGGCGTGCGAAGTGTATAATTATACCGCTCTTCAACACAAGTCACCAGGTATCGTCCGTCACCGGACAACCGCATCTGTGTCGCATCACCCACAATCCGGTAATTCAAATCCGTGTCCTTGAAATTCGGCCCCTTGATCTGGGACTTGTCCCCCACCAGGAGCTGCATGGGCTGGTTCGACTGAATACCCGGCACGCGCAGTACCTCTGTGGTGACCTGACTTGCAATGTCGTACGTGATGATCCAGAAGGTCTTGTTGACTGGAGAGGGCTCTTCGCGTGCCTCCATCCACGCCACATGCGTGCCCTGAGCACTCACCACAATGCAGGGCATATCAGAAGGGTTGTCTGTCAAACGAAGGGTGTCCTGGGCCAGGATCAGGCCACAGCAAGATAACAGTGAAGCCAACACACACACATATTTCATAGGACCTCCATGAATCAAGTTGTCGTCAAGAAGATAGTGATCAGTCTGTTCTCTGTCAAGAGAATCTTGGGGCATAAAGGAACGAACAAGCTGTCTTGAAATGTACAACAAAACACCCCTAGAATCGGAAAGATTAAACCACTACACAAAACTGGCGCGAGACGTTATAGTGATGTGAATAAGATAAAAGGTCGATCACACTGAACTTCAGACAAGGAGACGCATATGCTTTATATGAAGGAAACAGATGCCAGTCCCAGTCAGGTGATTGAGCGTCTTGAAACGGCTGCGAAAGACAATCAGTTTGGCGTACTTGCCCTGCATAATCTTAAGGACAAGATGAATGCCAAGGGTGTTGAATTCGATTGCGATTGTATCGTCCTTGAAGTGTGCAACCCTGTGCAGGCGCAAAAGGTGCTCCTGGCTGACATGAGCATCTCAACAGCCCTGCCCTGCCGAATCTCTGTATACCAGGAGAATGGCAAGACCAAGATGGCCACCTTACTGCCCACGGCGCTATTCAAGTTCTTCAATGCACCGGATCTCGAACCCGTGGCCAAAGAGGTGGAGGAAACCCTCATCCGTATCATAGACACGGCCTGCGCGTAGCATAGGCAGAATCTGTCACGGATGACAGACAAACCATTCTTAGTTGCTGGAGAATTGAGGCTATGAGTCCACTTTTCATCTTGGGTGTCGGCGTGGTCGTTGTCATCGGCTTGATCATTGTCCTGCGTGTCAATGCCTTCATTGCCTTGATCACTGCAGCCATCCTTGTCAGTCTTCTGTCACCTGGAGACATGGCAGACAAAATCAATCGAGTCGCTGTGGCTTTTGGCACTGCCGTGGGCCAGATCGGCATTGTCATTGCATTGGCAGCGATCATTGGAAAATGCCTGATGGACAGCGGCGCAGCAGACCGTATTGTGCGTTCCTTCCTGAAACTCCTGGGAGAAAAAAATGCTTCCTGGGCGCTGATGGGCAGCGGATTTGTGCTGTCCGTGCCGGTCTTTTTCGATACCGTGTTTTACCTGCTCGTGCCTCTGGCCAGGTCTCTGCACAAACGCACGCACAAGAACTACATGCTGTACTTGATGGCCATTTGTGCAGGCGCCTGCATTACCCACACGCTGGTGCCTCCAACACCGGGGCCCCTGTTTATTGCCTCGGCATTCAAAATAGACCTGGGACTCATGATCCTGATGGGATTCATCGTGGCCCTGCCCACAGCCACGGTCACCCTCCTGGTCTGCAGGGTGATCAATCGCCTGGTCAGCACACCGATGCGTGCCTATGGCGGAGAACCGGAACCGGAGCCATTGACGGACGCACAATTGCCGCCGCTCTGGCTGTCCCTGCTGCCCGTGGTCCTGCCGATCATCCTGATCTCGGCCAATACGATCGCCCAGGTGGCGGCCAAGGCAGACAGCGTCAACCTTTTGACGCAGCGTCTGGTCAGCACCCGGATTGTGGTCGATGCCAACGACGCCAGATCGCTGGCATCCGGCCTGGTGAATGCCAATGTCCCTGGTGACATGAACGATACAGCATCACTGGCCGACCTGCTTGTGACCAAGAGACTGATGGCCCCTGAGCAGGCTCAGCCCGTGGCCCGGCAGCTTGTGACAACCGGGGTACTGGCCCCTGCCGAATCCGAAGGGCGTCCCGCCCAAAGGGCTGCGAATGTCGCGGCCGTACTGGGGAGTCCCAACCTGGCATTGCTTTTGTCCGCGATCATTGCCATGGCCCTGCTGGTCTGGAAACGCAAGGTCCCGCTCAAGAAACTGACCGAGAGTGTGGACAGCGCACTCATGAGCGGCGGCGTCATTATCCTGATCACTGCCGGAGGAGGTGCCTTCGGGGCCATGCTGCGCGTCGCAGGTATCCAGACTGCGATTGAAGGCCTGTTCAGCACGGGCACCCAGCATGTCGGCATCATGATCTTTTTGGCGGCCTTTGCAGTGACTGCCATGCTCAAGTTTGCCCAGGGCTCCAGTACTGTGGCCATGATCACGACCTCGTCCATGTTCGCGGCCATGGGCATTACCACTGAGATGCTGGGCTGCCACCACGTGTATCTGGCCCTGGCCATTGGCGGCGGCTCTCTGGTTGGCTCCTGGATGAATGACAGCGGCTTCTGGATCGTGGCGCGCATGGGCGCGATCACTGAAGCTGAAGCCCTGAAGTCCTGGTCCATCCTGTCCGCATCGCTCGGGATCATATCCTTTGGATTTACCCTGCTTCTGTCACGTCTGGTCCCGCTGCTGT
>JAIPFM010000203.1 GCA_021736645.1 Phycisphaerae bacterium | reverse complement strand
GATACGGTCGAGCACTTTGCTCAAGCGTATTGTTGCCAGGTTGCGGCTGTTTCTGTGATGGGTACGCATTGGCACGCTATAGTAAAGTTTGATGCCTATCGCCAACTGAGCTCTGATGAATTACGTCAACGTGCCCTGTTGTTGTATCCCAATTCCAGTTGTGCCCTTGACGATTGGCTTCCTGACAGATGGGTGCGCCTACAAGAACGTCTGTTTGATATCTCCGAGTTTATGCGGAATGTACATTCCCGCTTTGCTCGGTTTTATAATAGAACCTATCAACGTCATGGAAGATTTTGGGCCGATCGTTTCAAGAGTACATTACTTGAGAATGATCAGGCGGTCTTGGATTGTATGCTGTACGTGGAATTGAATGCCGTTCGCGCTGGTATAGTCGAACGTCCGGAGGATTGGAAAGGTTGCTCCTTGTATTTACGCGAAACCGGTCATGGAGACTGGTTGATGCCCTTAACGGAGCTGTTTGACAAAACGCCAAAGCGCGCCCTGACCGAGTATCGCAGCCTGGTTTACTATCGTGGGGAAGTCCCCACAAAGGAAGGTCAAGCTGCGATTCCCCAAAGGATCATTCAAGAGGAAGCCGCACGCGGGTTTGAGGTTTCTGGTGTCTATAGAAAACGATTGCGTTATTTTGTGGATGGTTTGGTGGTTGGCAGTGAAGAGTTCATCCTGCGATACCTCAATATAATGCGTGACCATGGCCACTACCCCAATCGCAAGAACCCCATATCACATCTAAATGGCATCCATCAGTCGCTTCGAGAGCAGCGGAACACGGCTGTGAGCTTCTAACAGACTTCAAGATTCCATCTATCCATACCTCATGTCACCTTGCCTCAGAAAACCTGTATACCCACGCGCCATAGAATACACCAGTATCCGAAAGAGCATTGATTTGCCACATCAAACGCCGCAATTAAGAGCGGCAATATGGTTTAATGACAGAGTGGGCTTCAATCTGAAGGATTTCAAAGTGGAGATTCCATATGCGCAGTTGAAGTGGGGCGATTCAACATAGGTGAACAGTGTCCCCTTTATGGGGTTTTTGTCCAGCACAAGGAGATCAAGGAATTGGAGGACCGGTTTGCAGTTGAGGAAGAAGCCTGAGAAAAAGCAACGATGACGCCCTGGATGACGCTGCAGTCCCCTGAACCAATAAAACGTGAACCTATAAAACGAGTTTTACCGTTTGCGGCGTATGCGCGCGGCCCTTTGGTTTTCTACCGACTGGGAGCCCTTTCCGTCCGGGGCATTATACTTCTCACGGCCCCAGTTCAGGTGGCCTTGTTTGCTGGACTTTGCAGGTGAGTTCGGGAACCACGTTCCCCCTGAACACCCAGGGAAAGCCAATGCAATTGCCAGTATGAGCAGAATCAGTAGGTGTGTCTTTTTCATCAGATCTGATCTTCCTGGAACTACGTAAGCATAGCCGCAAGCCTTAAAACGCTTGTGGCTTATGCGAAATCACCTGTTTTGTGGTCGTCCCAATAGATGGTTTAAGCGCCAACTGGATCTGCCTGATGTAAAATCAACGGAATCTATTGACTGCTCCGATCCCTGGGGCACCTCATACACCTCATCGCGGCTCACCCACAGGCCCACTGACTGCTGCTTCAGTTCCACGAGCTCAATGCTGGTGTCTGTCCTGTGCGCACCGACACGATAGTTTCGTCCCCTATAACGTACGACTTTGCCAATCTTCATATTTGTATCGCCTTTGCAGTAAACACTAGAACGATCTTGACTTTCTACGTCCTCAGCTCACTCTCTAGGAGTGTGTCGGAGAATCCCGTCGTCGGCCCGCCTGCCCCTTGGGGGAGAGCGAGCGGTTTTGTGACTGGCAAGGACGGCGAAGCAGGTCCCCTGGGGATCGCTATAGCCGGACGCAGTCCAGTCGTAAAACAAGCCTCTCGAAGCCAGATCGGATTCTCCGACAGGCTCCTAGTAAGTAGTGCGTCGTTTAAGTCAATTTTGGGACAACATTTTTGGCAAATTATAAATATTTTTATTATGGCACCTTGAATTTCAAAACAACACGACCTACAGGTATCCTCTCAAGCCTGAGCCTGTGAGCACCAATGAAATCAATGTTACTCACTCAATCGGCTCACAGGCCCTCACAAGCGTCAGGATCATGGTCTGGTGTCTGGGCCATCAGACCATTGATGTCCCGAGGATTCCAGAATATTCAGCACAGTGTCCAGTATGGGCACACTCCCCTCACCAAACAGTGGACTTCTCGCTCTCAAGTATTACTGTGTGACCTCACAGGAACGCCGGGCATCAAGGAGGATGGGTATGGTCTAAAGCGCCTGATCACATCTAACCGCGCCGAAACTGACTTGGATCAGCCACAGCGAATGTCGTGCAGGCCGCAGCCAGACTTTCAGATCCGCTGCGGCGCTGCCATTTTCTGGTCCATCTGCTTTATGTCGGCATCAATATGGAGCCCCAGAGAATGCCCTGCGCACGGATCTTGACCATCTTCTCTTCATCTCGTAGTTCATCAGTTGTGTTTCCGGTCACAGGACGGGCTGCGTGCATCTGTATGTACCTGTGGCCATAAGGCCGTTGTTGGCTGCTGGCTGCTAATTTGTAGTTTCTTTGGCGATCCCCACGGCATCTCTGCTGCCTTGGGCATCTTCGCTGCCTCGGGCATCTTTGACGTGAGTGAACACGCTGAGCGGGTGCGTGACAAAATCCCATGCGCTGACAAAGCGATTCCCCACTTTACACTTTGGTTCCGGGCGCGCACTGGACGACAGGGCCGCAAGTGAGTATGATCTGTGGACAGGCTCAAATGAGGTTCTTGACATGACATATTCTCAATGTTCCAAGCCGAATATGGCCGTCATTTTTACAAGGAGCGCAGAATGAAACACCTGATGAGATGCATGGTCTTAATCGCTGCCCTTTTCATGGTTCCGTGCTGCAGCATAACAGCCGCGGACGAACTGTTCAACGCGTTCCAGGCTCCTCCGGCAGAGGCCAAGCCCTTTGTCAGATGGTGGTGGGGCGAGAACTCGGTGGTCGAGCCCGAGATTGTCCGGGAAATCGAGGTCATGCATCAGGCGGGCATCGGCGGTTTTGAGATCAACCCTATTTCACTTCCCGTGAAAATGACATTCTCCTCCCCGTCACTCCAGTGGCTCAGTCCGGAGTTCAACAGGCTGGTCAAGGTGGCCGTAGATGAGACAAAAGAGCGCGGGATGATTGCGGACCTGATCGTGGGTTCGGGCTGGCCGTTCGGTGCTGAGTTTCTCAAGCCCGGTGCCATGACAAAGCGACTCTATCTCAACAGTCTCGAAGTTCAGGGGCCCGTGACATTCGCACGGCCCATGGCGGAACTCAAGGTTCCGCTCAAATTCAATCGCTCGTATAAGGGCGCACTTGAACCCGAATGTCAATTCCTCTATATGGCACCGGTGAAGATCAAGGAGATTTCGCAATCCATAGATATCAGAAACAAGGTCAAGGAGGGTGTTCTGACAGTCCAGGTGCCGCCCGGAAAACACATGATTCACGTGGGGCTGGTCCAGGAAGGATTCAGCGAGGTCCACCAGGGATCACCCGGCGCCATGGGCCCTGTGCTTGACCACTACAACGCTGCAGCACTCAGGAGTTTTCTCGACACAATGTCCGACGCACTGGGGCCTGTGCTTGGCGGCAAACTTGGGCCAGCAGTACGTGCCATTTTCTGCGACAGTATCGAGCTGTCCGCTGCGAACTGGACCACAGACATGCTGGCCGTGTTCAAAGAACAGCACGGATACGACCTCGAGCCGTACCTGCCCTACATGGTGGATACCGGAACGCCGATCACAGGGCAAGACCCATGGGCAGACCGCTTGAAGCGTGTACGCTACGATTACTCCAAGACACTGGTCCAGATGTTCACCGAGCGATTCATTGAGGTGTATCACCAGTGGTGTCACGACAACGGCTGTGTGAGCCGCTACCAGGCCTATGGCGTGCCGTGGCTCATGGGCATGCTGGACGCGTATCTCATACCTGACATACCGGAGACCAACAACTGGCTCTTTACTGATCCGGATTCACACGGCTTCCTCGTGTGGACCAAGTATTGTTCTTCTGCAGGTCACATCAAGGGACGCCGTATCATCAGCACTGAAGCCATGACCAACACGCGTGCCGTGTTTCAGACCACACTGGATCAGATCAAGGCGGCGGATGACCTGAACTTCATCATGGGCATCAACCACTCCGTGCTGCACGGGTATACGTATTCTCCGCTTGAAGAGGGACCCTACGCACGCGTGCGCTACGGGGCCTATTTCAGTGAACAAAATACATGGTGGCCGTACTTCAGCAGATGGGCACAGTACAATGCGCGTCTCTCCGCGGTCTTCCAGGCCAGTAAGCCCGTGGTGAGCCTGGCAATACTGGGTCCCAGGGCCGATATCTGGAGCCGGGACGGACTGGAACGCGGCCCGTTTCATAACGAGCCCTGGTATCTTCCGCAGCTCTGGAAGGTGTTTTCACAGTGCGGCAGCAGTGCGGATCACGTGTCCGAGCCCATTGTTCAGCAGGGCTTGTCCAAAGACGGCAAGTTGCATTGCGGCCAAATGGCGTACGACGCGTTGATCGTGGCCGGCGTGGAAAGCCTGGAGCCCCGCACATGCGAGAGCCTGCTCAAACTGGCCGACAGTGGTGTCAAGATTGTCTTCATTGAGAAGACACCGGTGCGCGGGCCGTCGCTCAATGACCTGGGCCAGGGTGACACGCAGGTCAAGGCCACGATTCAGCGTGTGTTGGAGTACAGTCACAATGTATTTCAGGTGGCTGCGCCTGACCCTACGAAACCGTGGGAGAAAAGCCTGCTCAACTGGGCTGACAGGATTGTCAATACACTGAAGGTCGAACGTGACATCACACTGGACGCCCTGGACAGCAGCTTCTATCAAACACGCCTGCGCCATGGAGATCGTGACATTTTCTTCCTGGTCAACACGGACAGCACACGCACGCTTCGATTGAATGCCGCATTTGCGGGCCACGGCAAGGCTGCATGGCAATGGAATCCGGAAACAGGCAAGCGCACTCTGTTCGCTTCACCGGTCTCAGGGGTGATTCCCGTGAACCTGCCTGCGCACGGATCACTATTGTTGGTCTTTGAACCGGACAGCAGGGAAAAAGCAGCGACGCAAAAGACCGCACGCGTTCCTGATTCGGCCATGACCTTGTCCGGTATGTGGGCGTGCGAGCTCATACCAGCCCAGGGCAAGGCATTTACCAGGTCTGCGTTTACACTGAACGATCTGGGCAGGTCAAAAAACAAGGCCCTGAACACCTTTGCAGGCGTCATCAAGTACAGTAAGACTGTGCGTGTAGATGATGTGCGAGTGGCCGGTCTATTGGACCTGGGCACAGTGCACGGCGTGTCTGAAGTCCTGGTGAACGGCCAGCCCGTGGGCGTGCGTTGGTATGGTGAGCACGTCTACGACATCAGTCATGCAGTCAGACCCGGGCCAAACGAGCTTGTGATCAAGGTGACCACAGTGTTGCACAACTATGCGCGTACGCTGGACAGAGACACCTGTGCCGGTTTCTGGACGAGATCCAACAGGGATGCGGTCCCGGCCGGGTTGATCGGGCCGGTTCAGTTCATGGCCTCGGAGTAGATTCAACAAGTACCTTGACCGGTCCGGATCTGCTGTTGTGAGCGCTTTTGATAGAGGATGTGCCTTTACACCGACCATAGAAAGACATATAGTGATCCCGGACATGTAACTCAGGAAACACAACGCATGAAAACACAACGCATGAAAACACAACGCATGAAAACACAAAATCGCAGGGAATTCCTAAAGACCAGCATCGTTGGCGCTTCCATGCTGCTGACAGGCGCGTGTCTGAAAGCGGCTGAGCGAGCGTCTGAAAAGAAACCCAATATCATTTATATCTTTACGGATCAGCAGAGTGCCTCCATGATGAGCTGTGCAGGCAATCCATGGCTGAAGACTCCGGCCATGGATTACATCGCTCAAAACGGCATTCGCTTCACGCGCGCCTATACCACGAATCCGGTGTGTTCGCCTGCCAGGGTGAGTATGATGACTGGCAGATTTCCGGGTGCTTTTCGTGACAACAACGGCAACCCGGCTCGGGAAAACAGCGGTGCCATGCGCATTGGGCCGCTGTCTGAGGCCGTGGCAAACACCACGCTGGCGTCTTTTCTGAAGAAAGCAGGTTACGATCTGATCTATGGCGGCAAGGAACATCTGCCAGGCGGGTTGACGCCCAAGGCCCTTGGCTTCGACGATATTAGCAATGATCAAAGGGACAGGCTCGCCCAGGAAGCGGCCAGATACATCAAGGGAGAGCATGACAATCCCTACTTCATGGTCGTCTCATTAATCAACCCGCATGATATCTGTTTCATGGCCATCATGGATTTCGAATACACCCAGGCCAGGCTTGAGCAGGCCAGAAGAAACAGTAAGGTTGAAATCGCCATGATGGATCAGGCCATGAAGAGGCCCGAAGGCGTGAGCGAGGAAGAGTTCTTTGAAACCCACTGTCCCCCTTTGCCTCCCAATTATGAGCCCATCAAAGGCGAACCCAAGGCGATCGACTATATGTTGGCCCAGCGCAATTTTCGGCGCAAGGCCCGCGACCTTTATACAGACAGGCAATGGCGTCTACATCGCTGGGCATACTGCCGTTTGACCGAGGTCGTGGATCGAGAAATTCAGACGATATTGGATGCGATCAGGCAAATCGACGCAGAAGAGGACACGCTGGTGATCTTCTCCAGTGACCACGGAGACAATGATGCCTCTCACCGGTTGGAGCATAAGACCACGTTCTATGAAGAATCTGCCAATATCCCGTTTGCAGCCATGTGGAAAGGGCATATACAGGCCGGGCAGGTTGACGACACGCACCTGGTCTCCAACGGGCTTGACCTGCTGCCGACCGTGTGCGACTATGCAGGCATCAAGGCTGTGTCGGACCCCAGGGGCAGGAGTCTGCGTCCGCTCTTTGAAGGCAGAGACGGCACATGGCGGGACACGCTGGGTGTGGAAAGTGAGATTGGACGCATGGTGGTCAGTCAGGACAAGCTGAAGTATATCCGGTATGACGCAGCAGGCAGAGAAGAACGCCTGCTCGACCTGGGCAGAGACCCGCATGAAACCAGGTATGTGACGGATGACCCCGAATATGCGTTAAAATTAGCTGCATTGCGGCGTACGTTTGATACTCAATGGTTTCCAGGATATTGATGACAGAAAGACAAGGCTATGAAGAACTCACTGACAATGAATCCAATAAAAACCAGACTCTCCATTTGGCTCGGCATTGTGGCGCTGTTGTGTGCCGTGATGACGTCTCATGCTGCGGACACACTGGAAACGCAATTCAGAGAACTGCCCATGGAGGCACGCCGACTGACCGGACCGCTGTTCTGGATGCACGGCGATGACAACGAGACAAAAGAACGGCTCGAGATGTACGTAGAAAAAGTGGCTGAAGGCGGCAACGGTTCCTTCACAGCCGAGTCGCGTCCGCACAGCGACTGGCTCGGACCTGGCTGGTACCGAGACCTCGACATTTGTCTGCAAAAGGCCAAGGAGCTCGATCTCAAGATGTGGATCTTTGACGAGCGTTGGTGGCCCAGCCAGTCCATTGGCGGTAAGGTGCCGCCTCGCTATGCGGCCAAGACCCTCAAGGCCGAGGCCGTGGATGTCAAGGGGCCTGCGCTGTTTGCGACAGATGGGTACGGCGGCGACCGCTATATCGGCGCTGTGGCAGGGCGCGTGAACACTGACAAGGACATAGAAGGTGACAGTCTGATCGACCTGGCTGCCTTCATTGAAGACGGCAGGCTCACCTGGCAGGCCCCGGCCGGCACCTGGCAGGTCATCAAGTTCACGCACACCCTGGCGCCTCAATTGGGGCAGGGTGGGGGGCTGAGCATTGACGGCGCAAGCCGGGACTGCACGGACTGGTTCATCCAAACCGTGTACCAGCCGCATTTCGACCATTTCAAGGCAGATTTCGGCAAGACCATCCCCGGTTTTTTCTATGACGAACCTGAGACCCGGGGCGATTGGGGCACCGAACTCAACGTCATACTCTCGGAATGGGGGGTGGATTGGAAGAAGGCCTACGTGGCCTACACCTTCAAGCTGGCAGGCGATGACCACGCGGCTGCACGCTACCAGTACATGGAGGCCCTGGCCGAGGCCTGGGGCCGTGTGATGTATGGCGGTATGTCCACCTGGTGCAATGACCATGATGTGGTGTCCATTGGGCATTTCATGGAACACGGGAATCTGTATCTCAACCCGGACTTCTGCGCAGGTGACATGATGCGTGTGCAGAAGTACAGTGACATGGGCGGCATCGATCTGGTGGTGCGACAGATGTATCCTGGCCAGCGTCCCCGTGACATCTACCAGACGCCCAAGATCGCAAGTTCCATCTCGCATGTGTACGGCAAGACCGATGATATTGCCATGTGCGAAATCTTCGGCGGCTACAACCAGGTGCTGACCTATCCCCAGATGAAATGGCTCACGGATCAGATGCAGGTGCGGGGTGTCAACTTCATGATCCCGCATTCCTTCAACCCCAAGGCACCCCATGACAAGGACTACCCGCCGTACTTCTACAATGACGGCCTTGAACCACGCTGGCCGCTGTATCGCGTGTATGCAGACTGGACCAACCGATTGAGCCTCATGCTGACCGGCGGCAGGCACGTGTGCCCTGTGGCCATCCTGTTCAGCGGCAATGCAAAACGCGTGGGCAATTATGTGACACCCGAGGACATGACCACTGTGCTGCAGGACGCGCTGTACGACTGTGACTGGCTGCCGTTTGAAGCGTTTGAAGGCGAAGCCTCTGTTCGCGGTAAAGAGATTACCCTCCATCAGGAACGGTACCAGGTCCTCATTGTCCCGCCCACGGACGTGATTCCCTATGCCACGCTGGCCAAGGCCAGGGCATTTTTCGACCAGGGCGGTGTGGTGATCGGTTATGGTTTCCTGCCGTCCAAGTCCGGCACGATCGGGCATGCGTCCGAGGAGATCGAGACACTTCGGGATGCCATCTGGGGACAGGGTGCCACGATCGGCACACAGGCCTGCAATACAAACGCAGCAGGAGGCCGATCCTATTTCCTGCCCATGAAACCGGACGTCAAGGCGGTGTCTTCGGTACTGCACAAGGATGCGGGTATTGCGCCCGTGGTGGAGGTGCTGGAGGGCGACACAGACAACTGGCTGCATGTGCTGCACAGGGTCAAGGACAACAAAGAGGTCTTCCTCATCTGCAACCAGGATCATGAGAATAAGGCCAAGACATTCCGATTGAGAGTCAAAGCCCATGGTTTCCCTGAAATTTGGGATGCCATGCGTAATGACATTGCCTCCGTGGCATTCAAGCGAAAAGGCGAACACGTTGAGTTCGCTCTGGTCCTTGAACCCATGGAGAGTGTCTTACTCGTGTTCAATCCGGACAAACGTGATCTGCCCCTGCGCCTCGAGGGTGACGCCGTCCGTTCGGGTGTTTCCATTGCAGTGAAGAGTGATTCCGTGGCTCTGCCCGCGCCGGCAAAGCCCAAAGAGGACAACTGGCTGGACAGGAGCGCATGGGTCTGGTTTCCTGAAGACAATGCGCCTGCAGGCACACGATATTTTCGAAAGAGCGTGACCCTTCCGGCGAGGGAAAAAATCAAGAGGGCCGTCTTCACCCTCACAGTGGACAACTTCTTTACCCTGTATGTCAATGGACAGGAGGCTGGCAAGAGCCCTGAAGACATTGACAACTGGAGGCAGTTGAAGAAGATCGATGTGACCGGGCTGCTCAAACCGGGTGCCAATCAATTGGCGATTCGCGCGATCAATGGAGGCACTGCCGCCAATGCGGCC
>JAIPFM010000202.1 GCA_021736645.1 Phycisphaerae bacterium | reverse complement strand
ATGAAGTACGTCGTATTGTCTGGGACGACCTAACGGACCATCTCGAGCAGTTTTCCAGTGGAACACAAATTATCAAAGAGCTAAAACGATTACTAATTGCGACCCAAAAGGCCGCCTGAAAAGTCAGTCAACTTGAGATGTTAAAATAATCCTCGTCTATCGCACCATCTCCGACATATAGAGAATCTTCAGGGTTACCATCAAATTTAACATCCACATACGCGTCTGCACCCGCAATCAGACCATCAGCATCTTCCATGCTGGCGCTCACAACCACGCTGCATTCGGCTTCGTAGCTCCAGGATGTTCCGCTTTGAGTAGTATAATAATACTCTGACGGTCTTTCATGATAGGAACAATACACAAAATCCCAATCACCACCAAGTTCGGCATAGGCTTCAAGACCGACAAGATATTCGCCCATACTCTGGAATTCTCCATATTCGCCATCAATACTGCGAGTGTCGAATACGTAATCACTGGGAATGCTTGTATCATGGCTAATTGTAGCCATGACGGTACCTGCAAAACAAACCACCAAACTGGCTACAGAAAAAGCTAAAATCCGTTTGTTCGTGCTCATGTTCATTCCTTTCAATTACTCTGTTCCTATGTAAGTTTTCGTCCCTGGCGAAAAATGTGTCGTCCGCAGATCATGGCATGAATGATCACACTGTTCGGGGTCATATGAACAACAGATTTGCATGAATGAGAGCTCTCCGTTTTTGTACAATCTCCATTTCTGGCGAAACCACGTTAATTCGCCTCTTATTCACAGCTCCTTCCTGCTACTTTTGGTCCAACGAATACCCCAGCCTGCCCCAGAGGACCCTTTGCATCCTCTGTAAATCGTACAAGCCGTCCTCAGTCTGTGGGGTTCCATTAGCGTTACTGATTTCCTGGGTCGCGATGTCCAGGGTCTCACTGCCCCTCCATTTCCAGTATTCAGCGTGGCCATCCGCCATGGAGAGTGTAACGCCCTTGGCATGATGCGTCGGAGGGGCACTTTTGCTTTTGTACCACATGGGAGTACTATAGCCGACATCAAAGCTTCTTTCGGTGAGGCCCGTATCGATAAAGACGGCACGCTGAGATGGCCCTGGGCTAATGATATCTGTAAGGTTGTTCAGTACCAGTACTGTTTTTCCGATTCGTCTGCCCGGTGCTACCAGCCACCGGTTGGTGAGCTTGTAGCCACGTATTGTCCCGGGTACCGTACCCAGGCCGTTTGCACTGCCCACGATGCTGTAGGCAGGTGAATTGCGAACCTGACCCCGGGGGCACAAGTAGCTGTCGTAGTCATTGATATAGGGCCAGAGAGCGCCCTTATTCGGGAACTTATGAAAAAAGTGGGAGAATTCATCAAAGGTGAAGTTGGGATCCTTATAGATACAGATCGTTCTGAGTGCCGGATCTATCCAGCTCTTCAGGATTCGGGAACTTCCTTCATCATGTCCACCACCCGGTGTAAAATCCATAAATGCGACCCCATTGACGAGTCTGCCGTCGTTATCCTCGGCGTATAAATGCCAGCCGAGAGTGAGTTGCCTGAGATTACTGAGACAGACCGTACGCTGCCCCAGTTCCCGGACTCGATTCATGACTGGCACAAGAATCGCCAGCAAAACCGCGATCACACTGATCACGACCAGCAGTTCAATAAGTGTGAATCCGAAAGCACGATGAATGGCCGCTCCGTAGCTCCCTGCCTGTTTTTCTCTTGAATCCATCTCAAAACCTCTCTGCGTTGCAAAAAATAATCGCCTGTAGTTTCCATACAACGATGCCGCCGAGCCCTGATCCACTAATGCATATCCAAATTGTGCAACTTTCTCATGTGGAAAATCTTCAATCACGTGATGAATGGATCAAGCTGGTCGAGGTGTCAATCAGATCAGTTGCCTTTTATATATGTGCCACTCAATATATATAAGCGTTCCAAGAAAAGACAAAGTTGACAAAATAAATTCATTTAAGCAAAAAAAGTCTTGACCCTCGCGTGCGACGCATAATTCATCATACGCAACTTTTATTCTCATGTATTGGAATATTTATTGACTTTGCCGTCAATTAGCAACGGAACCGCCACACGCCCTCATTCAACGCCATCGATTGTGCCCGCCCAAAGACCTTTCGCCTCGTAAAGTCATGATATTTAAAACTTTATAGACATATCCTCCTCAGTATGAGCCACCAGAAAACATGAAAATCCAAACGGATTTCTCACCGGACCATCAAGACTCCCCGGCAATCGAGCCCCGGTCAACCGGCCGGACAGGCACTTTGAAATTGAATATAGGCAAGGCTAATTGTATACTCGATTTGGGTTCAAAATTGAAACACGCTTGGAGATTGTCCTAATCATGAAGAAACGCAGTGGTTTTACGCTGATCGAACTGCTTGTGGTGATCGCCATTATTGCCGTACTCATGGGCATCCTGATGCCGGCTTTGCAGCGAGTAAAAAAGCAGGCCCGCTCTGTTATGTGTCGAGCCAATCTCAAGGAGTGGGGCTCCATCTGGTCCCTGTATCTCAATGACAGTCAATACAAATTCCCGGTAAGATATTCCAACAGCGGACGCTGGATCGACACACTCTGGAACTACTATAAGAATGAAAATTTCCGCCTCTGCCCCACGGCCTCCAGACCTGCCAATAGTGACGGCACCCCCAGTGGCGGTCCTTCAGACTGGGGCAGCACATTCTACGCCTGGGGCAAGCTCCTGCCGGACAACAACCGTCCTGAAACCACATCGGGTAGTTACGGCTTTAATGAATGGCTCAGCACACCAGATCCCTCTGCAAACACATTATTCGGGGGACCGAAATCCTGGTATTACAAGACATCCAGTATCAAACAGGCCAGTGAAGTCCCGCTGTTTGCAGATTGCTTCTTCTTTTCATTCCACGCCAGAAACGGCGACACCTTACCTCAGACAGATGACGAAACTCTACCCTTCAGAAGCAGTTTCACGGGTTCTGGCAACTCGATCAACCGGATATTCCTCAACCGGCACGAAGGCGCAATCAACATGCTCTTTGTGGACTTCCATGTAGAAAAAGTCAATCTCAAGAAACTCTTTGGGTTCAAGTACCACACACAATACAGGGTCAACCTGGATATCCCTACACAGTGGCCTCAATGGATGGCGAAACTCCCTGACTGATCCTGAGAAAGACAGGCAATCTCAATTTTAAAGCCCCGAAATCCTGAGTCCAGGCTTTCGGGGCTTTTTTTATACCTCTGCTACTGTATTTCCAGGGCGCCGTTCAACCGGTACATACCGCCTGCTTTGGCCTGAAAAGTACATTGCCTGTCTCCATAATGAACCACACAGGGGCCGGCCTTATTGGCTCGGATGTCGGCCTGGATGAGTTGGCCGTCTTTCCACTGCATGGCCACTTCAAAGGCACCACGGGCCCTCAAGCCCGTGACCTTGCCTGTGGACCAGGCCTTGGGCAGGGCAGGCAAAAGCTGAATGGCGTACGTACCGATTTGGTCATTGACCATGTGACTCTGGATGAGCATTTCTGCAAATCCGGCTGTGGCACCAAAGTTGCCGTCAATCTGGAATGGCGGGTGGGCATCAAAGAGATTGGCATACACGCCCCCGCCGTCGTTCATGTCCGTGCCTTTGAATCCTGTGGGCGTCATGAGATTTCGCAGCAGTACATAGGCGTGGTCACCGTCCATCAGTCTCGCCCAGAAACTGATCTTCCACGCCCTGCTCCAGCCGGTGCCGCCGTCACCGCGTGCCTGGAGTGAAACCTTGGCGGCTGCGGCCAGCTCGGGTGTGGTCAGGGGTGAAAGTTGACGCCCAGGATGCAGACCGAACAGGTGCGACACATGCCTGTGCTGATCCTTGGGATCGTCGATGTCATCCATCCACTCCTGGAGCTGACCCCACTTGCCAATTTTCGGGGCCAGGAGCTGGTCGCGTTTGGCCTTCAGCGCAGCGGCCCACTCGGTATCCGTGTCCAGCGTTTCCGCGGCCTGGATTGTATTGGTGAACAGGTCCCACACAATCATCTGGTCGTAAGTGACTCCTTTACCCTCGGGCCCGTGTTCCGGTGACCAGCCATCCGGTGTGACCAGCTCGCCTGTGGGCAGGGCAACCAGTCGATCCTCCCAGAAGTGGCACACCTCTTTCATGATGGGATAGGCCGTGTCACGCAGGTAGTTGAGATCCTGACCAAAGGCAAAATGCTCCCACACGTGCTGACAGTACCAGGCGCTGCCCGGCGGATTCCATCGCCAGCTCGATCCGCCATAGATGTTGTTTTCCGTCTGCACGGTCCAGCCTCGCTCATTCTTGTATTGCATCTTGGTGGCCTGGGTGCGTACTTCACGCAGGCTGTTGATGTAGTCCACAAAGGGCGTGTGACACTCTGCCAGATTGGTGGGTTCAGCCAGCCAGTAGTTCATCTGGATATTGATGTTGGAGTGGTAGTCACTTCGCCACGGCGGATTGTTGCTGTGGTTCCACAGGCCCTGGAGATTGGCAGGCAAGGTGCCCTGCCTGGACGAGCTGATCAACAGGTAGCGTCCATACTGGCAGAAGAGCTCTTCAAGATCCGGATCAGTGGCCTTGTCTTTGTAGTATGCCATCAAACGCTGATCCGTGGGCAGGGCCGACCGGGCCTGGGACGAGGTCCCGAGATCCAGAGTAAACCGTCCGAACAGGCTGCTGTAGTCACGCACGTGGGCCATAAGCAGTGTCCCAAACGACTTGGCCGATGCAGCCTCAAGCGCACGGGCCAGACGCAGTGTCGGGTCCTGGGTGCGCCACTTCTGATCGGATCGGTTGATGTAGTCAGTATCCGCTGCCAACAACACCATAAAGCTCGTCACATTCTGGAGACGCAACTGTCCTTTTTCAGCGGTCACACGGCCACCCTGAAACACAATCCGGGCCCGGGCTTCATATCGCAGGCCGTTGCTGAGTGCCCCGGCAATCATGAGAGTATTGTCCCCTGCACGGGTCACCGCATCATGCGCGTCTACAAGCTTGACAGTCCCTGTGTACTGGGCCGCCTCAGTGGCACTGAACCGCAGGACCATGACCTGGTCGGGCCTGCTGCAGAATGCCTCGCGTACATACCCCACACCCCCTGCTTCATATTTGACACGATGCACGCCTGTGCTCAAATCCAGTTCCCTGCGGTACCCGGCGGCCTGGCTCAGCATCCCGGAAAATGTCACATACAGATCACCGAAATTCTGGTAAGCGCCCGTATCCTTTTCATCCCCAGTCCAGAGGCTCTCTTCATTGAACTGCACGTGTTCGGCCTCTATACCGCCAAAGATCATGCCCCCCAACGCCCCGTTGCCTATGGGCAGGGCCTCGGTCATCCAATCCTTGGCCGGTTTGCCGTACCACAAACTCAGTTCCTGAGACGCGGGTCCCTGTTCTGCAAATACCGCAGTGGCGCACAATACACTGAATAATACACATCGCTGCATGGTTGTTCTCATGTTTCCACCTGTCAATAAAGGGCCAACTTCTATTCATGCTTTCTTGATTCTAACTTGGAATCAGCCTCAGTCAAGATCCGTTCCCAGTGCATGAGCCCACAAATTCCACCCGATCAGGATTCGGCACTCCGGACTTTTCCCGGTACACAAATAATCCTGTACCGTTTTGACCGGGTCTGTGTTACTATTATCCGTGATTCAGAATGTCAATGTGAGACAAGAAATGGATTTCAAGACGCTGGAACAGAGGGTCAGTTCAGGCCAGACGGGGGTGTGCTCAGATTCACGCAAGGTCCGGCCCGGGGATGTGTTCGTGGCCATCAAAGGCCCTGGTATGGACGGGCATGACTTTATTCAGCAGGCCATTGAGCAGGGAGCCGGTACGATTGTGTGTGAGACACGAGCAGCCTGTTCCGTTCCGGCACTGCAGGTACCGGACAGCGCCGTGGCCGCGGCCGAGCTCGCCCAGGCAAGACACCAGTATCCCGCCCGTCATCTGACCAACCTCGCAGTCACGGGCACCAACGGCAAGACCACGGTGACGTACATGGTTCAGGCGTGTTTCAAGGCGGCTGGCCAGGGCTGCGGTCTGATCGGGACGATTGCCTATGATTGCGGCTCGGGCAAGACTCCCGCGCCCCTGACCACCCCGGACTGCTTCACCCTCGCAGCACAACAGGCTGCCATGGTTCAGGCCGGCCTGCAAACCATGGTCATTGAAGCCAGCAGCCACGCCCTGACTCAGGGGCGCGTGGCAGGCATTGACTTTCAGGGCGCTGCCTTTACCAACCTCACCGGTGATCACCTGGACTACCATGTCACACTGGACAATTACCTCAATGCCAAGGCCAGACTCTTCGAAGGGCTGAGGGAAAACGCCTTGGCCATTCTCAACGCGGACGTACCCCAGAGCGAAATTCTGGCGAAGCGAACACCGGCCCAGGTGCTGATGTACAGTGTGGGCCAAAAGACGGAATTATGCGCCCGCATTCAGGAGATGGACATGTCAGGCACTGCCTACACCCTCCATTATCAGAACCAGACCCGGCCCGTATTTTGTACCCTGCCGGGCCAGTACAATATCAGCAACCAACTTGCGGCCGCAGGCCTGTGCCTGTCAGCCGGTCTTGACCTTGACAGCATTGCCCAGGGCCTCACTCAGATGACACATGTGCCCGGACGCCTGGACAGGGTGGACTTTGACTGTGACTTCACAGTCCTGATTGACTACGCCCATACGGACGATGCCCTGCAGAACGTGCTCAGCACGCTGAGACCCCTGTGCGAGGGACGGTTGATCGTCGTGTTCGGCTGCGGTGGAGATCGTGACAAGACCAAACGTGCGCGCATGGCCCGGGTCGCGGATCAACTGGCAGACCTGATCGTGGTCACGAGCGACAATCCCAGGACTGAATCGCCGGAGACGATTGTCCGGGATATTATCCGTGGTTTCATTGGCCCTTCGGCCAGTGACAAGGTCCTGGTGGAACTGGATCGTCGAAGTGCCATTGAGCAGGCACTCGCACTGGCGCGCCGCGGCGACACAGTCCTGATCGCAGGCAAGGGACACGAAACCTACCAGATTCTCGGCACCAACGCCATCCACTTCAGTGATTCAGAAGTGGCCCTGGCCTATTTAAACCACCACAGACAACCATGACACCAACACCCCTGACACAGCTGGCACATTGGGTGGGCGTTCAGGCTCCCTCGGCATCGCACACAGACCTGATCTGTCACGGGATCAGCACGGATTCCCGAACCACCCAGCCGGGCGACTGCTTCTTCGCACTGACCGGCGAACAGGACGGCCATCAGTATGTGGCCAGGGCCTTTGACCAGGGCGCAGTATGCGCCGTGGTAAGTCGGCCCTGTCCCGGGCTGGACCAAGCCTCTCCGGCCCCACTAATCCAGGTTCATGACACGCTCCAGGCCCTGGCGCGGTTGGCCCAGGCCTACAGGCGACAGGGCCGCTTTACGGTGGTGGGCATCACCGGTTCTGTGGGCAAGACATCCACACGCTGGATCACAGCGCACTGTCTAAAGTCGAAATATCGAGTCCACCAGTCCCCCAAGAACTTCAACAATCACATCGGCCTGCCCATGACACTGCTCACGGCCAAAGCCTCTGACGAAGTCATTGTGGCAGAAATGGGCAGCAACGCACCTGGAGAGATTGCAGACCTGTCTCACGTGGCTGAACCGGATGTGGCCGTGGTGACCAATGTGTATGCCGCCCACCTGGAAGGCTTCGGCTGTGTGGAGACCATTCTGCGTGAGAAGCTGTCCATTGTCCGGGGACTCAAGGCATCAGGCCCGCTGTTCGTCAATGCAGACATCCCTGCACTGGCCGATCTGGCCTGTATGGAGCATACCTCGCCTGTGATGTTCGGTCTGAATCCTCACTGTGACATCCCGGCCCTGAATGTCACGTACCTGGCCCAGGGTTCCAGGATCACCATAGACTGCACTGAGATTGACATCCCCCTGCCCGGCCCCGGCAATGTGGTCAATACCCTGGCAGCCTGGGCCGTCTGTCGTCACCTGGGTGTGTCCATCGAGGCCTTTGCCGCAGCCATGAAGACACTACCGCCCATCGCCATGCGAGGTGAAACACTCGACCTGGCGCATGTGACCCTGATCTGTGACTGCTACAATGCCAATCCTGCATCCATGAAAAATGCCCTGGCCATTCTGGACTCACAAGCCAGATCCGATCGGCGCTGCGTGTTTGTGGTGGGCGACATGGCGGAACTGGGCCCTGAAAGCCAGGCTCTGCATGAAACCCTGGGCTGTGACATCGCCCGCTCCCGTGTGGATCTCGTCATCTCAGTGGGGCCGCTGTCCGGTCTCGCCGCACAAACTGCGAAGGCAAAATCGAATAATCGGTTGCAGATTCATTGCTTTGAAGATACCATGGATGCTTGTACATCCTTGAAGAGCCTGGTTCGCGATGGAGATTTGGTTTTGATCAAAGGGTCACGCTCGGCTCGCTTGGAGCAGGCTGTGGATGTGTTGAAATCATTGAGTTTCAATGTCTGAGTTGTCGTCATGCTATACCATCTTCTTGAATACATGGATGTCGCAGAGAAGCTGCATTTTTATGCCTACAGGGATGTCCTGTTCCGAGCCATCCTGGCCACGCTGTCCAGCCTTGCCATCGCGCTTTATATCGGACCGCATATTATCCGATGGCTCATGCGTAAGAAAATCGGTGACCGCCCGGAGTTTCACCACGCAGATCTCAATGAACTCACCAAAGACAAGGCCAACACCCCCACCATGGGTGGTCTCATTATCCTTATCTCTACCCTGCTGAGCACGTTCCTGTGGGCCAGGCTCAATAATCCGTTTGTACAGAAGGCCATCATTGTGATGATCTGGTTCGGCCTGCTCGGGGGCGCGGATGACTGGCTCAAGCTCACGTCAAAATCCCTGCACCGAAGTCGCGACGGCCTGTATGCCTGGGAAAAACTGATCTACCAGATCGGCGGGGCTGTGCTGATTGCCTCATTTTTATACCTGGACTTTGCCAGGATTGAGGACGGCCGGTCTTTCTGGCTGCCCTTCTACAAAGGCAGTCTGCCCCTGCCCAACTGGGCCTTTGTATTGGTCGGCATCTTTTACCTTTCCGCCACAAGCAATGCGGTGAATCTGGCAGACGGCATGGACGGACTGGCCTCCGGGTGCGTGGCCATGGTGAGCCTGGTGCTGGTGGTCCTTTGTTTTGTGGTGTCAGAATCCATGGCCAGACCAGACTCACAGACCTGGGCCAGCTATCTGCTCCTGCCGCACATCCCGCAGGCCGGAGAATTGAGCATCTTCTTTGCCGCCATCCTGGGATCAGTGCTCGGGTTTCTGTGGTTCAACTGCTACCCGGCCCAGACCTTCATGGGCGATGTGGGTTCCCTCCCTCTGGGTGCAGCCATGGGCTATGGCGCCCTGGTGACACGCAATGAAATCCTGCTCCTGGTCATTGGCGGGGTCTTTGTCATGGAACTCATGAGCGTGGTCCTGCAGGTCGGCTACTTCAAATACACGGGCGGCAAACGTCTGTTCAGATGCGCCCCCCTGCACCACCACTTCCATCTGGCAGGCTGGAGCGAACCCCAGGTGGTTGTCCGATTCTGGCTGCTGGGCGCTGCGTTTGCGGCGATCGCGCTGGCCACGCCGAAAATCAGATAGGCCAGCGGCTTTCGGCCGCTGACAGTATTCAGTGTTCAGTAGGCAATCAGATAGGGATTAGGGGTTGGGGGTTAGGGACTGAGGACTGAAGGTCAGCCGAAACTCTTTTTACAAAGTGAACTTCCTATGAAAACTTGTTGGCTTTATCTGCTTGTTTGCGTTTGTTTGTTGGCCGGGTGTCAAACCATTCCTGTCACCAATACGGTCACTCAGTATTCGACGATCGATGCCCTGTTGGCCGGCGCGTACGACGGTGTGGCCTCTTGCGGGGACGTTCTCGAGTACGGGGATCTGGGCATTGGCACGTTCGACAAACTTGACGGGGAGATGGTCGTGCTCGACGGCGTGGTGTATCAGGTGCCTGCATCAGGTCA
>JAIPFM010000201.1 GCA_021736645.1 Phycisphaerae bacterium | reverse complement strand
ATTCGAAAATAGACCCCAACGATTTGGTGGCCCAGTACCTGCCGGCCTTTGCGTGCGAAGGCAAGGACACCGTTCAGATTCGTCACCTGCTGACACACACGTCCGGTCTGCCCGCCTATACAGGCGCTGCTGTCCTGAAAGACGCGCACGGCAGTCCCTGCCCCGACGCTGTGATCGAGACCATCTGCCTGAGCAAGCCGCTTGGCAAACCAGGCGAGACATTTCGATACAGTTGCCTGGGGTATATTCTCCTGGCCCGAATCGTGGAAGTCGTGAGCGGCCAGCCTCTGGATGAATTTGCTCGTGTCCATCTTTTTGGGCCCCTGGGGTTGGAGCATACCCAATTCAATCCCTCGAATGCATGGCACGACAGCATCGCGCTCACCGAGATCGTGGAGGACCGGCCACTCTGCGGCACCGTGCATGATCCGCTGGCCCAGTTGATGGGCGGCGTGTCCGGCAATGCCGGTCTTTTTTCCACGGCCAGTGACATGGCGATTCTCTGTGGAATGTTCCTCAACGGCGGGACTTTGAATCGCAAAACGATCCTGAGCCCGAAGGCCGTGAGCCTGATGACCACGCCCCAATTGTTGGGGCGGGGTTTCGGATTTGATGTGAACTCGTCCTATGCCTGGATCAGGGGACACCATGCGTCTGACACCAGTTTCTGTCACAGCGGTTACACTGGGACCTCGATTGTGTGTGATTCTCAAACAAAACGGTACGTCATCATTCTCACCAACCGAGCGCACCCTCACGATAAGGGGACTGTCAAGGCGCTGCGCACGGGCATCGCAGATATCGCGTTTCAGTCGAGATAGGTCTTACTTTTCTGTCATGACGTCATTCTGAAGCAGGAAGTAGTCTATACCCAGGGCATACGCCTTCCGGTTTGACCTCGCTTTGGGACTTTTACCCTGATACACGAATCGGATCGTAAACGCATTGTCCACAGGATCATTTCGACCCAGTCGGATCAGCGGTGTGGTCATGCCTGCATGGTCCGTGCAAAAATCCTGCGAGACCTTCTTGACCCCATTGACATAGATGTCGAATACACCGCACACCTGTCCCACGGCCGCACACATCTGAAGGGTCGATGTTTCGAACTGCTCTGTGATCTTTATGTCTGCAAAGTCGCCCGGGTGTTCGAACCACAGGTTCTTCATGGCGCCGTGGCTGATGTCGCCCCACACAGGGATGTCTTCCACATCCTCCTGGACGGACTCACTCTGTGCGTTGAGCGTCAACAGTTCGGCCTCCATCGCACCGGCCACTGCATATTGCTGTGTCCTGGCCGCTTCAATTCGTTGTTGAAGGTCTTTGAGTCTGGGCAGCGCCATGGCCGCCATGCGGGGCAGCGGCGCACGGTTGTGTGTCACGCCAGGGCGGGCATACCAGTAGGTGGTCTGTGCGTATTGCAGAAAGAACGAGGTGGAGCGTGTCCCGCAGGAGGCCTCCATGTCGAACTTGATCCTGTGCTGAAAGGGAATCGCGTCCAGCACACGGGTCCGCGTACAGACGTTGTATCCCATGGACTTGGGTTCACCCACGATGATATTGCCCAGGAATGGCTTTGAGAATTCATCCTTGGGTGTGGGCACCACGCCCCCGGCCCAACCGTAGTAATCTTCAGTCCCTGTGCCGAAATGGGAAGGGAAATTGCGATCAAAATCGTCGTCGACATAGATCTTTTCATCGCCTTCACCCCACCATCCCTGGCTGGGATTCAGCACGGTCCATTCGTCGCCCACGATCACCCCCTTGCCTTTCGCTTCCAGGAAGTTCCAGTCGAAAATCGGGAACGTTGGATACGGATCATCCATGCGCCAGGTCGCATAGAAATGCATCGAGCGACTGTCCCACGGATACGCGTCAGTCACGACCTTGATCTCCACTTCGGCCGGGGTCTGGCCGAGATTGTTCAGGCTCAATCGGCCTTGTGTTCGGTAGGGCATGACCCAGCGGCATACCATGGTGCCGTCCTCGCGCACGCTGCGCTCCCACATCTGGTATGGCCGTTGTTTTTCCACGCTGCAGAAGAAGTCACCCACGGGGACCCAGATCGTCTGCGTGTCGTCAAAGGTTGCGACGAGTACCACGGAACGAAGCAGGTTGGCAAGGTCTGCCTTGTTGTTCAGACGGATTTCAAACTGTGTGACGGCGTGATGTCCCTGGGGCAGATCGATCGAAAGCGTTTGGCCAGGGTCGATCGTCTGGTTCCTTTCAACCGTGTCGCCTTGGGCATCGGCGCAGGCCATCAACGCGGCAGAGACCTGGTTTCGAAGTGTCTCGGTCGTATCGAAGTCTGCCATGGTGAAGGTCTTCACGGACGTACCCTGGGGGTACTTTCGGTAGTTGATGATGTTGTAGAAGACCCGTTGATCCATGGTGATCTTGCAGTGCCGGGCATAGGGGATGGGGAAATAGAGGTCGCCCGCCCTGGCCGTGGAATCGGCAAACGGCGGTTTGATGAAATCCTGTCCCTGCACCAGTTTGAAGAAATTGGTGTGGATGACCGGCTCTGCGGCACCATCCAGATAGACCTTGATGTTGGCACCGGTGGTGTTGCCGAGTCCATAGTAGAAACACACGGCCCACAGGCGCGTGACGCACCCGGGTCCGTCGTCTTCCATGAGAACCCATTCGGTGCGACCATCGATCTCTTCTGTGCGGATGCAGCTGACCCCGTCGCTGTCGGCAAACCAGCCTGGGAGGTCGGGTGACACGGATTCCCGGTTGTACGAACTGGCCTGCAGGCACCGATAGGTCGGGCTGGGAAACTGCGAGATCGCCTGGCGATCGACCATCTCATTGAGCATGGACTCGATCGTGATCTTGGGACCCTGAGCCGCCACCGGCATGCTCAACAGGGCCGCGGCCAGACAGGATACGAATTGGCTTTTCATGGGTTGTTTCCTTAGAAGGATGCCTTCCTGTTCAAGGATCGCCAGTTCCTGTTTCAGCCACTGCGTGCGTTTTGAGGATACTTTTCTCATGGCAGTCTCTCCACGCATGAGTCGTCACCCATGGCCCGACTGTGAACGGGACACGGTCTCAAAGTTCCGCCTTCATCAGGAGCAGGGTGGCCATGTCGTCATTCATGTTGAGGCCAGTCAGGTGCATTTGTCGGGACTCCAGCACGATACCGCTGGACACCTCGAACTTCTGCTCGGTGTCTTCCTCTTCTTCCGCTTCTTCTCGCATGTTGAACGCATTTTCAGTGACTCCGCGTGTATAGGTGAATCGGGCGGCCAGCCTGTTTCCATCGCTGCGTTCAATCTTGATCTTGATGGAGATTTCCATTTCCCGAAAGGCATGTTCAGTCTGCGCCTTCTCGGGATTCTTCTCCTGGCGTTTCGCGTTCTCGACCACCGTGATCCCGGCGTCAACCCCGCTGACGGCAGTCAGCATCGTTTGAGATACAATGTTCGCCCCATCCTTGTCGCGCACAGCCCGGGCAATTTTTTCAAGCGGAATCGAGTCCAGTGTCAGGGCGTTCGATTCCGCCAGGAACTGATCCAGCGTTTCGCGTTCAATCTGCACCAGGATGAACTGAATGGAGGCCATGGTG
The DNA here is from genome assembly GCA_021736645.1 of Phycisphaerae bacterium. Classification (GTDB taxonomy): domain Bacteria; phylum Planctomycetota; class Phycisphaerae; order Sedimentisphaerales; family Anaerobacaceae; genus JAIPFM01. Next base: position 6,469 of record JAIPFM010000201.1, on the reverse strand, counting down.
AACTTCTCCTGACGGGACGGGTCCACCCGGTCACTGTCTGCGCCATAGAGCCAGGCCACAGGCAATACGCCCAGGAGCAACCCCACAAGGACCAGTCTCGATAATGTCTTTACTTTTGCAGCCATAACACTCTCCTTCATGGGTTCATATCTACGTGTCTTGAATGAATGAGCCTGCAGTACACCTGCATGCTCACACGACTATGATAACATAAACGGCTATTTCAACAAGCCTTCAAGTGTCTCCCGATTTGACTGATGATTGTCCGGATCGAATCCCAGGCGTTGCTCCGTTTCCAGAAGCTCGGCGAGCCGTTGCCGGGTCCTGGCACGCACCCCCGATTCTCGGGCCACCATATACGTACCGACCACATGGACGTTGTCGCGAATCACCAGAGTACGTCCGTTCAGAGTATAATCAACGTCCTGCGTGCCCTTGGCATCCACACGAAAAACCTCTGCAGGCGAGGCCAACCACGAAGGCAGGTGAAATGTGAATTCTCCCTGGCGAGCTGTTTCAAATCGAAAGACCCCCTCGTTCATATCCGCCGCATACGCCACATCATTGGCAAAGAACAGACCTGCTTCCGGGGCCACCACGCTGCTCAGATCCCAGTCCGGCTGTCCTTCGCACAGCACGCGACGGTACTCATAAGCATCGCCGTGAAGCAGGATTTGGTCCATCAATCTGATCTCCCGGTTCACGTGCGTGATGGGCCCGATCAGGTCTGGAAATTTGAGAAGTGATTTGTGGCTGAGATTGAACCAGTAGAGCGATGTAATTCGATTGGCCAGCGCATGATACGCCTGCGTTCGCAATTCGTCTGGTGTGGGTGAACTGCGTGTTCGTGGACGCCGCGCACTCCATCCCGCGTGTGCTCCCTGGGACCAATAGGCTATGGCGCGGGGCCGATTCAACTCGCGCAGACTGCGTGTCATATCGCCGATGGTCTCCAGTGGTGCCCCCCAGCGGAGACTTTGTCCATCCCATCGCTCATAACCTGACCAGTTATCTGCGGCTGGAGCGCACACACGGTAAGCATCATAGTGCGGATAGTCAGAGAGCCCTGCGTAGTTTCGCCAGAGGCGCTCCTCACTGTGCGTCACGGTGGTGGGCAGGCGCGTTGTTTGATATGGCGCCAGTGCCTCCCACACGGTCTGCGGCGGCACGGGACGTCCCCCTCCATATTGCGGCTCGCCCAGAAACTCGACGGCATGGACGCGCGGCAACACAGCCTCGTTGTCGAACTGGTCCACCGGGTCCAGTTTGTTGAACAGCTTCAAAGGGTATTGAGCATACAACTCTTTGTTATCCGTGTAGCCGGGCAGGTGACCCATGTGTGCCGTGTTGATGTGCATCCCCTGGAGCATCTTCAGGTACGGCACCAGCGTGAGACTGTTGCGGCCATTGATATCGGATGCCACCCAACCTCCGCTGATATCAAACACCTCGGGTTTGATGCGCAGATGGGCCCAAAGACTGCGCCGGGCGCCGGTTTGTGATGCCACAATGACTTCGATCACGCCATAGGTGAGCGGCAGGGGGGTACACCTGGCCACAAAGCCACCATGCTCCCCGCTGGGCAAGAGACGATCACCCGTGAATGACTGCAGATTCAAGACCTCAGGCGAGCGACGAAACAGGTGAATGGACTGTCCAGGGTTTGGCAGCCAGACATGACAGCCCTGGATGGAAAGCGATTGGCCGCTGTGGTTCACCATGTGCACGACGAACTCGGTCGGCCGGGAAGCCAGAGTGTCCCCTGAAAAGGTGACAGACGAGAGCCATAGGTCGGGTCGGGGCAAGGTAAAGGACAGACGTTGGTTTCCCTTCGAATGATCGATCGACAGGACATGCGCTGTGTCCACGCCCCATGCCTCGCGCAAGGTGTTGAACGTGAGCACGGTCATTGTGTGCGGCGTCCACTGAACCGACGATTCTCGCCATGACGAGGGTGTCGCATGCCACGCCCAGACCTTGTCACCAATCAACTGTTCCGGCGTCCGGCCATCAAAAGTGACAGGCGATTCACCTTGCAGACGAACTGCTGCATCGCCCCGGTTCACCAAAAAAAGCTCCACGCGTGCGCCGAGTTCCGGGTCCGGGGGCCGGCGCCACTGCATGTTTTCCGACTGGACGTGCGGTGTGACTGTCACGCCTTCAAGTTGGATAATCGACGAAGCGCCTGTGGCCGTTACATTAAGAAGCAGGAACCATTGCACAAGCAGGATTGACACCGCATGTTTCATCGTCTTCTCCGAGTTTAAGGGGCCAATGAACACTGATCTGCATGCATGAGCAAGTTCAACGCAACGACATCGATGCGTCGATCCTTTGCACCATTTAACACTTGCAGCGACAACATTTCCAGATAAAAACACAGCGAGGCAGAAGGGCCTCGCCGTGAAAGGATTTGAATTGCCTGCTAACGGGGATCGCCCTGCGCCCACTCGCTATGGCTCGCTCAAGACGCAGATGCCGGGGGTCGCGAAGATGTCAGGGGTGCCGAAGGTCCCTTGGGGAATGCCAAGCACGCAGAGTTTTCGCTAAAAACCAGCAGCCAATAACCGCCTTTCGAAGCCAGGTCTGGCCCTCGAAGCCCCGATCAACAATCAGAAACCAGTAACCCACCGCTGCTTCATAACTGCAGATGTATAAGATTTCCATTGAAATCAGGAATTCACATGCCTACAATATTGTTCATAGGAGATTTGTTGTCAAGACTGGAATTGATTCATGCACCAACGCCAGGCTAAGGCCCCGTCAAGAAATAAAGTATGCATAGGCCGCTCAGATTTGGGTCAGATTGGGACGCGACGATTGAGTGAAACCACAGGCGTAGTTGTGCTACGTTGAGGATTTCACGATTGAGGAGCGATCCCAAGACGGCCTGAAGATGAGATGGGAAATGTAAACTTTAATTCTTGACGGGGCCTAAATGGGAAATCCGGGATTTGGTTTTCTCTTAAATCGTCAAATCCCAGGTGAGTATTTGCGTCTGTCTGTATGTCAGCATTCTATTTCAACTGAGGAGAAAACTATGAAAAGGCTTAGTTCATGTTTCTTAATTGTTGTGTTGGCATACCAGGTACAGGCGGCCGTTCCCGAACCCAAAGGTGTGTGGGAATTCAATGCACCGGATACCAGTGCAACGATCGGTGCCTCCCTGGAGCTTGTCGGCTCGGTCCAGGAGATTGCCGGTGTGAGCGCCCGGGATGGTGCCGTTAGAATCGGGCAAGGCAGTTACTTTATTTGCAGACATGGCATGGCCCCCAATGGCGACGGCGCGAAAGTGAACGAATGGACCCTGCTCATTGATTTCAGCTACCCGACCAGCAGTCTGTCCGATCCTCCCAACGGGTACAATGATCTCTTTCAGACCAACCCGACAAACGCGGATGATTCCGACTGGACCATCAATTCATCCGGTGCGATCGGAATTGGTGCCGTCGGCTATTCCAGCGCCGAGGGTTACACCACCCAGGCCAATACCTGGTATCGCCTGATCGTCACGGTCGATAATGGCGTTCGACACGATCTCTATGTCGATGGCGTAGAAATCTTCAAAGGGAACGAACAGGGCATTGACGGTCGTTTCAGCCTTGCCGATAGTCTCCTGCTGTTTGCCGCCGGCAACAACCAGGATGGCGACGACGCGCCCATCGATGTGTCCACGATCGCCATCTGGGATACGTCCCTCAGTGCCGATGACATACAGGCCCTAGGCTCGGCCGGTGACCGTTTCTTCCAGCAGAAACGTGCTTCGAATCCCACACCGGCCAACGGCTCAGATGATGTGCTCATGACCACTCATCTGACCTGGGTGCCTGGCGACTTTTCGGGGACGCATAACGTCTACTTTGGTGAAAGCCTTGAAGATGTCAACAGGGCCACCGAACCGGACGCTTCCGGGGATGCCAATTCATTCGATCCCGGACGCCTTGAGTTTGGTCGCGTCTATTACTGGCGCGTGGACGAAGTCAATGCCTCGCCTGATAAGACGGTGTTTACAGGGGCCGTCTGGAGTTTCACGGCAGAGCCCTATTCCATTCAAATCCCAGTGGATATCAGCCATGTCACGGCATCAAGTGCCGGCGGAAACAACACCCCGGCCATGACGGTCAATGGGTCCGGCCTTACTGGCAACACCCATTCATCCGATAGCGAAGATATGTGGCTCAGTATACCCGGAGACATGTCCCCGTGGTTGATGTACGAGTTGGACACAGCACAGAAACTGGACAAGATCCTGATCTGGAACTCCAACACCAGTTCCGAAGGATTTATTGGCTGGGGTCTCAAGGACGTCAGCATCGAAACCTCTGTGGATGGCGTGGATTGGACAGTCGTTGTTGAATCCACCCAAGTCAATCGGGCCCCCGGTGTTCCGACCTACAACGAGCCCCAGGCGATTGACCTCGGTCTGGTTCATGCCAGGTATGTCAGGATCAACATCCTGAGTAACTGGGGCGGCCTGCTCCAGCAGTACGGTGTGTCTGAAGTCCAGGTCTATGGCCTGCCTGTGTTCGCACGCACGCCTGATCCTGCCTCCGGTTCAATGGATGTCCGTCCGGACGCCGTGGCCACATGGCGTGCCGGCCGCGAAGCAGTGTCACACACGATCTACATGGATACTGATGCCAATGCTGTGGCTGACGGCTCAGCGAGCTCTGTGTCATCCAACACCAACAGCCTGGACATGGGCCTGCTGGATCCTCAGTTGGGTGAAACCTACTACTGGCGTGTGGATGAAGTCAACGATGCAGAGGTCCCGTCCGTGTGGGCAGGTCCTGTGTGGAGCCTGAGTACAGTAACGGCATTGACTGTCGATGACTTCGAAAGTTACGGCAATAGATCACCTGACCGTCCGTTCCAGACCTGGCACGATGGCTATGGTTATTCAGCGGATGATTTCTTCCCTGAGTATGGTGGCAACGGCACAGGCGCTGGTGTGGGTCATGATATCTGGAGCCCAAGCAGTCCCCACTATGATGGTGACATCATGGAAACCAGCAACACGATGCCTGGCAGCAGTCAGGCAATGCCGTTCTACTACACAAATACCAGCGGCACGTCCACCACAGAGCGTACTTTTGTTGACGCCCAAGACTGGACCGTGGGCGGAGCCAAGACGCTCTCCATCGCATTCAATGGTCGAGTCGGCAATACGGGCACCCTGTTCATTGTCATCAATGACACCAAGATCACATATGCAGGTGATGGCGGCAACATTGGCCAGGGCGCATGGCAGGGCTGGAATATCGACCTGACGACCGTCAACACTGACCTCACAAGCGTCACCAAGATCCAACTGGGTGTTGAGGGTGTTGCCGCATCAGGGTTGATTCTGTTTGACGACATTCGACTGTTCCCTGGCGCCGGTGAACTTCTCACGCGTGGAGATCCGGACAATAATGGCCTGGTCGTTCATTTGCCACTGGATGGCAATGTCGATAACGTGGCGAGTGACATTGCCACTCACTTGATTGACGGCGTCGATGGGAATCATGAATACATCGACGGCATTGAGGGGCAGGCCTTACAGTTTACCGGAACAGACGGTCAAACGGATAACGATGTGGTGGCAATCGATATTGACTATTATGACCGTGGGTCCGTGGCCCTCTGGTTTAAACCGACCCGGTTATACAATTACAACAGCATCCTCGATAACAGTGTGGAAGCCAACGACTGGGAGATGTGGGTGTATGGCAGCGGTGAGTTTGCCGGCCGCATCCAATCCGGCTCAGTGCGTGGTTTTTGGATGGAGGCCGAAAGGTGGTATCATATTGCCATGACCTGGAGTCGCAATGTGGACAGGCCCGGTGTCATTGATCAGTGGTTGTATATCAATGGAGAACTGATTGCCACCAATGAATCAGAGTGGGTCGCCCCCGGCAGCACTGTTTACCTGGGGGGTGGTCACAGCGGCAACGATGACTGTAACGGCGCCTTCGACGATTTCCGGATCTATGATCGACCGCTTACGATTGAGGAGGTAGCGCAGCTCGTGTCCCTGGGGCAATAACGCATAAAAACCAACAAGTTGACTGGTTGTAACTTGAAGGGCATAAAGATAAAAAAGGTCTCTCGCAAAGCCGAAGGTCCCTTGGGGAACGAAGGTCCCATAGGGGACGCCAGGAACGCAAAGAACTAACAACCAACAACCTTTTTTACAGGAAGTACTGGAAGGTCGAAGATGCCCAGGGGACGAGCTTGATCGTTGATACACCCTTGGACTTGGATGACGGCTGGCAATCGTAATAGAATGCGCCCTTTCAATTTGGATGTGAATCAGATGGAAGTTACTGGTTTCTATTGGCTGGCCCCAAGCAAGCCCCTTTCGGCATAGTGTCTCCGCTACTCATACCAATTGACTCCAGCTCAATTCGGCAGGCGCCTGCCGAATTCGATGAGTGAGATAGAACTGTCGCATAGCACGAAGATATGGGAGATATGTTGATGTTAA
>JAIPFM010000200.1 GCA_021736645.1 Phycisphaerae bacterium | reverse complement strand
TGATATGTACGGGTTCGCCAAATGCATATTTTGTGTGCACGGACAATTCAGGCAGGGGCATGCGGCCCCGCATGAGCATTCGCTTGATGTCGAGGACATACTCGTCTGCCACGGCTTGCCACTGAGCACGGGTGGCATCAGGTCCTAAATATGTGCCATCTGGAAGCTGCGGATCGATGCCCCTCCGCCACTGGATCCTCAACTGATCAAGTGTGCTCAAAGGAAGCATCTTGATTAGAATGAAATAACCGTCACTCAAGCCCTGGCTTACTCTATATCCTGGCATCCAGATATTTGGCGCACGAGGAGGCCCACCCAGAGGCTGAGCGACAAAGGTCATGAGAGTCTCACCTTCCCAAAAGCGCTGATCGCCAACACGAGTCATCTCCTCACCTTGAAAGAACCCCCTTATATCAGTGGGGAAAAACGATTGAGTCTCCAAGATAGATCGCTTGAAATGACAGACTTCATGTCCCCAAGTGACCCTTCCCGAAAATCTTGCCTTTGTTTTTTCATCATTTAGATATTCTCTCTCCAATGCCACTGACAGTTTTTGAGCCCCGGAGGAACCATCCAGTACTTTATGCCCCAGCCTGCGCATGGGCTGACCATGTTGATACAGCTCAGCAAACACCAAAAGCTTCTCATGGGGACGTATCGCCACCTCATACTCTTTGGCATAATGCTCCACACGCCCTCTTTGCTCATTAGAACCTCTGGCATTTCCCAACGATTTGAATGCAACCAGACGATCTCTGTGCAGCCACCAGTCAAATGTCCCGGCTTTGGTCATTGGCAGCAGGACCAAGGCGCCGACAGCAATGGCTGCCACGCCCAGTATCCCGACCTTTGCCGACGTCGGCATGGGTCTGCCCAGGATATGTTTGATGCGCTCGGCCAACGCCTTTTTGGATTCCACCACGCCGATCAGGCCCAGGCTGAAGTGGGGTTTTGAAAAGGCGATCTCTGCGATGTCAATGAGTGTGGTGCTGTACTGGCCTGCGTCGTCGTCCTCCAGTTTTGTGAGCACGGTTTCGTCTACGGCCTTTTCGCGAAGACTTCGAATCTTCGCATTGGCCAGCCACAGCAGAGGATTGTAGAAGTAGGCGACCTGCAGCAATGTCTGAATGAGATTTACCCACAGGTCCGCACGGGCAATATGCACGAGTTCATGGAGCAGGATGGCGCTACGCCTGTCCTGGCTCAGCGCGTGCTCAATAGCCTTGGGCATCAGGATCACAGGACGTATCAAGCCGCAGGCAGCCGGACTGTGCAAATACTTTGACACACGCACTTCAATTGGATTTCGGAGGCCCACCTGCTCTGCGCAGGCGTGTGTCAACTCGTCCCAGGCTGCATCAGCCGGTCGACTCTGTGACAGAAGTCGGCGTACAAACCAGAGCCGTTGAAACAGCAAACCCAGAAGGGCAATCACACCTGCAATCCATGCACACAACATCCAGGCATGCCAGGTCAAGGTGCGAACCTTTTCAGCTTCGATGGGGACAGCAATTTCCGGTTGCACCTTTGTCACTGTGGAAGTTTCAATGAATGGCTGAGGCGTTGTCTCAGCATTCAATGAAGACGTGTTTACAGTCGAATTAACCTTTGCCGCAACCGGCAAAACCGGCTGACTCTCAACAGTCCGTATTTCCTGTGCGGGCGCCGGCACAGACACCCAGTATCCGATGCCGGTTGGCAAACTCAGGGTCGGAGGTAAGATCAATTTCACCAGCACCAGCATCCACACGCCATAGCGAACCACGGCCCGAACTTTGTGGCGAATGATCCGGTCAATCGCATACAGCACAGCAATCAACACACTGGACTGAATGAGCATGGCCCACGTGAAACCACAAAACGCGGCCCCTGCCTGATTCAAACTGTCAACAAATGAACCCATGGCTCTCTCCCGCGAGTTTCTATTCGCTATTGTTTAGGCGTTGCCAGTAACCAGCAACCAGAAACCAACAACTACTTTTTCTCTGCTTTTGTGACGAACTCTCTCAATTCCTTGATATCCTCTTTGGAAAACTCGTCGTGCTCCACCAGGAATTGGAGGAGCGGTGTCAGGGCACCGTCAAAGGCCCGTTTGAGCATACGTTTGAGTTCGCCTTTTTTCGCCTGTGTCTGTGTGATTTTAGAACTGAAAAGCTGTAGGTTCCGGATCTTCGTGATTTTCAGCAGTCCCTTGGATGCCATGCGGTCCATCATGGTCTTGACCGTACTGTAGGCCCACTGCCTGGATCCCGCCAGTGTCTCCTGCACCGTGCCTGCTGCACAGGGCTCGTGCTCCCACACCACACGCATGATGGCCCATTCTGCCTCGCTGAGGTCCGGGCTCTGCTCTTTCTTCACAGTTTTTGGCATGTGCGACTCCCACATTTATCTAACCTGTTCGAAACTATTCGACATGTGTCGAACTGTCAAGCCGGAAAAGGTGATTTTTCACATATTTTACAATGACGCCTCAGTATCGGATGTGATGTCCCATGCATAAATTGACCACCAATCTGATCTTTTCTGTTGGCCAATTCATCGAATGCCTGTAAAAAGGGACAAAAATATTAATGCGCTATACGGAGAAAGTCTGATTCTATGGATAGACTGATAGCACTGCTGGATAAGATAGACGGCCTTGTCTGGGGTCCGGCCATGATCATTCTGCTGGTCGGGACTGGGATCTTCTTAACGATTCGCCTGGGACTGATTCAGTTTCGTTGTCTGCGCCACGCGGTTCGCTGTGTTCAGGGCAAGTATGACAATCCTGATGACGCAGGCGATGTGTCCCACTTCAGGGCCCTGTGTGCAGCCTTGTCTGCGACCATTGGTACGGGCAATATTGCGGGCGTGGCCACAGCCATTGTGGTGGGCGGGCCGGGTGCCGTATTCTGGATGTGGGTCACTGCCGTGGTCGGTATGGCCACCAAGTTTACGTCCTGCGCCCTGGCCGTAAAGTACCGGCAAATCCATGCGGACGGCTCCGTGAGCGGCGGCCCCATGTATATCCTGTCCATGGGACTCAAGCACAAGGGCCTGGGCAGGATGCTGGGCGGCCTGTTTGCCCTGTTTGGAGTATTGGCATCCTTTGGCATTGGCAATATGGCACAGGCCAACTCTGTGATTGGCGGACTGAAGTACATGCTGCCAGCATCATGGAGCGAAACACAGACGTTTTGGGGCGGTGCCCTGACGACCTCACCCGTGTCCCTGGTCGGCGGACTCGTGCTGGCGACCCTGGTGGGGTTGGTGATCCTCGGGGGGATTCGTCGCATTGCCCATGTGGCCAGTTGGATCGTGCCGGCGATGTGTATTATCTATGTCACAGGCTGCCTGTTCATTCTTATCAGTCACCATGACAAGATCGGCTCGGCCTTTGCCCTGATCTTCAAGTACGCGTTTACACCGTACGCCGTGGGCGGCGGTGCCGTGGGCATTGCCCTGAGGACCACGATCAGCAAGGGTGTGGCCCGTGGTGTTTTCTCTAATGAGTCCGGCCTGGGTTCTGCACCCATTGCCCATGCTGCGGCACGTACCCATGAGATGGTGCGTGAAGGCATGGTGGCCATGCTGGGGCCGCTCATTGACACGCTGATCATCTGTACCATGACGGCCCTGACCATCCTGGTGACAGATGCGTACAAGGGAGACCTGGATGGCGCCGCATTGACGGCCGAGGCATTTAACACGGGTCTGCCCGGCTGGGGACATTTCATTGTGGGCATCAGTCTGGCGTTCTTTGCCTATTCCACGGCCATTTCGTGGTCATACTATGGGGACCGCTGTGCCGAATATCTCTTTGGAGGCCGGGCTGTACCTGTGTACAGGGTGGTATTCGTGTGCCTGATCTTCGTGGGTGCCGTATCCAAACTGGCCCTGGTGTGGACCATCTCGGATATCTTCAATGCCCTGATGGCCATCCCCAATCTGATCGGGCTGATCATTCTGTCAGGCGTGGTGGCCCATGAAACACGCCATTATATCAAGCGCCTCAAAGACGGAGCATTTGACCAGACAAGATGATTCTATTTGCTATTTGACCTTGGACAGCTTGGCATATTTCAGCATGAGATTTTTGCTCACGCCTGAGTTGAACGAGACCGTGACCACACTGCTGGCACCCATGTCCACGTATTTTTCCACGCGTCCCAAGCCGAATTTGGCGTGTGACACGAGTTCTCCCTTTTTGAACGCATCTTCCGAGACGGGCGCAGGTGCGGGCGCGTCCTCACTGGAGGCCAGTGAGCGTTTGGACTGGCCAGGGGCGAGGCCCGTAAAACCGATGCCGATTTCATACAGAAATTTGGAGGGAATGGATCGCAGGGGCTGGCCGCGAATGGTGCGGTATTTGGCATAGCTGATGTGCAGATCCTTTTCTGCGCGTGTTATCCCCACAAAGAACAGGCGGCGTTCTTCTTCCATCTCGTTGTCATCTTCTATACTGCGTTCGTGCGGCAGGATGCCCTCTTCCAGGCCGATGATGCACACGTATTCAAACTCCAGGCCCTTGGCGGCATGCAGGGTCATGAGGGCCACGCGCTGGATGGTTTCGTCGTAGGCATCTGCGTCACTGAACAGAGAAATCTCCTGCAGGTAATCCAGCACAGACCCCTCGTTGGACTGTTCATCATACCGAGCGGTGGCGCTGATCAATTCGTTGAGGTTGTCCAGGGCGTCCTTGCCGTCTTCCCCCATTTTCTTATAGTCTGCCTCCATGCCGGTTTCCACAACCACCCGTTCTGCGAGCTGGGCCACGGACCCGTCCAGATCCGTCTTGAGGGACTCCATGAGGTTATAAAACCCCCGAATCTTGCCCTTGGGCGAGGCGGATAATGTGTCGATTTGTTCGATCAGACCCATGGCATCATAGAAGGTCATGCCCCGATGCCTGGCAAAGGCCTTGATCTTGTCGACCGTGACCTTGCCGATCCCGCGTGCCGGCGTGTTGATGATCCGTTCCCAGGCGATTTCGTCGTCCGGATTGACCATGGCCTTGAGGTAGGCCAGCAGGTCCTTGATTTCCTTGCGGTTGTAAAACTCCACGCCGCGCACCACCTGATACGGCACCTGGTTGCGAATAAAGGACTCTTCCAGGCCGCGGCTCATGGCATTGACCCTGTAGAATACCGCGATTTTATTGGGGGGCACGCCCTGTTTAATCAAACGGCTGATGTGCTCTGCCACGGCACGGGATTCCTGAAACGCATCTTCAAATCCATTGACCACAATGGGCTTGCCTTCAGGCTTGGTGGCCTTCAGGCGTTTTTTCTTTCTGTGGGTGTTGTTTTCGATCAGGCTGTCAGCCGCCTTGAGGATGGCACCGGTGCTCCTGAAGTTTTCCTCGAGCTTGACCACCTTGGCTTCGGGCCAGTCCGTTTCAAAGGCCAGGATGTTTCGAATGTCAGCACCTCGCCACCGATAGATGGACTGGTCCGGATCCCCGGTCGCGCAGATGTTGCCGTGCCTGAGTGCAATGGCATTGGCCATGCGATACTGCGCGTGGTTGGTGTCCTGGTATTCGTCAATGAGCAGGTACTGGTAGCGATTGGCCAGTTCCTTGCATACGGCCTCATTGTTCTCCACAAGAAACGCGGTCTTGGTGAGCAGGTCATCAAAGTCCATGGCACTCTGATCGGCCATGATCTTCTGATACCGTTTGTAGACCTGGGCCAGTGTTCGGGTGAAATAATCCATGGCATCGGCTTCATAGGCCTCTGCAGAGATCAACTGGTTCTTGAGTGTGGAGATCGCGTGGAGCATCTTGGCCGGGGCGAAATTGGTGGTGTCCAGGTCGCAGTCTTTGACCGCCTGTTTGATGCATTTCTTTTGATCCGAGGGGTCATAGATGGTAAAGCTTTCACGAATGCCTGCCTGGCCTGCATATCGTCTGAGTATGCGTACGCACAGGCTGTGGAATGTACTGATCTGGGCCCCGCCTGAGGCACCCAGGCTCACGGCACGCTGACGCATCTCCTGCGCCGCCTTGTTGGTAAAGGTGATGGCACAGATCTGCCAGGGCGCCACACCGCTCTCAATGAGCGCCGCAATGCGAAATGTAATGACGCGTGTTTTACCACTGCCCGGGCCTGCCAGGACGAGCAGAGCGCCATCCTTGTGACACACGGCCTGTTGCTGAGACGGGGTCAACTGATCAAAAGCGTGATTGGACATGATTTATTTTTCAGGCGATTTGGGGGAAGGGGATTCTTCTGCCTGTTGTGTCTCCATCCATTCCTGGAACCGTTTAAAGGCTTCCGGCTGCTGCAGTCGCATGCGTCCTATGTAACCCTCTTTGATATAGTCCGGATACATCTGGTTTTCAAGAAAATCCTTGATACTCAAGAGGTGCAATTCGCTCATGGGCGGCAGGTCCACGCGCCGGGTCTCTTCGTCACCATACTCTTTCATATAATAGTCATGCAATTGCGCGGCCAATTGCTGGCGTCCGTACGCTTCATCATCTGACTCGATGGCGTAGAGATAATAGCTTTCCTGGAGCAGTCCGCTGATCTGTTCGCGTGCATCATGAATGCCAAAATTGTCACGCACTTCTTCCAGGAACCTGTTTCTGGCAAAGACCTCCAGAGGCACGGTGAACTCCGGTCTGGGAAACGTGTCTTGAAGTATCTTGTAGACACGCATGGCCTGGCCATTTAAACGGGCCTGATAAAATGACAATACCGCATTGATGAGCATGTTTCGGTAGCCGTTGCCCAGAGACTCCACACGGCCACGATCATCCTTGTATTTTATCATCAAGGCCTTGGCCGCCGCATTATACCGGTCAAACATGCGCAGATCAGGACGCAAAAAAGCATCCGTCATGTAACGAGGTTCTGTGGATTGTGTGCCGTCCTCCAGGACGGGATAATACTTGACTGGATAAAAATGGATCTTGCCGTATCGAAACAGGTTCTGGAGACTGTGAATGATAATACGGTCTGTATTCACCTCGTCAGAGCCTAATTCGCGGCCCTCCTGTTCGCCGGCCAGTTTGAAGCCGACCGTAGCCCAGTAGATCGCATGCACGTCCGGGTGCCGCCAGTCCATGGACAGCACTGCGTTGGGATCACCAAAATCCACAGGGCCGAACTTCTCATTGACCTCATGCATGATACCCACGTCCATTTTCCAGACTTTTTTCAGATAATAGGCCCTGGCAAACAGATCAAACGAGATCAAGGTATCAGATGCCTTGTAGCGGTCCAGGACGCTATTGGCATCCGGCGCAAACCGTGACGTGTCTTCAAGCAGGGAAAAGTAGCTCTTTACAAAGGCCTCATCCTGAGTAAACGCGGGGTCTGCTTTCTGCATCGCAGTGACAAACTGGACTATGTTGGGATCCTCGATCAGGCCTTCCCATGTCTTGGGGGCCTTCATGGCGGCGACAAAAAATTCATCGGGGACACCGCCGATAATGTGACCCAGCATCCTGGCCAACTGGATCTTGTAGTACTTGTGCGCGTCGTCGGAGATGCCTCCCATCTTGTGCTGGAAGATGCGGGCCAGTTCACGGTACAGTATGAGGGCCTTCGGATTGTATTGAATGCCCTTGTCACGCAGGAGCTCATAGCCATTTCGAACCCATTGCCAACGCTGTTCAGGCTGTGACGCAGGAATGGCCACGGAGATATTATACGCCATGTTCCAGGCCTGAAATTCCCAGACCGTGGCAAACCGAGGCTGCAAAATCGAGATCCATTCAGCCAGCTGCTTGGAATCAAAGAACTTGCCTTCATCCTTGAGCTTGTCTGCACGCATCCACAGGATGTCAACCACCAGACCGCGAAATGCCCCCATGGCCACCGTGGCAAAGGCCAGGGACGGCGGCGCATTTTCCAGGGGCTGGTTGATGATCAGCTTCATGTCCTGGCGCTGGGCATTGATCGTATCCAACTGCTGACCGGCTGCGAAGAACAGCCCTGCTGCCACCAGTACACACACAGAACAGATTATGGTATCACGAAATCGCATCATGGTTTAACAGGTCAAGATGTGTCTCTTGCCAGTTCCTTGCCAGAAAATATCAACAGGCCCACGCCCATCAAAACAGCCGCCCACACAATGGTCCACGAGGCCCAATTGAACATCTCTGCGTCAATCAATCTCCCATCGACCAGATAGGCCGCAGGGTTGTACTTGTCAAATTGAGGGAGTCCCTTGATCAGGAGTGCAAGGGTGTTGTTGTAGATCTTGCCCACCGCCGCATCCATGAACGTAAAGGCTTCCAGCACAAAGCCACTGATCGACACCGTGAAAAATACCACCAGAGACATCAGCACAGCCACAGGAAAAGACAAAAAGGTGGATGCCAGGCATGCCAGGGCCGCCAGGAAAACCAGCCGGAAAAATACCACGCACACGCCGCGTATGAAGTTTTCCTGAAAGGTACCGGCCTTGAACAGGATGGCCAGAGACTGCGATTCCAGGTTTTGGTTGTTGCCCTGTTCCATGAACATCACCACGGTCTGATTGATCGGAGGATTCATAAATGCAATGGCCACATACCCGTCCGCTGCAATGGCATCCGCAGGAATCACAAATTCCCGGAACATTCTGACAGGATCTTTTCGCTGAACTTCATAGATGCGTGTGTTGGGCTGTTTGCCCTGGCGCAAAGGCCGAATGTCCCCCACGGCCCACTGGCTGATAATCTGTTCATCCTCTGGTGTGGTGGCCACTTCAAATTTGAAGCGCACAAACAACATGCCATTGGGATCCGCCACTTTGACGTTTTTGAATTCCCACACCTTTTGAGATCCCGCGGCCACGGCATTCTTTTCCAGACGCATGCGCTTGTAGATCCAGTCTTTCACGCGAAGGACGGATGTCCCCTCTGCAAAGTACTGATCCATGGTCTGATTGTTTTTGAGCTTCTGATACTCGGCTTCAACCTCTTCAGGTGTCACATCCAGAGTTTTTGGAAACAGGGAGGCGCGGGCCGTATAAAACTGATCGGACAATTCCTGTCGGGTTGCCTGATCGGCACCCATCATGTCCGGGCCATACACAGCCACCGCGTAAATACCTGCACTGAACGCAACCAGCAGGGCCAGATCCAGCACCAGGATCCCCAGGCATTTACCCGCCAGATACTCATATCGCCGAATGGGCTTGGTCAGGACCGTATAGACCTGACGCTGCGTGATATCGCCCGTGACTGTATGGATGGCCGCAAAAATCGTGAGCAGAGACAGGAGGAAACTCGTCAACGACACACCATAACTCACAAAGGTCTGCAGGCGTCCCTTGATCGTGCCATCCCCGCTGGCTGAAAACGCCATCACAGGGAGGATCACCAGGAGCAGCACAATAAAGACCACCGCGATTTTCATGCGCAGTGCCTGCTTGATCGTATTAGAAGCCACAGCCCATACGCTACGCATGGTCGGAGTCTCCCTTTCTGGGTTTCTCGGTGGTCGCATCGCCCTGCTGTCCCGGATCCACCAACTGATCGAGAATGCCCCTGTTGACCTGTGTTTTGGTCTGGATCGGCGCGGCTGTGTCTTCGGATTTCTTGGGGGTTTCCAGGGTCACTTGATCCGGTGCCTTTTTGATCAGACTGTCCAATACTGCAGACTTTGGCTCAACCTCCGTGGATTGGGCTGATTTGGCAGTCCGGGTCCCGGCCTGGGACGGTTTGGGTTCGGACTTTGTCTGGCCCTGCACCAGGCTGGACAATACCTGCTTCTGGGCGTCCTCTTCACCGGCCAGGAATCCGGCCATCCTGGTGGTGCTTTCTGCACCGCTGGTGGGCTGGGCCTGCTGCTGCGCTTCGGCCACAGTGCGCACGAAGTAGGTTTCTAATTTTTCCATGGGCGACGACAAGTCAAACTCGGCATGCTCCCTTTCCAGGATATCGCGAATCTGTCCCATGGCCTGATCACTGATTTGTCCTGTGGTGATCTGGCGTTTGTCCGCCTGCTCGAGCAGTTCGTTGACGTGCCCCTGGGCCTGCACCTTGCCGCCGTACATGATGGCAATACGGTCACACACATCTTCCACGTCGGCCAGCAGGTGACTGCACAACAGAATGGTCTTGCCCCGCTTGGCCAGGTTGATGATCAGATCCTTGATCTGGCGCGTGCCGATCGGATCCAGGCCCGTGGTGGGCTCGTCCAGGATCAACAGGTCGGGATCATTGATCAGGGCCTGGGCCAGACCGATGCGTCGGGCCATCCCCTTGGAAAAGGACCCCACCTGGCGATTGGCCACGGCCTTGAGTCCCACCATGTCCAGCAGGGTTTCAATACGATCCTTTCGAACCGCCCTGGGCAGGCCAAATAAACGGCCGTAGAAATCCAGGGTCTCACGGGGCGTCAGGTATTTATACAGATAGGATTCCTCAGGCAGAAACCCCACACGCGCGTTGATCTTGGGGTCATCGCCCTGACCGCCCAGCAAAAAGGCGTGGCCCCGTGTGGGATGCAGCAGGCCCAGCAGCATCTTGATGGTGGTGGTCTTGCCAGACCCGTTGGGTCCCAGCAATCCAAAGACCTCATTGGTGTTGACCTGCAGCGTCAAGTCATTGACCGCGTACACCTTGCGACGTCCCCACCAGTCGGCAAAGGTCTTGGTCAACGCAATCGTTTCAATGGCGTAATCCATAATGAAAAATCCTCACTCAATCCAACGGATGCTAGACCTTGTCCAACACCTTGTGATCGAGATGCTCGCCAAATCGAACGAGTCTGGCACTGTTAAAGACCACCACAATCGAACTGGCAAAATGTAACACAGCCGCCATCACGGGCGGCAGGAATTTGGACAATGACATACCCAGGATGATGAACAGGATGCCGAACCCGAGGTTCTGATTGATCACGCTGCGGGTCTTGCGTGACATCTGAACCAGGAACGGGATACGACGCAGGTCGTCGTTCATCAAGGCGATGGACGCGGAATGGATGGCCACGTCACTGCCTGCGGCGCCCATGGCAATCCCCAGATCACCGGCGGCCAGGGCAGGCGCGTCATTGATGCCGTCACCCACCACCACCACCGTGTGGCCCTGGGCCTTGATCTGCTCCACGATCGCGAGCTTGTCGTGCGGCAGACAGTTGGCCTTGAAATCTGTGCAGCCCAGTTCGCTGGCCACGCGGTTGGCCACTTCACTCCGGTCGCCTGTGAGCATGGTGATGCGCTTGATGCCGCAGTCTCTGAGCTCGGCAATGGCCTGACTCGCTTCAGGCCGGGTCTTGTCCTGTAGGCCGATCCAGCCCAGGCACTGATTGTCTCTGGCCACATAAAGGGTACTGAAGCCCTGATCTTCGTGCAGATTCGGGTCAGCCACCGTGTCCGAGGCAATCTGGTTTTCCTGAAGAAAACTCTCTCGCCCCACCAGGATGCGGGCTCCGTTCACCGTGGCGATCACGCCCTTGCCGGGCACTTCCTGGAAATCGACTGATTCGGAGAGTACCAGATTGGCCTCTCTGGCCACTTCCTGCAGGGCCCTGGCTGCCGGGTGCTTGCTCATCTGTTCTGCGCCTGCTGCAATGGCCAGGAGATCCGCGGCTTCCACGCCATGCGCTGGGGTGAGCTTGGTGACAAACAGCCGTCCTGTGGTCACGGTCCCGGTCTTGTCAAAGACCAGGGCCGTCATCTTGCCTGCCACCTCCAGATCGGCCACGTTCTTGACCAGCACACCCAGACGCGCAGCCGCTGAAATGGCAGCCACCATGGCCGTGGGTGTGGCCAGAATAATGGCACAGGGACAGGAGATCACGAGAATGGTAATGGCCTGATCAATATTGCGTGTAAAGAACAACACGATCATGGCAATCATCAGGATCATGGGCACATACCACTTGATGTAGCGGTCGATGATTCGCATGATCGGAATCTTGGTCTGTTCTGCTTCCAGGATCAGAGACTGAACCTTACCCAGTGTGGTATCCTTACCGGCTTTCGTCACCGTGATATCCAGAACACCCGTGAGGTTGCTGGTCCCGGCAAAGGCCTGCATGCCCGGCACCTTGTCCACAGGCAGAGACTCCCCTGTAATGGTCGCTTCATTCACGGAACTGAGCCCGGTGATCACTTCGCCGTCTGCCGGGATGTTGTCCCCGGGGCGCACCCGGACAATGTCCCCGAGCTTCAGGGTACTGACCTTGACTTCACTCTCAGTGCCGTCCTTGCTGAGACGCATGGCCCGCGTGGGTGTGAGCTTGACCAGGGACTCTATGGACGCCCTGGCCCCCAGGGCCGTACGGGTTTCCACCAGTTCGCTGAGAAGCATAAAAAATCCAATGAGGCCGGCAGGCACATACTCGCCCGTGGCAAAGGCCGCAATAATCCCGAGTGCCGCCAGTTCGTCCATATGCGAATGGCCCTGGAGCAGGCACTTGAACGCGTGCCACACCACAGGCGCGCCCAGCAGGAGCGCCCCAATCATGGCAAAGAATGTTGTGATTTCGCCGTGTCCGTAAAACAGAAGTCCGACCTGGCTGTTGATCAGCATGACACCGCCTGCCAGGGTGCCAATCATGGCCAGACTGATACGCATCTGTTTTCCGATGTTTTGATCGGCTACAATATCTTCTTTGAGCTGCAAATGTTCATGGGCCATAATGATAGTCTCGTGTTGGCGACCCCAGAGGATCACGTGTCCTTTATTGGGGTGCGCCTGACATAGTCGGGCTGGTGGGTCCAGCAGGTCCGGATCGTTTTAAAGCGGGATCACGATTCAATAGTATTCTCTGTTCACGTGTCTGCCCTTCTGCCTTTGCGGGCAGGATGAATTTTTCATCCATGCCGTCAATCACCTGCTGCACCGTGTCCAGGTACAGGTTCTGGACGACCAGATTCGGGTATTTTCTATATTCAGGCAGCAGTTGATTGAAGTAATCGGCTGTGGCTTCGGCCGCTGCCACCACCGTGGTACGGTACGCATTGGCAGCCGCCAGGACCTCCTGGGCATTGCCTGCCAGACGTGACCACAGCGATTCCAGTGTTGCCTCACTGGCATTGTCATCTCTCAATGCATTCACCAGGTCTCTGGCCACGCCCCCGGCGGTTTGCGTCAGGGTCGTATCCGCCATGGTCTGGGCCTGATTGACCTGAGACTTGGCTTCCTGGCTCGCAGCGATAAACGCGTCAAAGGCATCGGCCACCTGGCGAGGCCAGGTCACCTCCTTGAGTGCAACATTCTGGATGCTCAGGCCGCATTCGATCTCGTCCAGCTTGACCTGAACCAGGGCCTTGACGGCTTCGGCAAGTCCTGTACTTTCGATGGCTTCATCAATGCTGTAGTGCACCATGGTCGTGACCACCGCCTCTTCAAAGCAGCACAGGAGCAGGGGACGCACATCCTTCATCACAAAGTCTACATATTGATCACCAGGCTTGAGGTCGCGGACAAACACATTGGTAAAGAACAACTGGGCGTCCTTGATCTTGTACGTGATCTCCCAGCGGGAATGGACAATGTTATAGTCGTTGCCCCCGGCTCCAGCGTCCGTTGAATCGGATAGACTCTCACCCCGCGTCAGGAAGTAGCCTTCCTTGACCGGGTCCAGAGTCGCACTGGGCGTGATTCGGAGTTTGGGGTTGAGAATCTCCTGAGGCGTCATATAGTACCAGAAAGAGTTCACCGGCAGATTGATCCGGTTTTCTACAGGCACCTTGATCAACTCATCAATGGGATAGGGGAAAACCCATTTGAGCCCGGGGTCCAGTGTGACATCGCCGTCCGGGCCCACGGTCTGGATCTTGCCAAAACGCAGCACCAATCCCTGTTCGTCCGGACCGATGGTCTGGAATCCAGAGGCAAAGAACGCAATGACCACGATCACCATGATCACCTTGAGGATGATAAAGCTGATGCGCAGGGCATCGGCCAAAGATTTGTCCGCAGTATCCATCTTCTCCAGAGCCAAATCGTCCTGGCCATCGTCGTCATGATGGTGGTGAGTATGGGGACATTGTTTTTCTTCGGTCATAGTCAGATCCTGTTATGTAGTGAAACATCCTTCTTGTGTCAGGTTTAGTCGTTCCAGGTGTTGGGATCAGGGGCCTTGACCAACAGATCAAAAGGATCGGCATCCATGGGCAGGACCAGCGTGGTTCGCTGTTTGAGCATGGACTTGAGGGCCTCCAGGTTTTTCAGAAAGATCGCAAACTGAGGTTCCGCATCCAGCATCTTATAGAACTGTGCGGCTTCAGCATCACCCTGACCGCGAATGGCCATGGCCCGGCCCTCGGCTGCAGCGAGCAGTTCCTTACGGATGGAGGCTGCATCTGTGACGATCTTGGTAGCTTCAGCCTGTCCGCTGGTAATGGTGGCTTCTGTCTTGCGGTTGCGCGCCGTCTTCATGCGGTTGAACACATTGGCCGAGACCTTTTCATTCACCTGTAACCGTTTTATGCCCAGGTTTCGCACTTCAATACCGTACTCGGCTTCCATCGAGGATTTTAGATCCGCCAGCATGTCCGACTGAATCTTTTCAATGGCGATCTTGCTCTTGTCGCTATTGACAAATTCAGAGAACGTATGCTGGCTCACAATACGGTTCTGCGTGTCCTGGATCTGGCTGTACAGCTTGGCTTCAGCTTGAGCCACGGTCTTTACCGACTTATTGAAAGCCACAGGATCTGTCACTTTCCAGACCGCATACGACTTGATGATAATCGGCACAGCCCCCTTGGTCGTGGTTTCGCTGAGATCCGCCTCGAACACATGCAGACGGGCATCATATTTATGCACCATTTCAATGGGCAAGGGCCACTTGAAGTACAGACCAGGATTTTCCATGGTGCGTACAGGCTTACCCAATCGCGTGACAAAAGCCACTTCAGTTTCTCGCACCTGAAAGGCCACGAGCATCAGGCTCAACACCAAAATAATGATAAGAACCAGAATTGGAATACCTACATTTTTCATTGTCCGCTATTCTCCTGTGAAGACGCACCAAGAAGATCTTTGTAAAGATCGACCATCAATTGTTCCTGTAGATCCAGAATCGTGACCTGTGAGTCTTTTTCATCTGTCACGATCGCATATTTTCTCACATTTTGAAGGGCTTCTGTCAGGGCTTCGAGACGCAGGTCCTGGAGGTAGATATCCCTGGCTGCATGATAGGCCTGGACCTGTCCGGCAAAACGCAGGCCAGTGGCCTCTGCTGTCTTGACTTTCACGAAGGCCTCGGCCTGGGACTCTCTGAGCGACTTGTAGATGTCCCCCATGGCGCCAATAAATGCCCGGTCCAGGGCCTCGCCCTTGGCTTCGAGCGAGCCATCCCCCTGCTGTCGCGACGCCTGGTACTCCTGGATCTGTGCATACAGGGCATACGCCTCGGGCACAGACCCTGCCAGTCGGCTCAGCGTTTGATTCCGCTTGGTTTCCGCCTCAAGAATCAAGGCCTGTTTGGTCTGAACGGCACCCACCACAGCCTGGTAATCCTCGGCCAGTTCTTCAGGCGGATGAATCCCCTGCAGACCCACCAGCACAATGTTCACTCCCAGGTCATGGGCATCCGCAGACGCCTGAATGCGTGTCTTCAGGATATTGCGTGCGCTTTCACGGCCACCCCCGAACAGGCTGTCTTCCGCCTGGTCCACCTCCACATTGGTGCTGGCGCCAAACCGTGTCAGTTCCTGATAGCAGATGGCTTCCAGCATGGCCCTGGTGTCTGAATGACCATACAGATACTGATACAGATCCTTGATATTGTAATGCACAGGGATGTTGGCCTTGACCAGGCTCACCGGCGGTGCCCCTTCAGCCTCGCTCTGCACATCCTGATCTTCAGTGGCCACCAGAAGACTGAATTCTTCTTCATAGTGGGTTTTGCCCCACAGCAATGGACCGCGTTCGGGCATGCCGTTGGGATCCAGAGCCGGCCTGAATCCGATGTACAATTCCTGAACCCTGTCCGTAGGGTACTTGTACACGCGATCGATTGGCCAGGGCCATTTCATGCTCAAGCCCGCTTCAAGCAGTCTGGGCGTTTTGCCGTCCGCTCCGAGGGGATTGCCAAAATGCTCAATCACGGCCTGCTCACCGGTATCGATCACCACAAACGCGCTGGACAGATACAGAGTCACTGTCCCGAACAAAATGAGAGGCACGATGGCCCGTTCCAGCAGTTTGTAAAACCAGGTCTGCGAGACCTTGAACCCGAATTGATAGTCAATGGCCCCGGCCGCACTGTGGAACAGGCCGCCCGGTTCATTGATCACACCCAAGAGTCTGCTGTCAAAGGCCGCTCTATTGTACTGTCCCTGGATGCGGGGCCTGTAAATATCCAGGATCACATTGGCCAGGGTCTCAATCGCGACGGTCGCCATCAGGATGGGAATCACGTACTTCAGAATGTTGATCACTGAGTCGGTCTGGATGGTCAGGGCCATGCCGATGGCCATGGCAAAACAGAGAAAGGCCGATGCCAGCATGATGCTGCCGCCCGACCGCAACGGTTTCCATGAGGCCTCCACAGCCATGCCCGTGCCATAGCGTGACATCAAAAAGCTGATAAATGCAATGGCGGTCATGGCCACGGCCACGACCAGGGCATCGTGGGGATCACCATCCGGATCAGCCTTGAACCGGGACCAGATGTACAGGGCCATGAGGCCCTGATACAGGGCAATCAATGCGGCAAACAAGGGCAGGAACCATTTCTCAAAGAGCGCCAGCCTGCGCTTGCACACGGCCATCAATTCTGCCCGGTCGCCCCCGGCATGAAAGATGGTGGAGGCCTCCGAAGTTTTTAAATGAGCCATGTCCAGATCTTCACGTTCTGCCATACCGCGAAGCCTGAACTGCAGACCCAGGACCCCCCAGATCAGGGCGCCGGCCAGGATTTGCCAACTCAGAAAAACGACCACTGGATATCGACTCCAACTGCCAATTAAAAATGCCAGGCAGAAGAACACAAGGGTCAACACCAGGGATATCCAGGATACGTACTCCGGACTCTTGGACGATTTTGTCATTTCTTTTACAGTCCTATTGCAATGAACAAAAAACCTATTTACTAAGTACTCAAGAGAGCATATTCAATACTTTACAAGCACGAAGTTCGGTACTATAACAAGAATTGTCACAATCTGGTAGCGTCAAACCTCAAAAAAATGAGATGCCTTACTGTGTCGCTGACGCTGAGTCAATCAAATGTAAATCTAGGTAACACTATGACCAAACTTGTAACCATTGCCAAAAACACGCTCACAGAAACGCTCAGACAGCCCATCTATGCCATTCTCATCGGGTGTGCGATCCTGCTGTACATACTCAGCCCGTCCTTGACCATGTACACGCTGGATGACGACAACAAGCTCTTGCGTGAGATCTGCCTTTCTACGCTCTTTCTTGCCAGTTTGTTCGTGGCAATCTTTTCAGCCGCCGGTGCCGTGGCAGAGGAACTGGACAACAAGACCATCTCCACAGTGCTGAGCAAGCCTGTGTCAAGGCCTGTGTATGTGCTCGCAAAATTTCTGGGTGTGAGCTGTGCCGTGGCCATTGCCCACTTCATTTGCACTGCGGCCATGCTGCTGGCCATTCGCCATGGTGTCATGGAAACGGCAAACGACACACACGACTGGACTGTGATCACAGCCGGACTGGTCACCGTGGGGGGTGCCCTGGTCATGGCCACTTTCTTTAATTATGTGTTTGGGTGGAAGTTTTCCTCGTCGGTGGTCGTACTGATGGCCCTGTTTTCGGCAATCAGCCTGTTATTTCTGTGCTTTGTGGACCGCCACTGGCAGTTCAATCCTGGAGAAAATCACTTCAACCGCTTTGACATTTATGCGGCCATCCTCCTGTTGCTCGCTGCCATTGTGATTACGGCCCTGGCCATTGCCCTGTCCTCACGATTCAATATCATCATCACGCTCGCTGCGTGTGTGGGTATTTTTCTGCTTGGCCTAGTCAGCGACTATGTCTTGGGGAATGCAGCAGAGGCCCATCTCTGGGCACGTATCGCTCGGTATGTGGTGCCGAATCTTCAGGTCTTCTGGATTTCAGACGCCATTTACGAAGGCAATCCTGTACCTGCCCGCTATATCGGCACAGCCGCGACCTACGCAGCCTGCTACACAGGGGCTGTCCTGGCCATTGCCGTGGGTCTTTTCCAGAGGCGGCAGGTGGGGTAATTGTTTTGTGCTCAAAATGATTACAATTCTCAATTTTGAATTCTCAGTTCTCAATTAATTTAAAACTGAGAACTAAGAATTAAGAATTTGGCTGCACAGCCATGATCATGGCGATTTCGTCGCAGTGCTGCTGTTTGGGACAGCGTGCACAGTCTCGCCAGACCTTCATGGGCAGGGTGCTTCTGTCGACCAGGCCAAATCCCATGCGTGTAAAGAACTCGGGTTCCAGGGTCAGGGCAAAGACACGTGTGACACCCAGTTCTACGGCCTTGTCCACGGTGGTCTTCACCAGGGCCCTGCCCACGCCCTTGCCGCGACTTTGGGCATCCACGGCCAAAGACTTGACCTCCGAAAGATCCGCCCATATCACCTCTAAAGCGCAGCACCCGACCACCCGGTTGTCGTCCTCCGCCACCACAAAGGCCTGGATATTCTCAAAAATATCTGACTTGGAGCGAAAGAGCATACGATCCTGTTCAGCACTGTCCGAAATCAGTGCATGAATGACATCCACATCCGATACTTTGGCGACACGTACTTTCATAGCGGCCCAGTATGTCGCAGTGTCCTGATAAATTCAATCAAATTCTCCAGGATGCGCACATCCCATGGGACTCTCACAAAAATGACAGAAAAGGCTGGAAATGCGATCCACTCTTGGATATTGTATGGCGGATATTGGCACCTCGACGTGGCCACCTAATACTTTAGATAAAGAATAGTTATGCGATTTATATTAATAGACAAGGTGCTTTCCCTGGATTCGGGCAAGCACATCCAGACCATCAAAAACGTGTCTCTGGCAGAGGAATATCTGGGCGACCATTTTCCCACGTTTCCTGTGCTGCCTGGCGTACTCCTGCTGCAGGGTATGGTAGAATCGGCCTCCTGGCTGGTGCGTGAGGCCCAGGGCTTTGCCCACAGCATGATTCTCATGGAACACACGCGAAACGTCAAATATAAGAGCTTTCTTGCCCCGGGCATGCAAATCAACTATGTGGTTGATGTCAAGACCCTGGAGGACAATATCAGCAGTTTCCGTGCCTATGGCCAATCAGGAGACACGCGCATTGTGGAGGCTCGATTTGCACTGCGTCATTTTAATCTGGCCGACCGGGATGACACCCTGGCAGGTGCTGATGCTCAAGTTGTAGAGGCCATGAAAAAACGTTGGCACCTACTCAAACCCAATCATGTATGAATGAATTCAGGTCACTGATCCAGGAGATTGATGCAGTGACCGCGACACCCGCACATTGGAGGTACACATGGCTTTTAGTCGCGATGAGATTTTGGAGCAGGTCACAGAAGTAATGGTCGACGCACTGGGTGTGGACGATGACGAAGTCACATTAGAAGCCACACTCATGGGTGATCTTGGCGCAGAAAGCATTGACTTTCTGGATGTGGTCTTCAGGCTCGAAAAGGCCTTTGACATTAAAATCGCCCGCGAGGAGCTCTTCCCGGCAGACGCCCTGATGAATGATCCGAGCCTCGTGGGTGAGGACCAGAAACTCACTGAGCAGGGATTGGCGCTACTCAAGGAAAAGATGCCCCATACAGACCTGACGGAGTTTGAAAAGAATCCGGATATCAACAAGCTTGGCGACCTGTTCACTGTGGGATCCATCGTGAATTTTGTGGCAGCACGTGTCTCCTAACCCCCTGATTGGCAAAGACTATGCGTTGGATATGGATCGATAAGTTTGTTGAGTTTGAAAGCGGGAAACGTGCGGCTGCCATCAAGAATGTGTCCATGGCAGAGGAACACCTGCATGACCATTTCCCGGGATTCCCGGTCATGCCGGAGGCGCTGATGATCGAAGCCATGGCCCAGACATCCGGTATTCTGGTGGGGGAAGCCCGCCAATTTCAGGAGAAGGTCGTTCTGGCCAAGATCAATAAGGCCGTATTCTTTGATTTTGTCAGACCGGGTGATTCCATCCGCCTGGATGCCGTGATTGAAACTGTGGCACCGGAAGCCGCAGGGACGACTGGAAAGATCACGCGTGAGGGCCAGTTGATTGCTGAAATTGACCTGATGTTCAGTCATGTGGATCAGAATCTGGCTGGCATTGAGTTTCCTAAGGACAATTTCGTATTTGACGACAACACCTTCAAATCTCTGCTCAGAGACTTTCTCTCACAAAACAAATCCAACCATGCACATTAATTCGGAGCACCTCAGAATGACTTCACCTCGTGTGGTAATCACAGGTGTTGGCGCGGTCAGTCCCCTGGGATTGACCGCTCAAGATCTCTGGGACGGCCTGATCAACGGACGATCCGGTGTGGGTCCCATTACAGCGTTTGATCCTGCAGGCTTTACCTGCAAGATCGCCGGGCAGGTCCCGGAGTACAAACTCAGAGACTATATCCCCAAGAGCTCGCGCAAGGCTGCCAAACTCATGTCCAGAGACATTGAGCTGTCGATCATTGCAGCCAATGAGGCCCTGCGTCACGCCCGGTTCAATACACCGGGCATGGAAACCCCTGACCCTGTCACGCTGGAGCCCACGAGAACGGCGATCATTTTGGGGGCCGGACTGATCAGCTGCGACCTGGTGGAACTGGCCCCTGCTGTGGCGGCCAGTGTCAAGGACGGTCGCTTTGACCTGAAGCAATGGGGACTTCAAGGCATTCAACACGTGACACCCCTGTGGCTGCTCAAGTATCTGCCCAATATGCTGGCCTGCCATATCAGCATCATTCATGACATTCAGGGCCCCAGCAATACCATCACCTGCGCAGAGGCATCCGGCCATCTGGCCGTGATAGAAGCCATGCAGATCATCCAGCGCGGCAGCGCAGACACGGCCCTGGCCGGCGGGACGGAAGCCAAGGTCAATCCCATTGTCATGGCCAGGCAGTGGCTGATCAATCGGGCCACCTCTCAAGGCAATGACGCACCTGGAGAGGCCTGTCGGCCGTTTGATGCCAAGGCCACAGGCAGTGTATTCGGCGAGGGGTCAGGCCTTCTGGTGCTGGAGTCTTTGGACACGGCCCAGGCACGTCAGGCCCCGATCCTGGCTGAGATCGTGGGGTACGGCCAGAGCAACTGCCTGAATACCCCGTACGAGTCCCTGGAGTCAGACGGTAAGGGTATTCAAATCGCGGTGTCCAAGGCCCTGGCCAAGGCATGCCTGACACCCGACCAAATCGACCTGATCATTCCTCACGGCACCGGTGTGGCTCAGGATGATGCCGCGGAAAGCATGGCCTTGAGTGCCGTGTTTGGAGCGTGCCTGGCCAATATTCCTGTGCTGCCCACCAAGAGCATGCTCAGCAATACGGGCACGGCAGCCGGCGCCCTGGACCTGATTGCAGCGGTCAAGATCATGCAGCACGGGATCATCCCTGCGGCCGTGAATTGCACTGACAAGTCTCCGGACTGTGCCCTGTCGATCCAGACGCAATCCATAGAGAAACCGATTCGTTATGCCCTGTGCTGCAGCTACTCCTATGGCGGACAGACCGCAGCCGTGATTCTCAAGAACCCTCAGGACGAGGCCAGATATTCATGAGTGACACCTCAAAAAAACGGATCGTCATCACGGGCATGGGCATTGTCAGCCCCATCGGCCATGATGTAGAAACCATGTGGCAGGCCATGCTCTCCGGAAAGAGCGGCGCTGCCCCCACCACGATCTTTGACGCCTCGACCATGCCCACGCAGTTCAGTGCAGAGGTCAAGGCATTTGAACTGAGTCAATTCATTCAAGATACCCAGCGGCACGCGCTGGGCAATCGCGGGTCTCAATTTGTGGTGGCAGCCACAGCACAGGCCTGTCAACAGGCACGGATTGATACGGGCACGGACGCGCCCAATGATTCGATTGACCGCACGCGTTTGGGGGTCTATCTCGGCGCCGGTGAAGGGGCCATTGACAGTGACGTGTTTTTTGACTGCATCGTCCAGGCATGGAATGCAGAGACCCGGAGTATGGACTGGGCCACCTGGGCCAGGGTGGCGTTCGACGCCATGAAGCCCTGGCACGAACTGGAACAGGAACCCAATATGCCGGCGTCTCATGTGGCCATGTTCACTGGGGCTCGCGGCCCCACACGCAGTTGCCTCACCGCCTGTGCAGCCAGCACGCAAGCCGTGGGGGAAGCCATGAGCATCTTGCGCAGCGGTGATGCAGATGTGATGATTTGCGGCGGCACCCACTCCATGATCCACCCCCTGGGCATTATGGGCTTCAATCGATTGACGGCCCTGTCCACGCGCAATGACAGCCCCACCACCGCCTCGCGTCCCTTTTCAGGCTCACGCGACGGATTTGTGATTGGAGAAGGCGCTGCTTCGCTCGTGCTTGAAACCCTGGAGTCCGCCCAAACACGGGGTGTGCCTGTTCTGGCAGAGCTTGTGGGCTATGGCAGTACTGCCGATGCGTTTCGCGTGACTGACATGCACGAAGACGCGCGCGGCGCGATCGCCGCACTGAGGGCTGCACTCCGGGACGCGAAGATCACTGAAACAGACATTGACTATATCAATGCCCATGGCACCAGCACCTCAGAGAATGATGCCATTGAAACCCTGGCCATCAAGGGTGTGTTTGGTGCGCAAGCCGGCCGCATACCGGTCAGCAGTGTCAAGAGTACCATGGGACATCTCATTGGTGCAGCCGGCGCAGCCGAACTGATTGCCTGTGTCATGGCCCTGCGTGACAATACCCTCCCCCCCACCATGAATCTGCACGACGCCGATCCCGACCTCGATCTGGATTATGTGCCCAATGCACCACGCAAGGTGGCCCTCACCACGGTCATCAATGAATCGTTTGGCTTTGGGGGCCAGAACAACGTGGTCATCCTCAAGCGTTTTGAGGCGTGAAGCAGACCTTTGGGGTCACAGTGAAAGAGGTTCACCGTGAACGGTTGGCGGTCAGGGTGTTCAAAATTCGCACGGTTTCGTGTGCACCCTTGGCTGGCAGGAGCGCCGTGCTGGCCGCGCCAGAGACGACCTTCGTGATATTGTGATCGACCTGTCCCGCCGCACCCCACACCGATCCATTCGGGGCGGTGATATAGATTGAAAAGATATCGTGGCCCGTGCCTGGACGTTCGCCAATCACGTGAAGCATGGCTCGTTGTCCTGGGAGGTCGGCGAACAATGTCTCGCCAATGCGATAGCCGGCACGCACTCGGCCAGATGTCAGCGCCAGTTGCTCTGGCGCGGGCCGGCAACTGCGCTGCTGCACTACGCACCATCGCTCCACACAAACTTCGTCTTCTCAACATTGGCGCAGGCTCCTTTTCACCTCTAAGAAACAACACCCTCACGCGATCCAGTTCAAGTGAATCCAATTGACTTCACGGCTGGTCGTTGTGAACGTCTATTTGTAATCTCTGTTTTCTAAGGTCCAGCTTCAGTACGTGAAAAGGCCGCATGCCTGACCTCGTCGCCATTTAAGAAAAAACAGCCCGGCAAGAATTAGACAGAGTCGTTCCTGCCGCGGCTATGACAAAATGCAATGTCACCTGCAAGCAATTGACCTGTATAAAACAGGTGAAACAGGTTAAAGAGGGAACCCCGTGACAAGCGTACCATGGGACATCTCATGGGCACAGCCGAGATGATTGCCTGAGTCAATTCCCCCGTCTCTTTGGGCCAATACCTCACGCCCATCTTGTCGCGGCCTGCCGCGAATTTGTCTGTCCCCGGGCAGGCCGAGCATCATCCTGTGCTCGTGAATAAAACTCTTGCGTACATCAAACGTAAGGTTTACAATGTGTTTTAAAAAAAAGAGTATAAATTATGCGGCCCCCGGCAACGATCAAAGATTGGCTTAGTATTGAAACCATGTTTCAATGGGTACAGACGGCGCCGGATGAGTCTGTGTACAAATGCCGTATGGCTGTATGGTTGACGCATACAGGCCGACTTCATGCGGAGAAGGTGGCGGGTATTCTGGGGGTGTCCAAACAGGCGGTCTGGCTCTGGATTCGACAGTACAATGAGGCCGGACCTGCCGGCCTGGAGCGCCCCGGGCGCGGGGGAAGGCGATGGGGATATCTCAGTGCGCAAGAAGAGAAAGAGCTGCTGGCCCCGATCCTGGAGCAGACGCGATCAGGTCCCCGCCCCGACCCCAAAACCGTGCAGCGGCTCGTGGAAAGCAAACTGCACCGCAAGGTTTCCAAATCCTATATTTATAAGCTTTTACATCGTCACGGCTGGGCCCACATCAAGGGACAGGTACACCCCCCACACTCGCCTCTGGCGTCTGCCGATACGTTCGGCAAGCTGTCCAAGCCGTGGCTGCGAATTCCGTAGCGTTCATCGTTTTGTTATGACTCTATGTTTGACGTACAAAACAGGATTAAGCTTGACGTCACCATGCCGTGGCTGTAAATCTATGAGCCTGAAGATTAAACGGACAACGCACTTCGGTAAGGACGTAAGAGCATGACGAAAGAGAACGCTGCTGCCAAGCAAAGCATCATCGAGATATTTACAGACAAAATCAAAGGCCGCAATTTGTCCGTGGTTTTGCCTGAAGGTAGAGATCCCCGTATCATTGAGGCGGCTCATCAGATCAAAGAGGCAGGGATTGCTGTGCCCATCATTTTGGGGAAATCCGAACAGGTCGAGGCGGCCGCTCAGGAGGCCGGCATAGATCTGGCGGGGATGACGGTCATCGATCCCCGCGATTCCGATCGACTGGATGATTATGCTGCGATGTATGTGGGAGATCGAGAAGATATCTCCCAGGGTGTGGCGCGACGCATGGTGTCCAAAGCCGTGTTCTTTGGGGGCATGATGGTCAAGGCGGGTGACGCCGATGTCATGGTGGCCGGCGCGGCCAGTGCCACGGCCACGGTGATTCAGGCGGGCAGCCTGACTGTGGGCCTGGCGTCGGGCATTGACACCGTGTCGAGCTACTTTCTCATGATCATTCCTGAATTTCAGGGCGAAACAGACAAACCCTTTATCTATGCGGACTGCGCTGTCAATATTGATCCCACGGCCGAGCAGCTGGCTGACATTGCCATGGCCTCTGGACAGAGTGCCAAATGCCTGCTGACCGACACGCCGCGCGTGGCCATGTTGTCCTATTCGACACGCGGCAGTGCGGCCGGTCCCAGTGCTGAGAAGGTGCTGGACGCCTTGCGCATCGTACGGGAAAAAGCACCTCAATTGGCTGTGGACGGCGAATTTCAGGCAGACTCGGCGATTATCGCGCGTGTGGCAGCCAAGAAGGTCAAAGACGAAAGTGCAGTGGCAGGTCAGGCCAACGTCTTGATCTTTCCGGATCTGGACGCAGGCAACATTGCGTACAAGCTGACCCAATACATGGCCAATGCCAAGGCCATCGGGCCGTTCCTCCAGGGGTTTGCCAAGCCCATCGCAGACCTGTCCAGGGGGGCGTCGGTGTCGGATATTGTGACCACCTCGATCATTACATTGGCACTGGTTCCGAGTGCAGACTAAGACAACCGTTGTTCTATTAGGTGACCGCATCCATGAAAGTTTTAGTGATTAATGCTGGAAGTTCATCCATTAAATACCAGTTGTACGACATGCCCCAGGCGAACGTTCTGGCCAAGGGGTCCGTGGAGAGAATCGGCGAGGAGGCCTCCAAACTGTCCCAGACATGCGGCGACAAAACGCTGACAAAAGAGGGGCATGTTGCGGATCATGAGGAAGCCATGGCCATGATTCTCGAGGCGCTTGTGAGTGACCAGGGGGGGGCGATCAAGTCCCTGGCTGAGATTGAATCCGTGGGACATCGTGTGGTGCATGGGGGCGAGGAGTTTACAGGTTCCACCCTCATTGATGAGGCCGTTATTGCGTCCGTAGAGAAGTTTTGTGATCTGGCGCCTCTGCACAATCCGCACAACCTGGTGGGGATTCGAGCGGCCATGCACAAGCTGCCGAATGCCAACCAGGTGGCGTGCTTTGATACGGCCTTCCATGCGACCATTCCGGAAGTCGCCTATATGTATGCCCTGCCGTATGAGTTGTATGAGACCTATCGCATCCGCCGGTACGGTTTTCATGGGACCTCACACCGTTATGTGGCACGCCGCGCCGCCGAACTGTTGGCCATGGGCAAATACGACGTGAATGTCATAACCGTTCACCTGGGCAACGGCTGTTCCATGGCCGCCGTGAGCCAGGGACGCTCCGTGGACACCTCCATGGGATTGACGCCCCTGGAAGGCCTGGTCATGGGCACACGGACCGGAGATTTTGATCCGGCGATTCTGTTCTATCTGGCAGACAAGGGATACGACATCAAACAACTCAACACGCTCTGCAACAAGAAGAGCGGATTGCTGGGCATCTCAGGGAAATCCAATGACATGCGCAACCTGGGTAAACTCGCGGCCCAGGGCGACACACGAGCCCAGTTGGCCATTGACATCTTCTGCTATCGCGTCAGAAAGTACATTGGTACGTATGCGGCCGTGCTCGACGGTGTCCATGCCGTGGTCTTTACCGGGGGGATCGGTGAGAACTCGCCTGAGGTACGTGCCAAGATCTGCGGCGGCTTGACCAGCCTTGGCATTGATGTGGATGCCGGCAGGAACCGGGGCATGATCGGGAGTGAAGGCAACGTGAGTACAGACACAAGTCGGGCCGCGGTCCTGGTCATTCCGACCAATGAGGAGCAGGCCATTGCCAAGGATACCTATGCGATTGTAAGTGGGACAGAACAATGAAACAAGCAACAGACTATACAGCACTCACACAGGATCAGATCAGTACATTGCAGCGCCAGGGCTGTACGGCCCAGGACTGGACTCAAGTGGTCGTGACCCAGGGTTTTGATCCGGCATGCATCCAACAGGCTCATTTCATGGGCCAGGTCGAGATCGGTGATCTCAGCGGCACCATCACAACGCCGCAGGGGTTAGCCAAACCATGCGGCATCTATCATGCGACTGTGATGAATTGCACGGTGGGCCGGGGTTGCCGCATTGCCAATGTGGGCGTGCATATTGCCAACTACAACATTGAGGCCCACGTATGCATCGAGCATGTGGGCCTCATGCAGACCCATCCAGGTGCCACCTTTGGCAACGGCATTGAGATCAGTGTGCTCAATGAGGCAGGCGGCCGTGAGATCGTTTTGTTTGACAAGCTATCCGCGCAGTTTGCCTACATGATGTGCCTGCACCGTTACCGTCCTAAGATGGTGGCGAAACTCAAGGCCATGGCCATGGCCCATACCGAGGCTGTGACCTCGGATCGCGGTACGGTCGGGGCCCATGCCAGCCTCTGCGGTGTCAAGGAAATCGTGGATGTCAATATTGGCCCCTGGGCCAGGGTCCACCAGGCCTGCAGCCTGCAGAACGGCACACTGCTCAGCTGCGAACAGGGCCCCACCACAGTGGGGGCGGACGTGATCGCGCACGGATTCATTGTGGCCGAGGAATCCTCCGTGACAGAGGGGGCCTTGCTCACGGAGGTGTTCGTGGGGCAGGGCTGCAGGATCGGCAAGCAGTATTCCGCAGAGGGCTCTGTGTTCTTTGCCAACTGCGAGGCCTTTCACGGTGAAGCCGTGTCGATTTTTGCAGGTCCCTATACGGTGACCCATCATAAATCCACGCTCCTGATCGCGGGACTATTCAGCTTCTACAATGCGGGCAGCGGCACCAATCAATCGAACCACATGTACAAACTGGGTCCCTGCCACGAAGGCAAGCTCTTGCGGGGGACAAAGACCGGGTCGTTCTCCTACATGATGTGGCCGTGCCGCGTGGGACCGTTCAGCGTGGTGCTCGGCAAGCACAGTTCAAATTTCGACACGGCCGACTTCCCCTTCAGCCATCTCGAAGCCCGTCATGACGGCAAGTGCATGATGGTCCCCGGTCTCCATCTGACCACCGTGGGCACGGTCCGTGACGGGGCCAAGTGGCCGCAGAGAGATCGACGCCAGGGCTGCGACAAGCGCGATATGATTGATTTTGCCGTGTTCAGCCCGTACACGATTGGAAAGATGATCAAGGCCCAGACCCAACTCAAGGCCCTGATGGACACCACGGACAAATCCGTGGAAACCGTGTCCATCGGCGGTGCCCTGGTCAAGCGTCTTATCCTGCGCACCAGCCAGAAGTACTATCGCACTGGCATTGAGGTCTATCTCCGGGAAAAGCTGGTCCAGAGGATCGAACATGCCCTGGCTCAAGGCCGGGACCTGAAACACGCCCTGGCTGTGGACGACTCGGCCATGGCCAGCGAGGACTGGATCGATCTGGGCGGTCAGCTCATGCCCAGGCAGCGTTTGGAGACATTTGAAGAGGCCATTGAACGCGGCGACCTGGCCAGTGTCGAGGCCTTTCAGGAGGCCCTGAACAAGATCCACGAGGCCTATGAAGAAGATGAATGGGCCTGGGCCAGGGCCGCGTATGAGCAGGTATTTGATGTCACGATCGACGCGTTTACAGGCGAGAGTCTGCAGGAGGCTGCCAACGCGTTTGTTCAGGTCAAATCCAAGTTCCTGAATCTCGTGGTGGCGGATGCCGGCAAGGAATTTGCAGAAATGAGTCAGATCGGATTCGGCCAGGACGGCACGGCCGAGGCGGTGAAAGGCGATTTCTTTGAAGTCAGAGGCGACTATGAGGACAATTCGTTTGTCAGGGACATGAAGCGCAGAGTCGCTGAATTACAATCTCACATTGAGCATTTGAATCAACAGATTCAGGACAAAACAACACAAGAGAACTTATGCTAATTTGAAAGGGACATTCAGATGAGAGTTATTATTCAGAATGATTACAAAACAGCC
This sequence comes from Phycisphaerae bacterium, assembly GCA_021736645.1. Lineage (GTDB taxonomy): Bacteria > Planctomycetota > Phycisphaerae > Sedimentisphaerales > Anaerobacaceae > JAIPFM01. The sequence continues at coordinate 21,592 of JAIPFM010000200.1, read as the reverse complement.
AGTGCGTGGGCTGCGGCCTATGTGGCGAGAGACATCAATGCGTATAAGCCCACGGCCAAGAAACCATTTGTACTGGGGCTCCCCACGGGATCCTCACCGCTGGGCATGTACCAGGAACTGATTCGTATGGTCAAGGCCAAAAAGGTCAGCTTCAAGAACGTCGTGACCTTTAACATGGATGAGTATGTCGGCATTCCCAGGGACCATGCTGAGAGCTATTACACCTTCATGTGGGAAAACTTTTTCAGCAAGATTGACATCAAAAAGTCCAACGCCAACATTCTCAATGGCAATGCCAAAAATCTGGAGGTAGAGTGTGCGCGGTACGAGAAGAAAATAAAGTCGTACGGCGGCATCAACCTGTTTGTGGGCGGTATCGGGCCTGACGGTCACATTGCATTCAATGAACCTGGGTCGTCGCTGGCCAGTCGAACACGGATCAAGACACTGAACCACAACACCATCATTGCCAATTCCCGTTTCTTTGGCGGGGATGAGGAACAGGTGCCCAAAACAGCACTGACCGTGGGTGTGGGGACTGTGATGGAATCCCAAAAGGTCTTGATCATTGTGTCCGGGCAGAGCAAGGCTCATGCCCTGCAACAGGCCGTTGAGCTGGGCGTCAACCATATGTGGACCCTGTCCTGTCTTCAGCTGCATCCCAAAGGCATGATCGTGTGTGACGACGCTGCCACCATTGACATGAAGGTGGGAACCGTCAACTACTTCAAGGACATTGAGAAGAATAATCTCGATCCCAAAAAACTTTGATGGCACAATTCTATCGTGTCACGTGATCCGCCCGGGATGCTGCCCGGGTGGATCATGTGACCATTGTCCAAGTGAGACCAAGAGACTGAAAGGTGGCGTTGATTTATGTCCGATGTGGAACGCAGAATCAAAGAGGTTGTGGCCAGAACGCTGAAGATCGATGTGGGTCGTATGACTGACGAATCGCGGTTCGTCGAGGATCTCGGCGCCGAATCCATACAAAGTGTGGAATTGGTGGCGGCCTTTGAAGAAGAGTTTGATATTGAGATGGATGATGAAGAGGCCCTGGAGGTCAAAACCGTGGGCAAGGCCATCGAATTTATCTCCAAACTGTTGTAGACCTCAATCCAGTTCTTTAAATCGCTGAACCTGGGTGGCATACACCTCGGTCTGGGCCCGCACCTCCTGGATAAACGCGTTGTCCTCGAGGTGGCCCATGACCGCCCGCATCTCTTCCGGCGACTCAAACAGGGCCTGCATAAAGGGATTCTCGAAGTCTCTCTGACGCGAGGATTGTACGCGGTCACACAGGGATTTCTGGATCACCATGGACTGGTCCAGCGCATAATACCAGTGGGCGTGATCCAGTGTCTCGACACCCAGGACATCGCATAGGGTCGCGTAGGCATGCTGCTGCTTGACCAGGGGGTAGGCCTTCCACAATGCCTCATAGCGGTCATGCACTTCAGACCACGATGTGAGCGTGCTCGAACAGATGTCATCCTGCAGGCGCTGCACTTCCTGAACCGGCATGAGTTGACCGCCCAGATTGGCCCAGTCCCCTGTCGCCCCCCCACTCAGCGCCTTGACCATGGCTTCCAGAGAGCCTCCGCCGTGCCATTGCAGGAATTCCATCAGATGGATCACACCGTAATGGAGCAGCATCTCCCCATAGGCATGATACCCTTCGAAGGCATGGAGAATTACCGTACTTCGCAGGGCGTGTTCAAGTCCCCTGGCTGTGACATCCATGTCCGGCGCGGACACGGTGGCCTGCGACAAAAGATGCTGTCCTTTGGAGGAGAGCGTCTCGATGTCAGTCTCCACGCGGCCCAACGCACGCAGGTGCGCTTGCGCCACCCAGACTTCCAGCGCGGCCCGTGCCTGTTGAATCTCACCAATGGTATCCGGGGCCAGCACATGGTATTCAATGGCCTGTCCGGGGTGCTGCCTGAGATCGCGTTCCCTGAATTTCACGGCATTGCGAGCCAGGGCATACATATTGTATCGCCACCAATAGGCAGGCATCACCTTGAGCTGATCCTTGGCCGGATCATTGATCACCAGGGAAAACGGTAGGGTAATATTCAGTTCATGGGGAAAATCCCCCTTGGCCAGGAGCACAAAAGACGCGAAACGACTGGGGTGCTTGACACTCGAACACAGGCCCGGCCAAAAACCCCGGCCGGCACACAGTTCACTGTCATTGGCCCGGCTGTTATGATTCGACCCAATGATGGCGCCGGCCGCCACGTTGGTCTGACCCATCAAACAAGACGCGGTCAAAAAAGACGAACTGTGCTGCTGCCGATGCCCCGGAAATATCAGGCTGTGGAGCACCTCACAACCGGCAATGCTCGAGTTGTCCCCCACCACCGTATGGCGGAGTCTGGCCCCACACTCCAGGGTCACGTACGCCCCCAGACAAAACAATTCGGCGTGAACGCCCTGTCGAATGAGGCAGCCGGGGCCCACCTGGCCCTGACGTAATGTCACGCTGTCTGCCACGGTGACAGGTTCTGCCTCTGTGCCGCAGAGGGTCACCTCTTCCAGACGGTCTGCACCGATGACCTCCGTACAGGGCCCCAGTTTGACATTGATGAGCTGGCGCGTATGTTTGATCACGCACTGGGACTGAATCTCACTGTACACGCCGCAGCGTCTGTCCTCGAGGTCGCAGGTCAGGGTCTCCAGGCGGGCCATCAGATCCGGATGGCTGCGAGACCTGGCCCAGAGCATGGCATCCGCAGGCAGCACGCCCCGAAACAGGCCAATGCCACGGGCACCGGCTTCGTTCATCACGTGGATCCGAGCAAAGGCCTCTCTGGCGTCTCCCGGCTTGATCTGACTGGTCCCGAATTTTGCGCAGCACGTGGTTCGAATCTCACCGCACTGAAACAGGATGACTCGATCGCCCACAAGCACATGCCCAAGATACGAGACATCGTGAATGGCCATGTCATGCCCGAGATCACAACTCTCAATGCGGCTTTGAAAGATGCCTGTGGGCAAGGCCATGCCCTGGTGCGTCAAGGCCCCCTGCTGCATCCGACCAAGACGGACCAGGCCGTAAAATTCATTGTGTCTGAGACAGGCTGCATCAAACGGGTCCGAGACCAGCACCTGGGTCCAGTCAGCCGCCTGATTGCCCTGATCAGTTAAGCGCTGGATCTCTGCACTCGTCAGTGGCCGATACTGAGCCGCGTCCCTGCCGGACTGCTCAAAACGGACGGTCTCGGGCGTCTGCCCCTCGGCCAGATGTTCAGGTGGTATCCAGGCTCCCATGCCGTCTGTCAGTGTCACATGATCCATGGCCAATCCCTTTGTCTTGAATCTTTTAACAAGCTGCGATTACGCACAGAGCATAAGTCAAATGGCCCAAAAGTCAAGCCACGGCCAAAAAAATGCCCAGCCGGCGACTTCCACCCCTGAATCCCACAAAAATGTTTGAGAACAAATGCAACATTATTGCGTATTATATGCCAATAGGGTATCGTGTCTGGATTGTCCAGTGCATATTGATTTAGTAAGGCTATGAGGTAACTATGAATAATCGTTGGTTGAGAGCGGTCTCGGAATTGAAGAATCATGCCCCATTTACCCTGTTGGGCGCGGTCATTGGCATTCTGTGTATGGTGCTGCTCAAGGACCTTCCCAGACCTGTCAACACTCACCTGTTCAACATCTTTCACCCGGCCCATGTCCTGTTGTCGGCCCTGGTCACGGCGTCTCTTTTTCGCATGCGAAAAGGACGTACTTCACTGATCACCATCTTGCTCGTGGGTTATCTGGGCTCTATTGGGGTGGCCACGCTCAGTGACTGCATTGTACCATTTTGGGGCGAAAGCATTTTAGGGGTGTCTATTCCCGCCCATGCTCATGAGGAGGAGCATGACGAGGAGCACCACGAAGACGAAATCGCCCCTGACTCGCCGGTTGAACCCCTGTCACACAAGCCAGAACTCCACCTGGGATTTATCGAGGAATGGTATATTGTCAATCCCCTGGCCCTTGCAGGCATTCTTCTGGCCTGGTTTATTCCCCATCAGCGTCTGCACACCAAATTGCCTCATGCCTTGCATGTCCTCATCAGTACCTGGGCGTCTTCGTTTCACATTCTCGCGAACCTGCATGCCGAGTTCACGGTGACGCTCGCCCTGGGGTGTTTCATCGTCCTGTTTATTGCCGTGTGGCTGCCCTGCTGTATCAGTGACATTGTATTTCCCATTCTGTGCGTGGGTGAAGGCAAGGTTCCATCCTGTTGTTCATTCCATAAGCAGACGCACAATGAGCACGAGGATTCGGTATGAAAGCCCTGGAATCGCACGCCAAGAACATGCTCAAGGCCGCAGGACTGTACTGCACTCGGGCCCGTCTATGCGTCATCATGGCCCTGCTGCGTGAGAATCGCCCGATCACGCAGGAGCAGATCACCCAGGCCCTGGATGCGCCGTTTGACAGGGTCACGATTTACAGAACCCTGGACAGCCTGGGCAAGGCAGATCTGGTTCACAGGGTCTTTTTGGAAGAGCGGGCCTGTCACTATGAACTCTCGCATCACTGCAGCAAAACCCAGTGCCATCCCCATTTCACCTGCACGCAATGCGGACAGACCCACTGTCTCACAGATCTGAAGCTGCCCCTGGCGCACCACCATGGGTATGTGATCCAGCGTCAGCAGGTCCGCCTCGCCGGTCTATGTCCCCAGTGCCGTTAGCCCTTCCCTGCCTTTTCAGGACGCCTCTGCGTCCGTGCTGTCACTCTTCATGAGGTGGTCATCAAACTCAATTTCCATGCGCACCTTGTGATTGGCCTCTTCATTGGCCAATCCTTCAAACAGGGTCTTGAGTTCAGGATTGTCCGTGCCCTGAGACAACTCAAGATACAAACGATAGGCCGTTTTTTCCTTGTTCATGGCCAGGACCAGGGCCTCACTGACACTCATGTCCGGATAGGGGGCCACCTCCGGTGCAGCGTCCGCGATACCCAGATCGAAGGCAGGCATATCTCCATCCAGCATTTTAAATTGTCTCTGTTTGACTTTGGCCAGCTTCTTCTGATGGGCCAATTCCTCGTTGGCAAACACCTCAAGCAAAGCGCGCAGCTCCGGGTCCTCTGACAGGTGCGCAAGATGCAGATAAAACAATCGGGCTTGAATCTCCCTGTCTATGGCATAATCCACGACCTGATCAAATGTCTCGAATTTCATGGTCCATCCTTTCTTCAGAACTGGTTTTGTCTTGCGCCTGCACGTCATCCTCTTTGTACACAGGTCCCCCCCCTGCATCGGCCTCAACCTGATGCAAAATGGCCTGACCCACATACTCTTCAAGCACGTCACTCACCTGATCAAGATACGCCCAGGGTATGCTCACCACCCTGGTCTTGAAGAAGCGACGCTTGAGTACCAGGAGCAAGGTATGTGTGGTCTCCGTCCCGCCGGTCCATTTGTAGGTTTCTATGTCTGGCCAAAAAATGGCCCCATTGGCCGTATACAGCCCCCTGTCCGTGAACAGCATGTCCATACGGCTGATTGAATGGCTCAGGGCTGCAGACGAGGCAAACAAGACGCCGTTGAGTACCATAAACAGGTCACGGCCCGACACGCTCAGTCCGAAGGCCCACACACTCAAGATAATAAAGGCCACCACAGCATACTGGCCTTTGGGTTCGACCCTGCCCACATCCACAAGCACGACACCGGCCTCGCTGCGACCCTTGAGCACAATCCACCATGCCCCCCACAGGGCTGACAGTCCCACAGCAAACCCCACGACCATGACCCAATCTCGATTCAGACGGGCACAGATCCTGAGCCCCAGACCCAGAGAGAGCCCCACGAACACAAGCACAGATCCAATTTGAATCAGTTCCTTGGGCAACAGCCAGTGGGCCGCCAGATCGCCATAGCGTTCCTCGAACCAGCATTGCATCAGGAAAAGGGCCACTGCAACAGCCAGACAGGAAACCACAATCACTGACAATGCAAACATATCGGTTCCTTACTCAGATGACCAGGACACTCTCACTTTTCCAAACACCCGAAACGGCATCACCTTCATATGATACTGTAATTCTCAACAGGGCTCAAGAATGAATAAGACCAGAGTCCTGAGTCAAAAGTCCAACGTCGTTGGCTGAAATGACATTTACAGAAAAAAGTGCCGATGACGCGAAGCATTGAACTTTTGAACCTTGAACTTTTTTAAACCTTGAACCTTGGACTTCTAGACAAATATCCCAGGCACCCGTGCCCCGCAGTCCGGACACTGTCCCTGCTTGACACGGTTCTCCATAATCCGGTACCCCCGCCTCTTGATCAACAGGCTGTCACACTCAGGACACCAAGTACTCTCTGAATTGGCACCCGGCACATTACCCAGATAGACATAATTCAGTCCGCCTGCCCTGCCAATCTCGTACGCCTTTTCCAGCGTCTCCATGGGCGTGGCAGGCACATCCAGGCATTGGTACTGAGGATGAAACCGACTGACATGCCAGGGCACATCCGGCCCTGCCTTGGTCACCAGAAAATCGACCAGACGCCTGAGCTGGTCCTCGTCATCATTCTGCCCGGGGATCACCAGAGTCGTGATTTCCATCCAGATATCTGTGTCATGCGCCACCCTTTCGATTGTGGCCAACACAGCCTTGAGATCCGCCCTGCACTGCTGGCGATAAAAGGCAGGATCAAATGCCTTGAGATCAATATTGATCGCATCCAGCCAGGTCGAGGCATCGTCAATCGCCTTCGGCGTCATGTAGCCGTTGCTCACAAAGACATTCTTCAGTCCACCGGCCTTTGCGAGTTTTCCACACTCAGCGCACAACTCCATAAACACAGTCGGCTCTGTGTACGTATATGCCAGACTCTCACATCCCTGGTCCAGGGCCGACTGCACAATGGCCTCAGGGTCAGCCCCGTGACGACTGCTTTGTTCGCTCACACGGGATTGACTGATCTGCCAGTTCTGACAAAAGCCGCACTTGAAATTACACCCCAGACATGCAATGGAAAACGTGCGTGTGCCCGGCAAAAAGTGAAAGAGCGGCTTCTTCTCAATAGGGTCGGCGCCTGCTGCACACAACCCATGGAAGGCACGCGTATACAAAACCCCCTGATGGTTCTCCCGCACATAACAGACGCCAGTGTGTCCCTTCTGGATTCGGCACCCATGCGCACACAACAGGCAATGCACGGCCCCGTTATTATCCGGCTCCCACAGTACCGCCTTGTCTAATCCGTCAAGAACCATATGCCACCGCCCTGCTTTTGATAACTCAAAGATATTTCATTTCTATCGGAAACACATTTTTTTGGCAACATAATAGAATTTGGCGAGGGATTTATAATTGGCAAAATCTGCGTAAAAATACTATAAAAGGGCCATTGAATGGTCCCAGTGTGCCGTGTTTTTTGTTTGGGCCGACATCAGTTTTCTGAGTATTTGAGCAGGAGGTAGTCAGAGCATGAAGCACGAGATTCAGAGAATGAACGTCACAGGTATCCTGTTGTGTATGGTATTTGTGCTGTCCAGGCCTTTGCTGCATGCGCAGGAAACACGATCCATCCTGATAGAGGCCGAGAGTTTCCAGGACAAGGGTGGCTGGGTGATTGACTCGCAGTTCATGGATCTCATGGGCTCACCCTTTTTGATGGCACACGGTCTGGGTGTCCCTGTGGCAGATGCGCATACCCAGGTCACCTTTCCCAGAGAAGGCACGCAGTACAGGCTCTGGGTACGCACGCGCAACTGGGCCTCGCCCTGGACAGGCAAGGCGCCGGGGCGGTTTCAAATCCTTTTGAATGACGAGATCCTGGATGTCACCCTTGGCACCGGGCCTGACGCCTGGGGCTGGCAGGATGGAGGCCGTGTACAGATCAAGACCAGGCAAAACCGGTTGACCCTGCACGACCTCACCGGATTCAATGGCCGGTGTGACGCCCTCTTTTTCACCACAGACCTGGATGTCAGGCCGCCGTCTGATCTTGAAGCCCTGTCGCTCTGGCGCAAGACCCTGCTGGGCAGACCGGATACGCCTCAGGATGCAGACGACTTTGACTTTGTCGTGGTGGGCGGTGGTGTGGCCGGTACCTGTGCGGCGATATCAGCGGCGCGTCTGGGCGTGCAGGTGGCGCTCATTCAGGACAGGCCTGTGCTGGGCGGCAACAACAGTTCCGAGGTGCGTGTACACCTGGGCGGGCGCATCAAGCTGGAACCGTTTCCTGCACTGGGCAATATCGTGAATGAAATCGGCCCCAACAAAGGGGGCAATGCCCAGCCCGGGGACCAGTACGAAGACGCCAAGAAGTTGTTTTTTGTACAGGCTGAAAAGAACATCACGCTCTTTCTCAATCATCGCGTCAATCAGGTGAGCATGGACCAGGGCCGCATCGAGACCGTGACAGCCGTGCAGGTTGAAACCGGCCGGAAGGTGAGGTTCAGTGCCCCCCTGTTTGCAGACTGCACCGGGGACGGGACACTCGGTGTGCTGGCCGGCGCCCATTTCATGATGGGTCGCGAAGGACAAGACCTGTACGGCGAACCCACGGCCCCGGACGCCGGAGACGACATGACCATGGGATCGTCAGTCCAGTGGTTTGCACAGGAGGCGCCTGCCGAGTCTCCCTTCCCTGACATTGACTGGGGTCTGCCCTGGGATGAACACAAACTGGAAGCCATCACGCGGGGCGACTGGAACTGGGAAACCGGTATGAACCTCCACCAGATCGAGGACTTCGAACGGATTCGGGATTACGGCCTTCTGGTGGTCTTTTCCAACTGGTCGTATCTGAAAAATCATGCGTCCGTGAAGGACGAGTTCAAACGGAGCCGACTCCAGTGGGTCGCGTATGTCGCAGGCAAGCGCGAGTCACGCAGACTTATTGGCGATTATGTGCTCAGGGAGCAGGACCTGGTAGAGCATACGGTCTTTCCAGACGGTACAGCCCCCACATCCTGGACCATTGACCTGCACTATCCGGACCCCAAAAACACGGCCCTGTTTCCGGACAGCGAATTCAAGTCCATTGCCAAGCACATCACCATTTACACGTACCCCATTCCGTACCGCTGTCTTTATTCACGGAATGTGGACAATCTTCTGATGGCAGGACGCAACATCAGTGTGACTCATGTGGCCCTGGGCACGGTGCGTGTCATGCGCACCACGGGCATGATGGGTGAAGTCATCGGCATGGCAGCCGCTGTATGCCGCAAGCATGAAGCCGACCCCAGAGACGTGTATATCACCTATCTCCAGGAACTGGTTGGCTTGATGCGTGAAGGGACAGGCGACCCCAGCCTGCCCAATCGACAGACCTACAATCAGGGCGGCACCAAGGGCGTGAAACCCTGATTTTGAAAACCGACGCACCTGTTTTTTAAGGAGACTGTATGGCGCACGTGGGTTATTCCGACCGGATCAATGATCCTGCCTTTGCCAGATACCTGGCCAACCAGAAACGCTATGCGTGGATTTTCGCCTGGATCATGGCAGCGGCCTTTACAGGCGGGTTCTTTTACTACGGGACCACAGGCAAGGATATGACAAATCCGCAGGCCTTGTACATAGGCCTGGGACTCGGCTGCATGATGCTGGCCATTGCCTTTTTGACTAATCTCCGGCGCACGCACAGCCGCACCTGGGACGGTGAGGTGATCGACAGGAAGGTCCAGAAGAAACGGCGGCACCGCAACCAGGATGACAATGACGGGTACATTGAAGAATATTTGCTGTACACAGTCATCATCCGGGAGGACAACGGCAGGAAACACAACCTCGTGGTAAAGAATGATGCCACACTCTACAACTACTTTCAGAATGGGGACAAGGTACGCCGCCACGGCAAGCTCAACACGTATGAAAAATACGACAAGTCCAAAGACACGGTAATATTCTGCAATGCCTGCGCTTCACGCCATGAGATCGCGGACGATGTGTGCAGCCGGTGCAAGTGCCCCCTGCTAAAATAAATATTCATCCCTCTTGAAAAACAACTTTTCCCCCGGTATATTTCTCGGCCTGGGCGAAAAAAGCAGCAGCTCTGTAGGCGTGCTTTTGTCGCTGCCTTGTTTTTGAGAGGTTTTTCAATGTTGTTGCATTGTATCGAGTGTGCCCAAAGGGGGCAGTCGTGCTGCAGGAATGTTCACATCTACTTGACCCGTGGAGATGTCGATCGAATTCGCCAGGCGCATCCAGTCCCTGATTTTTATGAACTGGCCCCGCTGACGCCTGACTACGAAGACGGCGGCGGCGATCCCACCTGGAATCCGGCGATCCTCGATGACACGGGCAGGCGGCGCATTATGCGTCAGAAGGAAAACGGCCGCTGCTTTTTCCTCACGGACACGGGCTGTTCACTGCCCTCTGACGTGCGTCCTCTCCTGTGTCGAATCTTTCCCTATGATTTCCGCGAGTATGGTCTGTGCGGTATCAGTACGTCCTGCCCTGTGGCGGACGAATCGCACTGGCTGCACATCCTGGAGGCATCCGAAATGAAGCAGAGCAATGCTCAAACCTGGGTGTCTCAGTTGTATCAGGAAATCAAGGCCGAACAACTCGACAGACCCTCCAGGGGTGCAGCCTGAGCTGTCCGGCCTTGACTGGCATGCCCAAATTCTACTTCTGCGCCTCGGCAATAACCTCATCGACTGAGCGGCCTGTACGTTTGGCAATCGCCCGTGTCAACGTATTGAATTCCGCAGCATTGATGAGCTGACGCTTCATGTAGGTGGCCAGGTCCGCAACACTGATCTTGTCGCCCATCTTGACGATGACGTCATTACGGATCGCGCGGAAGGCCTCGGTCGTGACTTCGCCGTTCTTGAGGGCCTTGACAGTGGCCTCCAGGGCCTCGTCACTCTTGGCAGCAGCCTGGGTTGTCGCGATCAGGGCCTCCTCGCCCTTCTTGCGGAACATCTTGGCAGCCGGCGTGTCTTCAAGCTTGCGGAATGAATCGGCAATACCCGCCACGACCTCTTCCTTGCTGGACCCAATGGCCTTGAGCATGCGCTCGCCTTCTGCCAGGGTGATGGTCCCGTCAGTGACCTTGTCGAAGATTTCCTTGCCCTTTGCCAGTTTGGGGTCAAGGAACGTGTCCGGGTCAATCCCGTACTTCTTCAAGCGGGTCACCACGGCCTTGTCATACTGCTTACCAGCCTGTCGCATGCCCTCGGTCGTGTTCTTGACCGCATCGCCCGTGGACTTCTCAAACCAGTCCTGGGATTTCTTCTTCATGGTATCTGTAAAGTTGTCCATCTGCTGTTTACCTGTGACACTTACATTACCCAGGCCGCCTTCAAAGAATTCTTCCACAGTGAGATCACCGATATCATACGCCTCGTGGTGTTTGGCGGAGGTGACCATCTGATCCATACCGTCTGCAAAGTCAGCGGCCTCATCCATGTTGGAGAGCTTTTTGCCAGGATGGGCCTGTTCCCAGAGGTTCTTCTGGTACACATTGGTGCTGAGATCGTGGTGAATGTCCATGGTCTTGACACGTGGATTGCCTGCCTTGGCCAGGGCCTCGTCCTTGATCTTCACACGGTAGGTCACATCCCGGTCGCGTCCGACAGTACGTTTGCCGGTCTTTTGGTTGGTGGGCGCCACCACATCCACTTCCACGTCACTGGGGTCCAGGCCGTTTTTCTTGGCGAAGGCATGGACGTCGTCCTGGAATTCCTTCAACTGTTTGGGCGTCATGCCCATGTCGTCCGCCATGGACTCAAGCCGCTTGGGATCAGTGGTCTGAATGGCCTCATCAAAGAAGCCCTTGACCTGCTTGTCCGTCTTTTGATAGAGGCCCTTGCCTGTGGCAGGGTCATCCAGATAGTCGATCATCTTGTCGCGGGTCGCCTGCGAGATGCCATCGTCATTGATCATGCGCTGAGCGGTCTTGTCATGCTGGATCTTCTTGGTCAGATCCGCGATCTCATCCGGATCCGTGGCCTTGTTCAACCGGTCGATCACTTCGCGAGCCTGTTTTTCATCGGCCAGCTTCCGGGCCTGGGCCGCTTCACCAGCGGCTGTTTTTCGGAACGCATCCCCGGCTGTGTCCGCCACCTCGTCGAGCTGCTTTTTGGCTGCCTGACGTGCCTGCTTCTTGAAGGCGTTGATCGTGTCGTAGGCCTTGTCCAGGACCTTGGGGTCCATTTCCTTGCCGGCCTTCTTGAATGTACTGATCAGGGCATCTTTGAACTCGTCCCCGCCATGTCTGTACGCCTCTGCAAAGCTGTCCATGAACTGCTTGGCAGCCTTGCCCTTGCCGTACATGGTCTGGGCTGCAGGGATGCCCACGCCCACGCTGCGCATGACCATCTCAAAGGCATCGACCTGGCGTCCGCTCAATGCGGTTTCGCCCGTGGCAATGGCGTAGATGTCCAGGATCTCGCCGGCATAGGGCAGGGCCTCTATGATTTCCTCTGCGAACTCCTGGTCGGCCTTGATAAAGTCGCAGATGGCCTCGGCCTGCATGGCCGCTGCCTCATCGTATTTGCCCAGGGCGTTGGCACGCTGCTGCATCCCCTTGACGACAGTCGACGGATCTTCTGTGGCCAGAAGCCGCAGCCAGTACACCTGGGTGAGTTCCTTCATCTTGTTGCGCCACTCAGCCAGTTCTTTGGGATCCGTGGGCGGATTCGGCGCAGCAAAACCCAGGGACTGCCAGAAGTCGGGCAGCTCGCCGTCTACTGGATCGAGACGGTCGCACCGCTTCAGGAGCAGGTCCCTGTACTTCTCCAGAAGCTTGTCCATGGTCTGGCCCTTGAGACCGCCGGAGTTTCGCATCCAGTAGCCTGCCAGGAGCTTGCTCTCCAGGGCCTTCCACTCATCGCTGTTGGGACCCTTCTTGAGGATCTTGTCGAATTCCTCCTTGGTGAGCCATTCGGGGAGCTTGAAGTTGATCTTGATGCGGGGCCGATTGGGACAGTACCAGTCATTACGCTGGCGGTTAAAGGCAAAACCGCTGGGTGACTGACGTCCCACTGACGGACCGGTGCGCGCGGGCGGCAGGATGCGGGCCGGTTGTGCCGGAGTCTGCGCATCAGCAGGCGGCACCACCCGGTTTTCCGCGGGGATGTCCACAGGCACGGGACGGTCCACATCATCTGACGCAGCGTCCGGGTCTTCGTCTTGATCCGCGTTCTGGTCTGTACTGTCCGGCTTGCCGGCATCTGCGTTTGACTGACCGCCCGACGGCTTGGACGGCGCGTCTCCTCCTGTGTTGGGTGTGGAAGGTTTGCGCCCCGGTGTGTTGGGCTGCTGCCCGGTGTTGGTCTTGGGCGGTGATTGAACTTGAGGCTCAGGTTTGGACTTGTTCTGATCGGATCCCGGTTTCTGGACGTCTTGCCCGGGCTTCTGTATAGTCTGGTCCTTGGGCTGCTGAGGATCCTGCCCCACCTGGGGCTGGTTGTCCTGTTTGCCGCCTTGTGTATCAGTGTCTGTGTTCTCAGGCTGCTTGTCAGCGTCTTCTGCATTTGGATCGTTTGGATCATTTGGATCGGGCTCGGCTTCTTCTTCTTCCTCCTCCTCTTCAGGCTGGGCCGTGCAGGTCACGGACACACGCTGCGTCTGGCGCATGCCATTGCCGGCCATGACCACCACCTCCAGCTCACACGCACCAAAGGGAAGTTCAATCGGACCGCCCCACGTGTCACCTGTGCCCTGCAGTCCGAACCAGGGACCGTTGTTCACACGCACCGCTGCCTCGTCCACGTCTGCCGCAGAGACCAGTATGCGCACCAGGGCCTCATCCAAAACGGCATTGGCCTGGGGAGAAATAATCGTGCATTCAGGGGACGCAGCCGTGACAGTAACAGTGCGCACGTCAAACACACGGTTGCCTCCGGAATCCACGGCTTCAAAGCGAAGACGATGCGACCCGGACAGCAACTGGGCCATGCCGGCGTATCCCCGGCCCGTGAGGTGCAGGGGCTGGGCCATGCCCTGGTCCACAGTCACTTCTATACCAATGATGCCCGCATCATCTGTGGCCGTGGCCAGGAGGCTGACCAGGCCGGTGTCACTTTCCAGTGCATCCGCCGGTTCCAGCACGGTCAGGGTCGGGACCTGATCCTCACCGGGCACCTGGACATTGACAATGGCTGCGTTGTTCTTGCGGTTTGATTCGCCTAGAAGATTGTCCGGGTCCGCCACCACGCGAAGGCTGTGCTGGCCGGCGGATGCAGGCCACACAAAGGTAAAGGGCGTGCTGGTCATCATGCCGGGCGGATCAATGGTCTGACGCGTGAGCTCCTTGCCTTCAGTGCCCGGAATGGCCAGGAACAGGGCCACTTCGAGGCGCGGACTGACACCTGCACCCAGATTGCTGACCGAGCCCGTGATGGTGACTTCCGATCCCTTGCTCAATCCGGTCTTTGGGCTGTAATCCAGATCCTCTGAAGACAGGCTGTAATCCGGATTCTGCGTGGAGAACCCCTTGTCACTCTCATACAGCCGGTTTAGTGCATCCTCACGCGAGGTTCCGATCATAAACATGTCCGTGCCCAGCATACGGGTCTTGAGCTGGAAATCACTGGAAATGGCATAGTGTGCGTAGTTGAGGAAGTGTGAATTGATCTCTAGGCTGTTGTCACCGGCCCCCCAGGTCAGGGCTGTGGGCGCCAGAGGAAAGCGGTAATTGCCTTCCGGGATTGTCTGCTCCAACTGGCCCACCACCTGACCATTGACCACCAGGTCCAGGTCATGCGGTTGATACTGGGATCGATGCTTGGGAATGGAGAAATTCATCTCCAGCCAGGCATCCAGCAGGTTGGTCTGCTGCCATTGTCCTTCTTCCAGGATCGAGGAGTGATCGATTTCGCCATCCAGACCCACATCGGCCTGGGCAAAATCAATCTGCCCGTCACTGTCCGTGTCACGACCAAACCACTGGGTCTGGTTCATCTCATCGAGCACGGTCCAGCGGTCCGGCTTGCCGTCCCGATTGGTGTCTTCAGGGTCCGTGCGCAGAGACCAGTCCACTGTGGCAGGGCTGAGGTACTGCCCCACCAGACGACGGGCCGCGCGCATGGCGGCCTGGTCGCTGTCCGGCTCGCCTGTCACTGGATCGAGCCCGGCGGTCATGTCCAGGAGATAGACCTGTTCGCCGGGTTTGAGTTGGCCCTGGTACTCGATAGTCATGGTCTTGTTGATGGACGTGGCTGTGAGCTCATCTTTACACGCAGTAAAGCCCTCATAGATCTTGGGATAGACCTCGAACAGCATTCGCTGCTCGGCCTGGAACAGGCCATGTTTGACTTCTGGGGACACTCGCAACTGGTCTTCCTGCGTACCCACATCCAGGTCCGTGAGCGTATCGCCCTGATTGTAGAGTTCATAGACACGGCCCAAGCCTTCTTGGTTCTCCGGCGTCTTGTCTGTCCACACCAGATCCACCCTGGGCAGCTTGACACGCACCTCCACCTGGGCCTCGTCCGAATAGCCGTCTTCTGACTCGATATACACGGGCAGTGTATGGATTTCCTTGACCACATCCTGGGCACTGAAGCCCAGGGTGAAACTCCGCTGTTCGCCGGGCCCCAGTTCCACAGGCCGACCCTTTTCACCGTCCCCCACGAATTCCGCGAGCAGCAGACTGTTGCGAGGCAAGTCACATCGCAGACGCACAATGCGCGGTTCTTCCGCGTGATTGCGCACTGCCACAGGCAGCTTCTGATCATAGTCGCGTGCAATCGTCCCCCCGTAAAACGCGTCGGTAAAGGCCAGGCCCTTGACACGAGTGACCTCCCGCTCAGGACCGGGTTCGGTTCCGCCCACAGGCTGAAATACATAGGTCTTACCTGCCTCCAGATTCGTGAGACGCACGCGCCGACTCCGCGCGTTCTGCCCCACGACCTCCTGCCAGGTCTGATCCTCTTTCAGGCGGTAACGGACCCTGGCCTGGCCAAAACCGCTGCCGTCCCACGAGACTGTGACATCCTGACCCGTGACCACGGCCCCGGATGCAGGCGACAGGTTGAAGTAATCCGACACATGGACCTGTCGCTGGCTGCTCTTCTGCGTGCCTTCACTGTCCACAGCCACGGCCGTCAGGGTACGCGTGCCCCCTGCCAGATCCTGCCACGGCACGTCAAATTCAAAGGGCACTGTGTAGTCCGTACCCACCGTGCGTCCATCGATCTGCAGGGCCACCTGTCGAATGGGCTTGCCTTCATAGCTCAAAGCAGCCACCTGCACGGGTAGAGACATGTCAATGAATTCCCCTTCGCCCGGGCGCGTCACCTGCACATGCAGCCCCTCACGCACGGGCTGGCCTGTGGCCTGCACCCAGAACTCGCCGCGTGCCGACATGTCGCCGTTGCGTCCCAGTGTCGTGACACGGTAGAGTCCCTGCTCCGGAAAGGACAGGGTTGCCGGTGCGTCCTGAGTGACCGTACCATCCGCTTGACCGTCGCCATTGATGTCCAGGCCCACGCTGGCCATGGTCTCCATACCCGGCGTGCCGGACAGGGTAAAGGTAACCTGCGTCGGGGTAATGGGATCTGCTTTCCATTGAACAGCAGGTGACCCCAGGACAAGACCCTTGGATGCAACCATAATCCACATGGGTTCTATGCTTGCCCCATTATTGCCCCATTCGCGCACAGTCAAGGCCAATTCCATGGGTCCTTCTGTGGTGAATGGACGCGAACCGGTCCGAGCACCGTAATTGAAGTGTCGGAAGAATTCCCGGCCTGTGCGTTGATCCACCACGATGGTGTCATTTTCGAGGGGTCCGCCAATCCAGTAGACATACTCTCCCTTGGCCGGGAGACTGATACGAAAATATTCTACGTCGCCCACATGCTCTATGCCACATGGCTGGGCCTCATCCAGTTTGAGTGTCACAGGTGGACTCTTGGCCAGGTCGGCAGTTTCACCCGGGACCGCTCGATTCAGGACCGCTTTGAGGGCATAGTCCCAAGGCGCTTCACCATTGTTGCCCCACTCACTGACATGCAGGTAATAGACACCGGGAACCACGTTCCAGTTTATCTGATTTTCTCGATCCCCATAGGTGAATAAAGAGCCTAAGGCCTCGGCTTTGGCATTATGGAGTGTCACGGCCAGTTCTGTTCTCGCCTGATTCCACACATTAAGAATGCCGGGCTGATCCACATAGAGCTGATACCAATCCTGGTCACCTGTGGGCAGGATATTGTCTCGAACCATCTCACCCAAGGCCATGGGCACTGCTGTTTTTATGTCGCCATTGGGCAAAAGACGTTCAATTTCGCCAGCCGGATCAAACCAGGTCCTGAGTTCATAGGGATAGGGAGACCAGCCATTGTTGCCCCATTCGGTGACTTCCAGATACATGGTTGTGGGGCCAGTAAAGGGATAGGTCCAATGTGAGTCTCGATTGCCGTAAGAATTGCCCGTCCTCACCCTATCTCCATTTGCATTCTGCAGGGCCACATTCAATTCTGTGGGACCATACTGATAAATATGCAGGGTCCCCTGCGAGGGAATCGCTACGGTAAATACATCCCGGTCTCCATAGGGATTGATTGACGCATAGGTGCGTGCATGGATCGGCAGATGACGCACTGAGGACATGCGTGTGCCAGGTTGAAAAGCCGGGTCATCAATACCATCATCGGTCATCATCACAAAACGGAAATCATAGGGGTCCAGGGAACAACCGTTGTTGCCCCACTCCGTGACCACGACCTGATACTCCCCGGGTTCGAACTGCCATTCCCCGGCACCACCACGACCGCCATAACAGTACAAGGCTGCACGCTCTGTCCCATCCTTGTCTCGGATGCGAACATCGCGTTCGATATTGGGGGTATTGACTGATTCCAAACGCAGTCGCCCGGGTCGGTCCAGATGCAGGGTAAAATGATCCTGGTCAGACCAGGGATACAACAAGCCTCGCATGTGCTGCCCCACCTGAATGGGTCGCGCCACCGATGTACTGTTGTTGTCTTCCAGAGGATCGGCTGCTGTCTGCCCTGTCAACCTGATGATCACTGCCTCTTTGGAGGCATTGCGCATGCCCCATTCATGGACTTGAATGGCGTAATGACCGGCTGCCAGATTCCATACCCCCTGGGCCGAACGACCGCCATACTTGGTGAGCTGAGCCACTCTTTCAGCCGAGTCATTGTAAATATTGGCACATACCTCCACAGGACACTCATTGATCCACAGCGTGACTTGTGCCGGTTCCTTCAAGTCAAACAGGAACCAGTCCTCGTCTCTCACCGGGTCCAGAGTCATGGAGGCAGATTGGCCCAGGGCCAGACGCTGGGCATTGCCCTTTGAATTGTTGGGTTCTTGCTCCGGAATCGTGCTGGGCTGCACAAGTATGACGGTTTGCTGCGCCTGGTTGACCAGTCGAATGGACTGCATGGCTGTCACGTATCCCGACGCCTGGACGCGCACGACTGCCTCCGCACGGCAACTCACAGGAAGCGACTGATCTGCCATCACTGGGTTGATGATCCCCAAACACAGATCCCTAAAGGTCACCCGGCCTTGACCGTCGGTCATGCCCGAGGCGATCCTGGCCAGGGGATACACCTCCCAGAGTTCCACCGTGGCTTGAGCCAGGGCCTGTCCGTCCGAGCCTTTGACCTGAATGCTGTACGAAATGCTGTTGGTCACGGCCTCAAGCTTCAATTCGACCGGCGTCTCTGTGGCCTGATGCGTGTAGATCTGATCCAGGGTATGTAGGCCCGGGGCCTCCACGCGTAATTGATACTCCCCGTCCGGGATGGGAATGGTACTCACGTTTCCTGCACTGTCCGTGGAGAACGTCAGTGGTCCGTTCAATGCAGCTTGAATCTTCTTTGGGGTCATGTGGAGACGTGCGGAGCTCACCGGTTCTCCTGAAATGGCCTCCACGAGTCTGAGTTTCAAGGGGGACAGGACCTCGGGTGTCAGCCGTACCTCCTGCACGTCACGGGCACCGGTTTGCAGGGCAATGGACCTGTGAAACTCCAGATAACCCGTGTGCTGGCACCAGAGATCATACGATCCGGCTGGCACGCCATCCAGAATGATCTGGCCGGCAGGGTCTGTGACTGCCATGCGCGCGCCCACCTGTACTGTCACAGCAGCGATCGGTTTGTTGTCAGCCTCGGACAGGACCTGGACTGTCAAGGGACCGGGGATCGGGCCTGCAGCCAGAACCCCTGTGTTCAGACAGACAAGTAGAACAAATAACCATTGCACGCGGGGAAGACCGGAATGAATATGCATGAGCGTCACCTTTCTGCATCTCAAGGTTGTCAAAACAGGGGATCTGAGCAACACCTAACAGCATGTCAATCCCTCTCATGAAATCGACGGGACTTATAATAATCGGGTTTTGGCACAAAAACAAGTGGTTCCTGGCTTAATTAAGATAGTTGCACCGATTGCATTTTGGCCTTCTGTGACAGAGTAAAAGGATAATCGAGTATACATTCCTGTCCACACGCGGCAGTTCCGAACTGCAGCGAAAAACAACGACTCTGGATGTTCCTGTATGTGCAGGCCAAGGTCGAACAGGCCGGTCTGGCAGCACGCAAACTCAATGCGTTGAAGGCGGCCCCTCTGGCAGACCATTGACGGGCGTTTTCCGGATCACACGCACCGGCCCGAACAGACCGGATTCGGCATTTTGGTCGTAGTTGTTGTGTGTCAGGTTGCCCACTCGCACCTGGATTGTATTGGTGCCGGGTTTCACGTGCTGCGAGATGTCAAATGTGAATGGAGGCCACAGACGACTGCCCGCGTTTGCGTGATTGATCCATACCTCAGCCAGATGACAGACCCTGCCCAGATCAAGCGTCACTTTGCCTTCACCGCGGTCGAGTTCGATGGACTTTGTATAATAAATGTACCCGCTGAACCGCTTCAGTCCCCAGAGTTTCCATTCCTCCAGAGGCCGCTGAACAGGCGCAAGCAATGCGTCTGGAATCGTGGGTTCGTGCTCCAGAGGTGGCTGACCGGATCGATCGATCTGAACGGTCCAGGGCCCGTTGATCTGAGTGATAGTTCTGGTGGCGGTCCTCTGTGATTCAACAGGCTGCTCACGCGTATCAGCCGGGTCAAACACCAGCCAATACGCTTCATACGGGCCAAATGTTAGATTGAGCAGCGTATCATTGTCAACATGCTGCACTGGCTTCGCACGAATCTCTCCGGTCTCACAATCCCAAATCGAGGCTGCACCCTGTACATTTTCAACGGCCATGGTCGTCTGCTGGGCCTGGCCCGTGTTGTTGGCCAGCCAGAAGAAATCTTGATCACCGATGCGCCGGTGCTGCTGCAGCATGGCAAACCGGCCGGATTTAAACCGGACACGCGAGACAAGACCCGGTGCCCCTTGTTCGATCTCTTGTTTGAGGGAACCCGTGCAGGACGTAAACGTGGCGCAGGCTCGAAGGTCCTGCATGAGTGTACGCATGGCCTGGTCATTCATGCCGTGGTCTGTGGACCCGGACGGCAATGTGCCGAGGGCATAGACCTGTCCTCCGGACCGGGCAAACTCGACGATCCGCTGGGCCGCATCCAGAGGCAGCACCGTGACAGGCGGCATGACCACGGTCTTGAACTTGAAGTCGCCGCGCACGAGAAGCCCGTCTTGAACAGTCATTTGTCTGAGGTAGTATCTGTCCGCAATGAGAAATTCGATCCTGCCTGCTGACAGGTCGAGCATGGCCTGGGTGTAGACCTGATTGATGTGTTTGACTTCCTCACAGAACCAGTCGTCCATGGTCGGAGGGCACCACCAGGCAGAATTTCGCTTCAGTTGCTCAGGAGACTGGTCAATATCAGGTTCGGTCTGGAGCGGCATCACAGCCGGTACAGGTACACGCCCCATGCTGGCCGGGTCAAATGCCCCTGGACCGGACAGGGCCCACACGCTGTCCATGGGATTGATCAGCAGCACATCTGGTACGGTGCGACCGTGGGAATTGACAAAGCTGGCGCGCCGCACGAAATCCGTCCACAGATGCAGATAGGGCCACATGGGATTCTGTTCATACCAGTCCGGCAGCCAGGGATTGCCGCTCAGCTTGCGGGTCATGAAGATGCCGTGGGGTACCACGTGACTTACGCCCCAGGCAGTCACTGCATTGGCCACCTGCTTGATCGTGGTATGGTTGAATCCCCAGAATCCTGCTGCGCCCATGATTTCGCTCTGCATGCGGCGGTGCTCGAATTCCGCCACAGATTGCGTTTCCTTGAAATCATGGATCTTCAGCGCATTGAGGGCCAGGCAATCCGTGCCCGGCATGGAATAGGCACGCTGGGTCTTGAAGAAGTCTCCCACTGCACCGGCCTGCCACATGAGTGACTCTTCCCACAGATTGGAGATGCAGTACATGCCGCGTGCTTCGAGCCACTGACTGGTCGCCCCGAGATACTCACTGTAGATGTCGGACACCACATCGAACCACTGGAAGCGGGCCTTGGCATACACGCCCTCGATGTCTTTATCTATCATCAGGGGCATGTTCAACCGAATGTCAGTGCCCCAGGCTTCACGGTATCGTCGGTCCAGAGTCTCGGACCACGCCAGCTTGTAGCCATAGTCCCCTTCATTGTCCACGAAAACGCCAGGCAGTGTTCTGCCCATGCGCTCACTGAAGTGCTG